>CAYSWB010000053.1:0-1562 GCA_964434575.1 uncultured Candidatus Peribacteria bacterium | reverse complement strand
TGCTCCACCTTGTCGAAGACAAAATCCACGCCCGTTCCGTCGGTCCGTACTCGCTTGTTACCCAGCAGCCGCTGGGAGGTAAGGCGCAGCACGGTGGCCAGCGCTTCGGAGAAATGGAAGTCTGGGCCCTGGAAGCCTACGGCGCCGCGCACGTGCTGCAGGAAATGCTTACGATCAAGTCCGACGACGTGGTGGGCCGCTCCAAGGCGTACGAGTCCATCGTCAAGGGCGAGCCGATCCGCAAGCCGTCCACTCCCGAGTCGTTCAACGTCTTGGTGAAGGAATTGCAGGCCCTGTGTCTGAAGGTCGATCTGCTCAAGTTCTCCGACGAGATCAAGGCCGAGGAAGTGCCGGTCGTCGAGATCGAGGGCCAGGCCGCCGAGGTCGTGAAGCTCAAGACGCGCTTCGATGAAGAGCAGGAGAGCGAGGATCTGATCCCGGCCAAGGACAAGATCACCGACTTAGACCTGGACGAAGAAGATCCCGAAGACATCAAGAAAGGCATCGAGGAAGGCGCCGATGTGGACGCCTCCGGTGCCACCCAGAAACAGGAACTGAAAGAGGCCGTGGAAGGCGAAGACGATCCGGAATCGGCCAAGAAGTAATCAGCCAGACATCTGCAAAAGCCCGTGGAACGCCTCCACGGGCTTTTTGCGTCATACGCGTCTACAAGAACGACGATCCGCGGGCGCCGATGCCCGGACCCACGCCCGGACCGCCGGCGCCGCAGCCCAGATTGCAGGACGGCTCATCGGGGTACGGTGCCCCGCCGGCACGGCACGTGCCTCCCGTGCCCGAGTAACAGCCGCCGTGGTTCAAGTCGCAGCACCATAACTGCTGAGGCGGCGCCGCCCCGGTGCCCAACGGCGGGTCGGCCAGTGCCGGCTTGGGTGGCACGGAAAGCAGCGCCAGCAACGCGACGATGGCCATGCCGCCGGCTACATGGAGAATGGTGGAACTTTTCATGGAATATGGGGAAGGTTATCGAGCATGCTACTCCGCATCGCATGCGTGATCCACTGGCTTTCAGAGCCGTTAAATGCCTTTTCTGCCTTTCCAAAACATCGGCAGGTCGCCGTCGAGAAAAAATCCTTGATTTTGTGCTTGACCCACTCTTTCGCGACTGTACAATGCCCCGGCACATGATGATTTCTTGCGCTTATCCGTAGCGTCAGAATCCCCCCGGGGATACTGGTTCTACGGGTGCGCGCAAGCCACCCGTTTTTTTTGCCCCGGCGCGAGCCGGAGTAGGAATCGGGGTGCGGCGTCACCATGATCGTTGGCAGCATCGGCTGGATATGAAATTTTCTACGAATTTAGAACGATAAGAATCAAGAAACCGCTTGTTTACCTCTCTCTTGGAAGGTTGAAACGCAGACAGTGGTGTCTACGTATTGCCCGCGCCATGAGACGTGAACAGCACAATTTCACTTTCTTCCGCCGCAAGGCTGGAGAAAGTCCTGATATTACATGTTACTCAACGCATCACACGGATGCCTCGACTCCCAATTCCGATGAAGGACGTGGCCAGCTGCGATATGCTTCGGTCAGCCGCTAGGCAG
>CAYSWB010000052.1:0-1744 GCA_964434575.1 uncultured Candidatus Peribacteria bacterium | reverse complement strand
TTCAAGTTCTCGACCTACGCCACCTGGTGGATTCGCCAGGCCATCACCCGCGCCATCGCCGACCAGGCCCGTACCATCCGCATCCCGGTCCACATGGTCGAGACCATCAACAAGCTGACTCACACCCAGCGCCGCCTGGTGCAGGAGCTCGGCCGCGAGCCGACGGTGGAGGAGCTGGCCGTCGAAATGGAAATGGACATCAAGAAGGTCCGCCACATCCAGAAGATCTCGCAGGACATCATCTCGCTGGAGGCCCCGGTGGGTTCCGAGGAAGACAGCAAGCTCGGCGACTTCATCGAGGACGAGGAGGCCGTGAACCCGTTCGACGCCACCAACCGCCAGCTGCGCAAGGAGAACGTCCACGCCATGCTGGAATACCTCACGCCGCGCGAGCGCAAGATCATCGAGATGCGCTTCGGCCTCAAAGATGGTATCGGCCACACGCTGGAAGAAGTCGGCAAGGAGTTCAACGTCACGCGTGAGCGCATCCGCCAGATCGAGGCCAAGGTCCTGCAGAAACTGCGCGACCACCCCCGCTCGGCCTGCATCCGCGAACACGGCGGCAGCAAGGTGCAGTTCGCCGTCCCGAGCTTCATGACCGGCAACCTGTGCCCGGAGTGCCGCAAGGGAACGCTGATCGAGATCCACCAGGGCGGCAAGACGTTCCGCAAGTGCGACCGCTGCGCCTACACCATCGAGGAAAAGTAACCTTGCACCCATGCTGCAGTCCGCAACAGCACTGCTGAGCGAGACCTGGAGTTTCCTCCTCGTGCGGTGGCGTTCCGTCGGGGTCGGCTTGCTTGGTTTCACCATGCTCTTGGCCGTGAACCAGGCGTTCTTCGCACGGCAGATCGATGCCGGCGTTTCGAACGTGCTTTCCGCCACGTCGCTGACCAGCGAGCAGTTCGAAAGCCAGTTGGTCACGCTGCTGCGCGACGGCGCCGATGCCGCGGAGGTGAATGCCATCCTGGAGGCGTTGCAATCGAGTCTGTCCAGCGGCCGCCCGGCTTCGGAGTACGGTTTCCGTCCCACGCCCTCGAACGCCGCGCTGTACTTTGTCATCACGTCCATGCCGCTGGTGTTCGGCATGCTGGTCATCGCCATGGCTATCCTGCTGGTGTCCGCGGTCTACTTCGTGACCATCGCGGTGCAGGAAGCACGGGGCGCGTATGACGCCGTGCGCAAGCTGCCGATGAACATCCTCAAGATCTGCGGCCTCGTGCCGTGGGTCTGGCTGCGTTCGCTCGCCGTGATCCCCGTCGTCATCCTGCTGCTCGTGGTGTTCTTCCTGCCGCCGGTCGCGTTCGTTCCGGCGCTGTTCGCCGCCGCTGCCGCCGCCATGATCCTGCTCACGCCGTACGTCATGGCCCCCATGCTGGTCGTCTCGGGCCAGCACGGCATCCTGCAATCGGCCAAGCTCAGCTTCGTAAAGAGCAGGGGACATCGCATGGCGATCATGGGCGCGCGCCTCACCCTCTTCCTGTTCCTGGTGCTGTTCGTGTGGGTCGCTTCGGGCCTGGTGGATGTCGTGTCGGCCTTCGTACCGAAAGCGGGGATTCTCATCCTCTTGTTCGTGTTCGAAACCGCCGTCGCGTTCGGCGCGGTGTACCACGTGCGCCTGGGCAAGGCGATCTTGCTGAGGCAGCGGATGACTGCATAAGCAGAGGTATTAGATACTAAGGACAAGCAGTATTTCTTCCGTCCCTTTTTGTCCGAGCGACAAAAAGGAACCAAAAAACGCGTG
>CAYSWB010000051.1:0-1789 GCA_964434575.1 uncultured Candidatus Peribacteria bacterium | reverse complement strand
TGCTCATGGGCGAGCGCGGCATGGCCGACATGGGCGAGATGGAGATGCCGCTGCCGGACAACACGCTGCCGATGATGAGCGGCACCGGCCCCTTCGGCGCGATCGAGATGGGCGGCATGTTCACGGTCGTCAAAGTGCGCGAAGGCCTGGCCCGCAACGACTACAAGGATCCGGGCTGGTACAAGCACCCCGCCGGCACGGTGTCGTACGAATGGAAGGGCGATACGCCTGCCGCCGCGCGCAAGCCGCTCGCTGCCGACGACGCATCTTCCATGCAAGTACGCAAGCCCGGCGCGCACAGCGGGCATTAATCGATGTTATCGGTTCACCTCAACCATAGGAGAGCAATCATGAAGAAGAGTCTTATTGGAGCGCTGTCGGTTGCTGCGGCCATTGCCGGAAACGCATGGGCCGACAGCAAGCATGAAGACAAGCCGAAGGCTTCGGCTTCCGCCGACAAGGCCGGCCATTCCGGAAAGCATGAAAAGGCGAAAAAGGCGAAAAAGGCGAAAGGCAAAAGCAAGCACGACGAGCACAAGGACGAACAAGGGAAGAAACACTGAAATCATGAAAATCCAACACGCAGTTCTCACAGTCGCGCTGGCTGCACTCGCTCAACCGGCGCTTTCCCACGGGGACGAGAAGCACGAGAAGAAAGCCGCTCGCCCGATCTCCTCGGAGGAGAAGGCCTTCGGGCGCGAAGGCGACCCGAAGAAAGTGTCGCGCACGGTGAATGTGCACATGAGCGACAAGATGCGGTTCACACCCGCCGAGCTGACGATCAAGCGGGGCGAGACGATTCGGTTTCACGTCAAGAACGCAGGCCAGGTGATGCACGAGATGGTGCTCGGAACCATGGAGGAGCTGAAAGAGCATTCCGCGATGATGCAAAAGCATCCGGGCATGGAGCACGACGAGCCGTACATGGCGCACGTAGCGCCGGGCAAGACGGAGACCATGACGTGGCAGTTCACCAAGGCGGGCGAGTTCTACTACGGCTGCCTGGTGCCCGGCCATTTCGAGGCCGGAATGATGGGGAAGGTAATTGTGAAATGAAAGGAGCAGCAATGAAGCGAATCACTGCAGCAACCGCATGCCTGTTTCTGATTGCCGCCGGGGCACCGGCGTGGGCGCAAACGGATCAGGGCAAGCCTCAGCAGGGCGCGTCCGCCGGCGCCGCCGCGCGCGACATGGCCGAGGGCGAGGTCCGCAAAGTGGACAAGGACGCGCAGAAGATCACCCTTCGCCACGGCCCGCTGCCCGATCTGGATATGCCGAAACCCATGACCATGGTGTATCGCGTGAAGGACGCGTCGATGCTGGAGAAGGTCAAAGCCGGCGATAAGGTCAAGTTCAGGGCGGAGAACATCAACGGCGCTTTCACGCTAATCGCGATCGAGCCGGCGCAGTAAATGGCGAAGAGCATTTACCGCAAGCTCCTGCGACGACTAGCGGGGCATGCCGGGCTGCGTGTGTTCCGCTTCTTTGCCCGGCCGCTCGCGGCGGAGCCCAGGCCTTCACCGTTAGGCGGGCTCGATGTTCGCATGCTGTCGCAGCGCGATGTGATGGGGCTCTGCGGCGAGCAGGATCTCGACTTGCGCGAGCCGAGCGTAATGGCGGCCTATTCACGCGGTGACTTCTGCGTCGCTGCGTACGACGGTGGCCTGGTGGCGGGCTACTGTTGGCTGGCATTCGCGCCTCTGCCTCATCTGGACGGCGTGTCGGTGAAATTCGGCCCGCAAATCGCCTGGACGTACAAGAGTCTCGTACGCCTATCGCACCGGGGCCG
>CAYSWB010000050.1:0-1805 GCA_964434575.1 uncultured Candidatus Peribacteria bacterium | reverse complement strand
GGTTGCCGCCGGGCCGGTTCTCGACCACCACCGGCTGGCTCCAGACGCCCTGCAGCCCCTGAGACAAAATCCGGGCGATCGTGTCCGGCGAGCCGCCGGGGGTCAGCGGGACGACGATGCGAACCGGGCGCTCGGGGAAGCTTTGCGCCGCAGCAACCGAAACTCCCGCCGCTATAAAAAATGCCGTGAGCCATCGCGCCGCCACAGTCCCTCCCTCGTCTCGCGCTGTCGAACTTCCAGCTTACCTCGCGCGGGGCCTTGTGCAAGAATGGTTCGCGTATTCATCGCACATTTCATCGCTCATTTCATCGCTCATTTATCGAACGGCCCTGGAGATAAGCATGTCAAGCAAACTCAATCTGCCCTTGATCGGCGCTCTGTGCCTGGCGTTTCCCGCCTGGGCCCAAAACCCCGAAGACAAAGGCAAGCAGCTGGTCGACGCCGCTTGCAACAGCTGCCATGCGATCGGCGCGCGCGTGGGCTCCGGCTACACGCCGCAAGGCTGGGACACCGTGCTACGCATGATGACGAACCATGGCGTGTCGATCCCGCCGGACCAGCTTCCGGCGATGAAGGCCTACCTCGTGAAGACCTACCCGGTCAAAGGCCGGCCGGCGGCGGTGCTGGTCCCCGGACCGGAGAAGGTCTCGATGCAGGCATGGAAAGCGGCGAGCCCCGGCGCGCGGCCGCACGATCCGCTCGCGGCGAAGGACGGTTCGCTCTGGTATACCGGCCAGATGGTCAACGCGCTCGGGCGCGTCGATCCCAAGACGGGCCAGGTGAAGGAGTATCCGCTGAAGACGGCGCACTCCGGGCCGCACGGGCTCGTCGAGGACTCGCAGGGAAACATCTGGTACACGGGCAACAACGGCTCGCTGATCGGCAAGCTGAACCCGAAGAGCGGCGAAGTCACGGAGTACAAGATGCCCGAGACCGGCGATCCGCACACCCTGGTGTTCGATAAGGCCGGGATCCTCTGGTTCACGATGCAGAATGCGAACCGCATCGGGCGGCTCGACCCGAAGAGCGGCGAGATCAGGCTGCTCACGCCGCCCACCGCCAAGTCCCGCCCCTACGGCATGGCGCTCGACTCCAGGGGCAATCTTTTCGTGGTCCAGTTCGGCGTCAACAAGGTGGCGCGGGTCGACACGAAGACGCTCGAGATCAGGGAATACACCCTGCCCAACCCCGCCTCGCGCCCGCGGCGCATCGCGATCACTGGCGACGACATGGTCTGGTACGCCGATTACTCTCGCGGCTATCTCGGCAAGCTCGACCCCTCGACCGGCAAGGTCACCGAGTACCCGTCGCCGAGCGGGCCGAAGTCCGCGCCCTACGGGATTTCCGCGATCAATAACGTGATCTGGTACAGCGAATCCGAGACCGAGCCGAACACCATCGTGCGCTTCGACCCGAAGACGGAGAAGTTCCAGAGCTGGGCGATTCCGGGCGGCGGCAACATCGTGCGCAACACGGACGTCACGAAGGACGGCGACTTCGTCCTCGCCAACAGCCTCACGAACGAGGTAACGCTGGTGAGGATCCCGAAGAAGTAGCCGCGGCGGCAGCGGCGCTCGTAGCCGGGGCGCCGCTGCGGGTCCGGCGGCTCTATTGCTTCGAGGAGTCTTCCTTCTTCGGCCGTCTGGCCGCCGCGCGAAACCACCATCAGGGCCGAAGCGAACGCGACGCCAAGAATTTCGAGTTTCATCTTATTTTCGTACACTTCCGTTCCCAAAAATCCAAGGAGAATTTGAATGTCGGACCTGAAGGTGCTCGGCATCACGGGCAGCCTGCGCAAGGCTTCT
>CAYSWB010000049.1:0-1817 GCA_964434575.1 uncultured Candidatus Peribacteria bacterium | reverse complement strand
AAGCCTTGTAGATCAGCACGAAGCCCAGCGCGACGAGCGAATACATCACGCCCGCAAGCAGCCCTCCGGCAAGCACTTCGATGAAGAAGCTCATGGAATTGCGGGTTTCGTCCTTTGGTTGTCTTTAGCCATCACCGACCGACTTACGGCGGAATACGACTAACCAGTGAGCGCCCGCAATCCCGCCAAAAACCGCCCCGAATACCAGAGTGAACAGAGTCGCCCCCCATAGTTGCCCAAAGCTCCGGATCCTGGCGCCGAGCGGAAAATTGGAGTCCGCAGGATCGTAGACCACTTTTACGCTCTCCCCTTCATAGAACGAAGGAGGGTTGCTGCTAAACGACGAATGAAGTACGCGGCGTTGACCTGTCAGATCAACGTACTCCACGATTGGTGCGTACGTTTGGTCTCCACGCCGGACCATCTTTGTTACCTTCCCCGGTACCTCGACCCCACGCTGAAGGAATCGGTGCGTGGTGTAGGCGAAATACGCGCTAGCCCCGAGCGATATTCCTCCGATGGCAAAGAACAACATCACTATCGCCCTGTGGCCCTTGGACGGTCGGCCTGTTGGCCCTTCCTTGGCGAAACCATGTTGCCAGCCGGTTAAAGCCTTCCACGGGCCGCCGTTCAGGTATGCGGACATTAGATGCACCATCTGCTGGTGGGACAGATTGGTTTCCTTGGATGAATGGTGAGACCTCTCCGATCCGTCCCGGTACTCCGCTACGTAACCGTCCGCTCGGCTTCCAGCCACTTGCAGATAGTGCTGAGACGCCGTGGCAAGGATTGCAAAGCCGTTGCCAGGCAAGCCGAGCTTTGCCAATGCTGCCTGTAATTGCTGCGTGCTGGGCTTGGAGACAACCGTTCCGTCCTCGGTAGTCAATTCCATCGCGCAGCCTATTTCTTGACGGGATGAGGATGGGCGCGGCGGATGGTCGGCGACACGACCTTGTCCGAGACGTGGAAGTCCCAGACCGCGGCGCCGCCGCTTGCGGCGAGCTCCGCCACGAGCTTGGGCACGTCGTCCAGATTCCCGACCGTCTTTCCCGGAAGCCCGAAGCCGCGCGCGATGCCGGCGAAATCGCTGTAGCCGAAGACCGACCCGTCCTCGGGCATCCCTTCCGAGCGAAGCTTGTGCACCTCCGAGCCGTACGCGCCGTCGTTCATCACCACGATCAGGATGTTAAGCCGGTGGCGCTTGATAGTCTCGAGCTCCTGCACATGCATCATCAGGCTGCCGTCGCCGTCGAACAGCACCACGGTTCGATCCGGGCGTGCCGCCGCCACGCCCATCGCGAACGAGATGCCGTTGCCGATCGCGCCGAACTCGCGGATGGTGAGGAACTTCTCCTGCGGGCGCGACGGCATCTGCGCGAAGAACCAGGAGCAGTGGCCTCCCGAGTTCACCATCTCCCATTCTTGCGGCAAAGCGCCTTCCAGCGCCTCGACCACACGGCGCGGGTCAAGCAGCCCCGGCTCGATCTCGAAGCCGTGGCTGTCGGGCTTCGAATCGCGGATGCGCGCCGCCATCGCATCGCTGCGCCAACTTTGGCGGCGGGCAGGCAACGCTGCCGTCAACGCCTCGACGCCCAGGCGTGCGTCGGCTCTCAGGTGATGACGCGCCACTTCCTGGCCCTGACTGACCGCGACGGGATCGATGTCGATCTGCAAGGTCTTCGCCTTCGGCCAAAGCTGGCCCCCGCCGCCCGCGTGATAGGCGAGCGAGCAGCCGACCGCGATGACGAAGTCGGCCTGCGCCAGATATTCGAGGCCGACCTCCGGCGTGTAGCTGCCCGAGATGCCGATGCAAAAGG
>CAYSWB010000048.1:0-1961 GCA_964434575.1 uncultured Candidatus Peribacteria bacterium | reverse complement strand
ATATTGAAGGAGATCTTGCAAGTCGGACTCCTGTATGACCCAGCGAGGCATCATACCGTCGAGATTTTGTCCTGAGGAGTCTATCCCGCCGGTAATTGCACGTCCTATCTGGTCGTCGGTGTAGGGAACGCGCTTGCGCAACCAGGGCTCGGAGGGAATCAGCGGCTTGGTCAACGCGCTGCGGGAGATATCAGCCATCAATACGTTTCCTTCCTTTCCGCCTCGACCTTCGGCTCCGTGACAGCTTGCGCAGACCACCGTGCGGGCGGGCACCAGACGGTCGCCCGCGGAATAAATTCGGAAGTACAGGGGCGCGCCCGATTGGTTGCGCCCGGTCGTATAAAGGATCTTTCCGCGCGCTTCGGAGGAGCTCAAGCCCTGCGCCGCCTCCGGGGCGTCGGCCACCGCCGCGGGCGGGGCCAGCGCAACACCTGCTGAAAAAACGACCTGCAAGAAAAACAGCCGCGAGCGACCAGGGTAGTCTTTCCCGGCCGTTCGCGGCTTGAAGCACGACATACCTAATTAATGCTTGTGATGATGCGGCGTCGCGCTCGCCTCGCCCGTTGTGGCCTTCGGGGCTGCAGGGGTCCGTGCTGCGACGATCCGCTCGCCGTTGGGACCGCGCTTCGGCGCTTCGGCGAAGTGGATGGACTCGACAATCCACGACGGCTCCGCCATGCCGGGCACGGCGCCCCACAGCATGAGCGGCTCGTTGCCGTACCGCACCATGCCGGTGTGGAAGTCCTTGTCCCGGTCCATCTCCGGATCGGCCCAGGAAAAGCCCAGCTGACGCCGCAGAAGCTCGATGTCGGCGGGCGCTCCGGTGAGGAACTTCCAGCCTTTGCCCACGCCGAAGGTCTTCGCGTACTCGGCGAGAACCGCGACGGTGTCCACCTTCGGGTCGAGCGTGATCGAATACATGAAGAAATCCCGCCCGACGCGCTCGCTCATCAGCTTGTGCACCTCCACCAGATTCGCGATGGTGAGCGGGCAGCTCGTCTTGCAGCTCGTGTACATCATGTTGATGGCGACGAACTTGTCCTTGACGAGATCGTCGTAAAAACGGACTTGCTCGCCCTCGTGGGTGCTAAGCGCGACGTTGGGAAGATTGCGCTTGCGTATCGCATCGCGGGCGGGATCCATCGCCGCGGGGGCCGCCGCCCGGCTTTCGCCGGGCGACACAAGCAAGCCCCCTGCGGCGACGGCACCCGCCGCCCCCAACCATGCTCTCCTCGACATCTTTTTCATGGCATTCCTTTGCGTTCGGCTGGATTACGGCCGTGTAATGGTGTCGGCCCCGGAGTCGACGATTTCCAGCATCACCATCATCGCGTGGTCCTCGTGCACCACGTTGTGGCAATGGATCGGGTAGATGCCCTTGAAGTCCCGGAAGCGGAAGAAGACCCGGTGGTTCTCGCGATTTTCGAGCCGCGCCACGTCCTTCCGGCCTTTCTTGACCAGCGGCGAATTGGTCGGCGCGCTGCCGTTGATCGACAGGGTCTGGAACTCTTCGAAGTGCATGTGGATCGGATGGTGCCAGCGGCCGCCCTCGTTCTGCCAATTCCAGATCTCCACCGAATTTCTCTGGACCCTGAAACGGACTTCGTCGGTGAAGAGCTTGTCGTTGACCCTCCAGTCGCCGCGGTTCTGGAACGTGAAGTTGCGCGTGACACGCGGCGTGGCGGTCGTGGACGGCATGCCGTAGAAGGCAGTGATGTTCGCCGGGTTGGCGCTGGCATCGGCCACCACGGGCCCGTCGACGATGATCTTGAGGAAAAGGTCGCCTTGCCCGGCTGCCTTGACCGTGCCGCTGGGTCCCTGTCCGTCAGTCTGTTCCAGCCGGTTCTCGATGTAGAACGTCTTGCCGGCCTTCCCGGTGAAGTCGACGATCACGTCCACGCGCTCGGCTACGGAGACCCGCGCGCTCGAGACCAGGTACGGCTTGTCGGTGAGGTTGCCGT
>CAYSWB010000047.1:0-2059 GCA_964434575.1 uncultured Candidatus Peribacteria bacterium | reverse complement strand
GCAGGCGCGGCTCACGCACGGCATTCGCGGCATCCTCTGGCATCAGGGCGAGAACGACCAGGGCGCGGACGGCCCGACCGGCGGCTTCGGCTGGGAGAGTTACCACCGCCTGTTCATCGAGATGGCCGGCGCGTGGAAGCAGGACTTCCCGAACGTGCAGCACTACTACGTTTTCCAAATCTGGCCGAACTCCTGCGCGATGGGCGGACGCGACGGCGCGGGCGACCGCCTCCGCGAAAAGCAGCGCACGCTGCCGCAGCTCTTCTCGAACCTGAGCATCCTTTCCACGCTCGGCGTGCGTCCGCCGGGCGGCTGCCACTTCCCGCTGGCCGGCTGGGGCGAGTTCGCGCGCATGGCGCAGCCGCTCCTCGAGCGCGACGTGTATGGAAAGACCGCGTCCGCCCCGCTCACCGCGCCGAATCTGCGCCGCGTCACCTACACCAACGCCGCGAAAGACGCGCTCGCGCTGGAGTTTGACCAACCCGTCGTCTGGACCGACACACTGACGGGGCAGTTCTACCTCGACGGCGCGAAGGACAAAGTCGCGTCCGGCAGCGTCGCCGGAAATGTACTCACGTTGAAGTTGAAGGAGCCGTCCGCCGCCAAGCAAATCACCTACCTCAAAGAAGTCGCGTGGAGCCAGGACACGTTACTCTTCGGCGCGAACGGCCTCGCCGCGCTGACTTTTTGCGAGGTGCCGGTTTTTTCCACAACCGCCAACAAGTAACCACCCATCCTCCATGACCAGACTCATTCCCGTGCTGCTGGCAATGTTCGCCGTTTTTGCCGGCCCGACAAAAACCTGTTCGCAGGACAATGCCACGAAGGCGGCCGACAAGCCAAAGACCCCGCCGCCCGTGCGCTTCGACCCCGCCGTGCGCGACATCGAGGGCTGGAAAGTCCATGTCGAGCCTGCGCTCATCGATGGCGAGCATCGCGAAGAAGGCGCCAAGGCACTGACCATGCTGGCCAATCATTTGCAGCGGATCAAAATCCTCGTCCCGGCGGAACCGCTGGCCAAAATGCAGACCATCGAGATTTGGATTGAACACAGCCATCCGCTCCTTCGGGCCATGCAGTACCATCCGAGCAAGGGTTGGCTGGTGGCCAACGGGCATGACCCGCGCCTGACCCGCAAGGTTCACGTTCCCCAGGCCCGGGAACTGTTCTCACGCGGACAATTGCTCAAGCATCCGGCCGTCATCCTTCACGAGCTGGCGCATGGTTACCACGATCAGATTCTCAGCTTCGACCATCCGGAAATCATTGCGGCCTACAACAAGGCCAAGGAATCCGGGTCCTACGAAAGCGTGCTGCTCTACACCGGCAAGAAGGTGAAGCACTACGGCCTGAGCAATCACAAGGAGTATTTCGCCGAGGGGACGGAGGCCTATCTTTATCGCAATGACTTTTATCCGTTCGTGCGTGCCGAACTGAAGGAGCATGACCCGACGCTCCACGACGTGCTGGTCAAGGTTTGGGGACCGGCGAACTGAACGGGGCGGGCGACAGATACGCCCGCACCACGACCCGCGAGTGGATTCGCTTTCCATGGTTCCCAACCCGAAACCCGGTTGGGGATGTAGCGGTCCAAACGCGGCGGTCTGACCGGACAGGAAACCGCCAGCACAGAACAGGCGTTTCCGGGATGCTGTTGCTGCTGGTGTTGATCTTCGGCGGACACGGCCGCGCTCTGCACGATTGGAGAGGCTTTTGCCGACCAATGCGCCGGTTCGGAACAGGGGATGTTTTGTCTCGACCCCCCGTCTTCCGTTGCGAGCTGGAGACTCGTTGACGGCTCTCGACGGGGTTTGACTGGCAGACCAGCGAAGGCTCGCCGCTGCTTAGGCGATGATTTCGCGAATGGGGGTGCCGTAGTCGATGTCGAGGCGTTTGCGGCCGGGGAGTTCGAGCTTGCGGGCGTCGACGCCGAGGAGGTGCATGAGGGTGGCGTGGATGTCGGTGACGTAGTGGCGATCCTCGACGGCGTGGAAGCCGAGTTCATCGGTCGCGCCGTGGGTGACGCCGCCTTTGATCCCGCCGCCGGCCATCCAGACGG
>CAYSWB010000046.1:0-2069 GCA_964434575.1 uncultured Candidatus Peribacteria bacterium | reverse complement strand
CCGATGCCGGCCAGGCGCTGCATGGTCTGGCCGTAAATGGGGTCTAGGTGCCTGTTGTTCAATATCTGCAGGTGCGTCGCCGGATTGCCACCGTGGAGCTCTGTAAGCGTGGCGTTCATGGCCGCTTCCATGCGGCGGGCCAGTGCGTCCTCGAATGCGCCGAGCGCAGAAATGTACGGCTGCAGCAGCGCAGAGCGATCTTCCACCAGGTCGACCTGCTGCGCATGCGTCATCTGCTGGTAGGCGACGGTATCCGTGCGGTATTGCGGGTAGTAGATGAGGAACTGGTCAAGAATGCTTGCGGGCACCGCGCCGGCGATCTCGGGAGACACGTCGCGGGCCGAACCGAGCAGCGTTGAGCGCAGTGATTCGGTTGCGCCTCTGCCGGCGGGCGTGTCGGGCATTGCCGCCACGTTCAGCGCGAGGTTGCCCAGTGTTGCCGCCGCTTCCGTCAGGACCACCGCCCTGCGCATGTCATCACCCACGTTCACCGTCCGCACGCCCGATGCGTCGGTGATGATGATTGCCGATGCATCCGGAGAAAGCTCCACGTCGGTATTACCGGCGGCCGGGATACTCCAGATTTGATGGAACTGGTTGCTGGTGAACTTCAGCAGACTCAGGGTGCCGCCGCTGTCCACCAGGACATAGCCCGCGCCGAGTGCCTTGATGCTCCGCACGTTTGGGCCGGCGACGTAGGCTTCGGTTCCCAGCCGGTTGCCCTGCGCATCGAGTGCCACCAGGAAGCCGTTGGGTCCGGCATTGCTCTGCCCGACCAAGTACGTGCGTCCGTTGGCGCCGGTTTCGGCATCCGCTGCCTGCAGCCACGGGTTGTGGCCGGTGATCTCGGCGAAGTTCATGTCGATACCCGTGAACGTGAACGTCTGGCTGCCGCCCAGCCGGAAGACTTCGGTGACGCTGCCGACGCCATGGATCATCAGGTCGCCGGAGAGGCGCGCATTCATCGTGTTGCCGGCCAGGCCGTGCTCCGTCGTCACGACGCCGTTTTCATCGCATCGCATGTACTTCCAACCCGCTCCGGTCTGCGCGGCCAGGACGACGTCGAATCCGCCGGCCCGCGCGCTTGCGGCATGCACCTGCTGGCCGAAATCCTTCACGAAACGCACGGTTCGGCTGAACGGATCGATCACCGCGATGCCGGTGGTGCCGGTCACCATCACGCCGCCGTCATCGAGGTACGAGATATCGCGCGCGCCGAAGCCGGCCGGCAGCGCGATCTGTACATCCAGCGATTCGCCGGTACCGGCGTCGTGGAATTGCACTATGTTGCCGTGCACGGATGCCAGCGTGCCGCCGTTGCTGGAAACCGTCGTGGCGGTCGCGGCCACGCTGATGCCGGTCCAGTTCCGTTCGGTAAACGCGCCTTCGGTGCCCTCCAGGCCGGCGTCGATGCCGGCGATGCGGCTTTGCTCCTGCTGCCATGCGGTCATGGCTTCGGATAGATCCAGCGCCGCGTCCTGCAACTCCTGGTCGATGATATCGCAAGTTTCCGCGAACGTGACCAGTGCGATGGAGGCGTCGTGCAGCAATTCGCCGCGCTCGGCCAGTTGCGCGTGCGGATCGCCGTTTTCATTCACGCTCCACGTCGCGCACAGCGTGTCGATGTCGGCCAAAATGGAGGCGCGCAGCGCCTGGCGTGCGGCTTCGGCGGCTTCCTCAGGAGTCTGTTGCGATGCCTGCTCCTCTTCCCAGTCTGCGCGGATGCCGGCCAATGCGGTCAGCATGTCGTCCATCGCGTCATCTAGTTGGTTGGCGTGTGCCTGGCGTGCGGCTACCGGCGCCAACGACGACAGGTCCAATGCCACCGTGCGCGACTGGCTGTTGTCGCCACCCGTGAAGATGGCAGTTGCCCCCGAGATACTCAGGCCGCGGGGCCCCGATGGCAGTCCCGTCCACGTCTTCAGCAGCGTGGGTGTTTGGTTTGTTGCAAGCGGGCGCAGGTCGAAGGCCGTGACCTGCGATCCCGAACCCACGAGCAGGATCGTACCGTCGCCGCTCACGGCCATGCTCGTCACGTGGCCGGCTTGTCCGGGGAGCGTGAATGTTTT
>CAYSWB010000045.1:0-2218 GCA_964434575.1 uncultured Candidatus Peribacteria bacterium | reverse complement strand
CGCGCCTGCAGGAAGGCGTCGCGCACGGCGACCGGCATGCGTTCCGGCATGTGCAGCCGGTGATAGGCGGCCCCCGTCGCAGTGATGAGCGGCGCCTGGTCGATTTCCTGGTTGTACCAGCCGCTCTTCAGCGGCGCTTCCCCGGCGAACACGACCAGCGGCAGGTGAGCCCGCGCGGCCGCCGGTAGCGCAGTGATCAGTTGCGTTACACCGGGCCCGCACGTGACCGTCGCGACTCCCACATCCCCGCTCTTTCGGGCGTACGCCATGGCAGCCGCGAGCGCGCAGTGCTCGTGCCTCACATAGATCATGCGGCATCCCTGCCCGGACAACCGCGCGGCCCAATTCATGTTCGCATCCCCGAGCAGCGCGAAGCAGGTTCGCACGTCCTCCTGCATGAAGGCCCGGGCAAGGATGTCGTACACGCGGGTCTTGGCTTCATCCTTCATTCGCCCGCTGCACTCACTACGGCAAGCTGGCCGGTTCATTCCGCAACGACTGCGAACGTTTTGATCCAGTAGCGCACCGGGTGAATCTCAATCCGCGTAAATCCGGCAGCCCGCATCAAGGCAACGACTTCGTGCCTCTTTTTTTGCCATGACTCACCAGCAATCCATTTGGTCCAACGATTGGCCTTCTGTGCGAGGCTGATATACGCCGAATTGCGGTCGAAGGCGATCAGGACTAGCCGCCCCCCTGGCCGAAGCACGCGCCGGAACTCGGCGATAGCCAGCCATGGGTTAGGGTAGTGATGGAAAGAGATCAGATTCAATACCGCATCAAAGCCTGCATCGCCGAGCGGAAGATCCTCCGCGTCCCCCAAGACAAAGCGTGCGTTTGGCAAACCCCTGAGGCGTGCCCGCGAAATCATGGCGGGAGAGAGGTCCACACCCACGACCTCCCGGCCGCCACGAACGAGGTGCTTGCTCATCAGGCCCGTGCCGCAACCAACATCGAGCACCACTTTGTGTCTATCCGCGAGGAACGCGAGCGCGCTCCGGTAGATATGCCGATTCGTAAAACAGGCGAGATTCCAAACGCGCGACCAACGATCGTAGGCGCTCGACGTTCGCTGTTTGCCTTTACGCACATACTTAAGCTGGGTCGTCATGCGCGGATCCGTCGGCAGCCCTCAAGGAAATAGCCTCCATCGACCGGTGGGCTTGACCTCCGAATCGCGCATGGCGCTCCATGGCAGGTCTATGGTCAGGATCCCGAGCACTATCGCGCCAAGGGTAAACAACGCGATAAGGATCGATTCAACGTTTTCTGCCACCCATCGGCGCTTGTCCTCGGCCCGCGCCAAGTTGCGCATGTTTGTTATGTGGTACCACCAGCTCTGAACCAGGTAGCCTAGAAATCGCACGGGCGGTCCAACGCGCTGTTAGGCGGCATCGTTGCTTACTCCTTACGGCGCTGCATCGGATTATCCCGGTGCCGCTCAAAATAGACCCAGGCAGCCGTACCACCGTAGCCCGACCCGAAGAACGCGCCCAGCAGTGCGAGATTGAAAATGGAGCTAGACCCGCTTGGGGTGCCGACGATTGTGTAATAGACGAGGGATGCCAGGTAGCCGAGAAATCCAAACACAACGTATGCAGCCAGCCCCCTCCGCGACGCCCACCGCCGCCTCGTAAACGAGTGGAAGCCGAGAACGATAATCATGGACATCGCCGTGGCGGCAGGCAGCACGACGCTGAGGAATATCGACGCGAAAACGAGCGCGGCGTCCATCGTGTCTCCTAACGTTCGCGCTTTGCCGCGCCGCGCTGAGCGCGTAGCGGCGAGGTTAAGGCGTCGGACAACAACGCGCTGTCAGGGGGCAAGTTTTCGCTCCGGATAACCGTGCGTTGGCTGATCAAACTCACCCTCCCCGAGAACCTTAATCGTCACCACATCACCCGGCTTCAGCTCCTCATTAAGCCAATGCGCATGCTGATCAGTTGCAGAATCAAGGCCACCGACCTGGACGTCAATATGCTGCTTCAGCATGCCTGCTTCATCAAAATCAGGGGCCGACCGCACCTCGGGGTGAATGCGCTCAGACCGTCGTTTCACCCAACCGATGATTGCAGACAAAACTCCGAAGTCGCCGATGCCTGCGACACAACGAACTGTGCCGTTTACGGAGACCTCGAGTCGCACGGGCGCGCGCCGGTCCACTATGCCGTAGGTCGTCGGGCTCATTCGCTTTCTCGCGTGTAGCGTGCGTGCAGCT
>CAYSWB010000044.1:0-2307 GCA_964434575.1 uncultured Candidatus Peribacteria bacterium | reverse complement strand
TAGTTCGAGGCGGTTCGCTTCGGCGGTCGGACGAGGCCGACGTCCTCGTAATGGCGGATCATCTTTGCCGAGACTCCGGAAGCGCTTGCTGCCTGCCCGATGTTCATCGATTCCATGCTGACCTCATTGCCAAGTTGCGCTCAGTCTGAACCTTCCCACCGTGGGAAGGTCAAGCGAGGAAAAAACGCACGCCCAGGCGCCTTGCACCTGGGGAGCGCCATGCCAGCATCTTTCGGTCCCGCCACAAGTAGCAGGCATATCCCGAGGCTTCGTAGCGGGCACGAAGGATGGCGGCGATCGAGGGCCGGTTATGCGTCTCGATGCAGCTGATGGAGAACGTTCTGCCGCGCTCCATGCATAGCCGATCCGTGAACCGGTAGAGCAAGGGAGCGATGCCGCGGCCCCGGTGGGAGGGAAGGACAAGGCTTTTGTACATCCATACGCCCTCCTCGTGGAAATCGACCCAGACGCCATCGAGGTGCGGTGAGGGGGCGAACGCGAACCAGCAATAGCCCACGAGCTGGCCTGATTCGTACGCCCCCGCGCACAAGTCGCCCCGGGCATACGCTGCGCTGACCTTCGCCGGCTGAAGATCCAGCTCCGCCCTCCGGCAGAGGGACCCCATATCCCCTTCCCACAGCACGCGCAATTCAAGTCCCGGCACAACCGCTGCCGCCGAGGTGTCGAGCGCACGCCTGAAGAAACGGAAGCCCCGAAGCCCCGCCCGGCGCGACAATGCGCTCGCCAAGCGTCCATGCAAACCTGCCATGCGCGTCACTGCATCGGCTCGATCTTGGTGATGGTGAATGCGCCGGCGATGTTCTCCGCCTCGAATTTCACCTTGTCGCCAGCCTTCACTTTATCGAGCATCGCCGGATCCTTGACGCGGTACACCATGGTCATTGGCTTGGGCATGTCCAGGTCCGGAATGGGGCCGTGGCGCACGGTGATCTTCTGCGCGTCCTTGTCCACCTTGCGCACCTCGCCCTCGGCGACCGGGGAGGCCGCGCTTGATTGAGCCGCGCTGTCCTTCTTGTGACTCGCGGCATCGGCGAGCGCCGGCAAGACGGCAGCGAGCGCAAGTATCGAAGCAATGGCAATGCGTTTCATGAAAAGCTCCTTTCTCTTACTTCGGGGTTACTCGAATGCGTCCGATCATTCCCGACTCGAAATGGCCGGGAACGAGGCAGCCGTAGTGGAATTCGCCGGGCTTGGTGAACTGCCAGACCATGGTTTCTGTTTTTCCGGGCGCGACGTGCGCCATGTACGGATCAGCGTGCTCCATTCCGGGGTTCTTACGCATCGTCTCGGAGTGCTCCTTCAGATCCTCCATGGTGCCGAGGACCATCTCGTGCATGACCTGCCCCGAGTTCTTCACGCGAAAGCGGATGGTTTCGCCTTGCTTGATGCTTAACTGCGAGGGCGTGAAGCGCATCTTGTCGCTCATGCCGACGTTGATAGTGCGAGAAACGTTTTTTGGATCGCCCTCGCGGCCGAACGCCGTTTCCTCCGTTGAAATCGGCGCCGCGGCTCCCTTCGGATGCTTTGCGGCCTCGTGCGCGAGCACGGCACCGGCGAAGGTGGCGAGGACGGCAGCAGCAATGATGTTTCTCATCTCAGGACTCCTTTCAATGGTTCCCATGACCGGCGGCCGGCTTCTTCGCGCGGTACTCGGCGCCGGAGTCAGGCTTGCCGGCGTTGCGCGCCGGGCTCGGCGCAGTCCCTTTCCACTCGTAGGCAACGGTTCCCGCCGGGTGCTTGTACCAGCCGGGGTCCCGGTAGTCGTCGCGCGCAAGGCCTTCGCGCACCTTCACGACCGTGAACATCCCGCCCATTTCCAGCGGCCCGAATGGCCCCGTGCCGGTCATCATCGGCAGCGTGTTATCCGGCAGCGGCATCTCGTGCGCCATGGCGCCGCCCTTGTCTCCCATCACCATGTAGTCGGGCACGAGCCGGCCGATCTTCTCCGCCACGCCGCGATGGTCGACGCCGATCATCGTCGGGACGTTGTGACCCATGGCGTTCATGACGTGGTGCGACTTGTGGCAGTGAAGCGCCCAGTCGCCTGGGTTGTCGGCGATGAACTCGAAGGCGCGCATCTGGCCCACCGCCACGTCCACCGTCGCCTCCGGCCAGCGAGCCTGCTTTGGCACCCACCCACCGTCGGTGCCGGCGACCTCGAAGTGGTGCACGAGCAGGCCGAGCGTCTGACGTCCGAGATCAGACGCTTCGGTGTCCGCGGCGGCGCGAAGCGCGGCGAGAATGTCTGGCGGAATGCGGTAATTCGCCTCGACGAGCAGACGGGCG
>CAYSWB010000043.1:0-2988 GCA_964434575.1 uncultured Candidatus Peribacteria bacterium | reverse complement strand
GGCGGCGTCATCGGATCGTTCGTGCGCCAGCAGCTGGCCCAGAAGACCATCCCGTCCGCGGCCGGCCTGCAGCTGCTGTTCTGCGCCGACCGCGCCGCGCACGTGGAGCTGGAGATCCTGCCGGCACTGCAGGCCGGCAAGACGGTGGTGTGCGACCGCTACGCGCTGTCCACGCTCGTCTACGGCGAGGCGCTGGGTTTGGATGCGGCGTGGCTGGCGGACGTGAACAAGCGGTTCCCACAACCCGACGCGCTGATCCTGGCCCTGCCGGACATCGAGACGTGCTTGCAGCGCCTGGGCGTGCGCACGTCCACCGACGTGTTCGAAAAGGAGCAATTCCAGCGCAAGGTCTACGACCTGTACGCTCGGGAAGGAAAGAAGATGCCGGCGAACGTCGTCGACACCGGCGGACGAATGGAAGCCGCCGCGGAACGGATCTTCAGCTTGGCCGCCGGCCACTGACCCCGTACACTCGCCGCATGACCGAAGCCGCCATTTTGTACCGCCCGCAGGATTTCACCGAGCTGCAGAAGCTCATCCGCGAAAACGGCCTGCTGAAGCGCAGCCCGGTGTACTACACCTGGAAAATCATCAGCACGTTCGTCTTCTGGCTGAGCGGTTTCGTCATTCTCTACTTCGTGCGCGACAACATCTGGCTCGTCCTGCTGGACGCCGCGTACCTGGCGTTCGCATACGGCCAGATCGGACTGCTGGGCCATGACGCCGGGCATCGCCAGATTTTCAACCGCACCTGGCTGAACGACATGGTCCTCTACCCGGGCACGTTCCTGGTCGGCATGAGCGCCACCAGCTGGATGTTCAAGCACAACAACCACCACGCGCATCCCAACCGCCACGACGAAGATCCGGACCTGGAATACCCGATGATCGCCTTCGACGAGCACCAGGTGCACGAGAAAACCGGCAAGCTGGAGCGCTTCGTCATCAAGCGCCAAGCGTGGCTTTTCCCCATCCTGATCCTCCCGTTCCCGGCGCTCAGCATCAAGCTCACCGGCCTGAAGCACATCCTCACGAGCCCGTTCAAGAAAGTCTGGCTGGACGGCCTGACGTACTTCGGCCACTACTTCCTGTACCTGGGCATGGTGTTCGGCATGCTGTCGTTCTGGTACGCGATCGCGTTCATCATCGTCCACCAGATCCTCTTCGGCGTGTACCTGGGCATGATTTTCGCCCCGAACCACAAGGGCATGCCCACCTTCAACGAGGGAGACAAGATCGACTTCCTCCGCGAGCAGGTGCTCACGTCCCGCAACATGCGCGGCAACCCGATCACCGACTTCGTGTACGGCGGCCTGAACTACCAGATCGAACACCACCTGTTCCCGTACATGCCGCGCAACAAGTTCGGACGCGCCCAGAAGATCATCCGTGACTTCTGCAAATCCAAAGGCATCTCGTACCACGAGACCAGCGTGCTCGGCGGCATCTACGAAATCTTCAGCCACTTGAACCACATTTCGCGCTACGCCAGGACGGTCGCATAATGCGGGGCATGCGCCTCCCGCAACGCCGGCTGGAGATAGACCTGCTCAGGGCTTTGGCGATCACGATGATGGTCGCGTATCACGCCGCCTACGACTTGCATGCGTTCCATGGCTGGGACATCGACCCGTTCTCGGGCGGTTGGCTATGGCTGCAGCGCGCGACTGCAGTGCTGTTCCTGAGCCTGGTGGGCGTGAGCGCCGTGTTGCTGCGCGAGGGTATGCGCGGTCGTGGCGCCAGCCGCCGGAAGATCGCGGGGCGGTTCTGGCGGCGCGGATTGTGGGTGCTGCTGTGCGGCATGCTCGTGTCGACGGCCACGCTCGTTGCCGATGCGGATTCGTTCGTTCGCTTCGGCATTTTGCACCTGATCGGCGCGAGCCTCATCGCCATGCCGCTCTTCCTGGAGCTCGGCGCCTGGAACCTCCTGCTTGCGACGGGCGTGCTTGGACTGCAGCACCTGACGGGGGCCGAGCCTGGGGCGTCGGGGCTGTTGCTGCCGCTGGGGGTGCATGCGCCCGGGTTCACGTCGGTGGACTATTTCCCGGTGGTTCCGTGGTTCTCGGCCGTGCTGCTGGGCGCCGGTATCGGACACCTGGCCTACGTGCGGCCGGGGCTGCCGACGGGACTTCAAAACGCGCTCGATGGATTGTGGGAATCGAGGGTGCCTTTGTGGTTGTCGGTACCCGGTCGCCACTCGCTGCTGATCTACATGCTGCACCAGCCGTTGGTGTTAGCGGTCTTATGGCTGGTGCTGGGCCAACCACGCATCGGCTGATATCATCCGGCCATGCCAGCCACCATCCTCTACGGAAAACCCGTCGCCGAGCAGATGCTCGAAGCGCTGAAGGCCGACGTGAAGAAGTTCGACCCCAAGCTTGTGGTGGTACAGGTGGGTTTGGACCCGGCCAGCTCCAGCTACATCAAACAAAAGATGAAAAGCTGCGAGGCCGTGGGCATGCGCCACGAGCACATGCATCTGGACGAAAAGACCACCTGGGAAGAGCTGATGGCGGCAATCAAGAAGCTCAACGAAGACGCCGACGTCACGGGCTTCATCGTGCAGTTGCCCCTGCCCAAGCACCTCAACAAGCGCGTGCCGGAAGTCATCCGCGCCATCGACCCCAAGAAAGACGTGGACGGCTTCGGCGCGTACAACCTGGGCAAGATGTTCCTAAGCACCGAATTCGAGCACCTGCCGCCCGCCACCCCGGCCGGCGTCATCGAGATGCTCAAGTACTACAAGATCGAACTGTCCGGCAAGCATGCCGTGGTGGTGGGGCGCAGCAACATCGTCGGCAAGCCGCTCTCGGTCATGCTCCTCAACCGCGACGCCACGGTTACGGTCTGCCACAGCCGTACCAAGGACATGGCCGCGGTCACGAAGCAGGCAGACATCCTGTGTCTGGCGGTGGGTTCACCGAAGATGATCACGAAGGACATGGTGAAACCGGGCGCCGTCATCATCGACATCGGCGTCAGCCGCGG
>CAYSWB010000042.1:0-4652 GCA_964434575.1 uncultured Candidatus Peribacteria bacterium | reverse complement strand
CCGCACCTTGCGATGGAAGCGGGTTGAACGTATCGTGTTCCGGCTCCGGAAGATCATTTCATCACTGGACGATGAGCTCAGCTGGCCCAGGCGCGGACGCGCCGTCAGAACAAAACGGGCGCACGCGACGATCGTCCTTCGGTATCATTCACATCACTGGACGATGAGCTCAGCTGGCCCAGGCGCGGACGCGCCGTGAGAACAAAACGGGCGCACGCGACGATCGTCCTTCGGTATCATTCACATCACTGGACGATTAGCTCAGCTGGTTAGAGCGTTCGATTCACATTCGAAAGGTCCTCGGTTCGAATCCGAGATCGTCCACCATTCTTTCATGCCCATCATGGTCCGTTCAGTCGCCACTTCCGTCGCCGTCGCCGCGACGCTGTTTTCCATGGCAGCCCATGCCGCTTCGTTCCCCGATGTATCGGGTCCCGACGCGGCCGGCATCGCCTATTTGCAGGAAAACGGCATCTTCCAGGGCAAGCCGCAGGCCGACGGCACGTTCCGTTTCGAGCCGGATGCACCGCTGAACCGCGCCGAGCTGGTGACCATTCTCGTCCGGGCGCTCGGTTTGGACGTCGATTTGGGAAACGGGTCGTGTTTTTCCGATATCCATGCCGATGCTTGGTACTTCCGTTCCGTGTGCACTGCCGAGGCGATGGGTCTGATCAGCGGGTACCCCGATGGCACGTTCAAGCCGTCGCGACAGGTGAACAAAGTCGAGGCCATCAAAATCGTCGTGAATGCGCTTGGCATGATGTCCGAGGTCGAGATGTATGCAAGCTACAAAGAAGGTAACGAGTGGTATTCGCCGTACCTGACGCTCATGCGTGAATGGAACCTGCTCGATGCCGAGCGCGTGGCTCTCAAAGCCGATGCACCGTTCAGCCGGGCCGATGCTTCACAGCTGCTGTACCGCGGAATCATCACCGCCATGCAGCGCGCCGACAGCGGAGAGTTGCCCGTCTTCAGCGCGGATCTTGCCGCCACGTACGGCGACAAGGAGCTCGCGTTCCATGGCAAGCACGAAGCCGCGCTCTTCGCCATTCTCGCCGCCGACAACAGGCTGTACCGCAACGAAAACCTTGGGTTCTCCGTTCGTTTGCCCTGGAAAATGCTTGGCTACTCCTGCAGCCAGGACATTGAGCCGGCAGTGGATCTGCTGACGACCCAAAGCGGCAATGTCGTATACCTCCATCCCGAATGGTACGAGGATCACGAGTACTTGGGTGAGAATCCGGACGGCTCGGGCAAGTATGGCGACTGCCAACGGCACGACATGAACGAGGATTTCGACGACTACTTCGCGCGCGGCATCACGGTTGCGACCGCCCGCAACGACGCGGAGATCTCCGGGTTCATCAAGGAGCATTTCGGTGAAGATTGCGGCCCGTTCACGACGGGTCCCAGCTTGCAGAGCGGCGTGTTGGACGTGAGGGTCACGAACGTGCCGCGCCCCGGCATCGAGCAGCCGTCGGACCTGGGCGATCTGGCCTGTGTCACCAACTACGGGTACATCCTGAAGTACAACCCGACCACCAAGCGCCTCCTTCACATGAATCTCGGCCAAGACGGCTTCATCTACGTTCCGAATGAAAGCGGTTCCCACGACACGCCGCTCGACTGGACCATCGCCCGCACACTGCGGATGTTCTAATTTCCCCCGTCCCCGTATGTTCAACGCAGCAGTTTCCTTCCTCTTCCTGCTCTTTTTCGGCGGTTATTCCGTCAGCACGTCGCCGGAGCTCATGGCTGCCCGCGACGCGCAGCGCCGCAGCGACGTGAACGTGGTGCTGAACGCCGTGTGGCAGTACGCTTTGGACAACAACGGCGCCTTGCCCAAAAACATCCCGCTGAACACCCCGGCCGAGATCTGCGCCAGCCAGGCACCCGTGAAACCCTGTGTTGATTTGAAGGTACTGGAGGGCTCGTACATCGTTTCGTTGCCGCGCGATCCGGAGGCTCCCGAGGGACACACGTGGTACACCATCGTGAAAAGCGGAGAGAACCGCGTCACCGTCACTGCCATGCATCCGGAAAGCGAAGAGGTCATCAGCATCACGCGCTAGCGAGGTTGCACCCCGAACTCCCGAGGGCCTATGATCGGTGTCATGAAAGAAATCGCTTCCTGGCGCCGGAGCAAGAAGCTCCGCATCGCCCTGATCCTCGTTCTCATCGCCGTCGCCGCGGTCATCGCCTACTTGTACGAGAAGACGCGCTGGCTGATGATCGGCGCCATCGTCGTCTTGATGGCTGCTTTCGGTATGGAGGTATCGAATACGGATTTCGATTTGGGCAGAATGATGCAGACCGGTTCGCTCAAGGAGTCTCGGATCCAGCGCGACGAAAAGGGCGATTTGATTATGGGCTCCATGTGCGGTGACGCCGTGTATAACTGTGATGATTTCCGTACGCAGGACGAGGCTCAGGAGACGTACGAGTATTGCAAATTCAGCGGCGAGAACGATCCGCACCGCCTGGACGGCGACAAAGACGGAGTGGCCTGCGAGTCCTTGCCGCAGGGTTGAAGTTTCATTTCAGCCCCGACAACAGTTTTCCCAGCAGCGCCACCGAACTGCGGTGGCGGCAGGCCTTCAGCCACTCGGGTTTGAGGGTCGACGTTTGGCCGAACGCGACATCCACGATGTCGCCGTCGTTCAGGAGGGTTTCGGGCGGGCACGGCATGCAATTGCGGTAGATTTTTTTCAGCCGAGCCGCAGATGAGCCGTATACGTGGCATACGAAATCCAGCGCGCTGACCGGCGGCTGCATGCGGTACATGTTCGCGTTGCCGTCGTAAATGGTGATTCCGTCGCCGAAATAACTGCGCAGCACCGCCGCGAATTGCTTGGGAGTCCGAATATCGCCCTTCCGCTGGTGCAAATAGCGCAGCATGTCCAGCCACGAGTTGCACGTGTGCAGCATCCGTCCGCCGCGTTCGATGCCGAACTCGCATGCTTCGTGCATGGCGCGGGTACGTATGCAGATGCGGAGAGGCTGGCGGCACACGCCGGGCAGGGGATACACGCCGGTGTTGATGCTTTGGTAGCCGTTGTCCTTGGGCACCGCCACATGGTCTTTCAGCGCGCCGGGCATGGGATGGAACATCCGGTGCACGACGCCCAGCGCGCCGTAGCAGTCCTGCATCTCTTTCGTCAGCACCAGCAGCTTCAATCGGTCGTGCAGTTCACCGAACGCCTTTCGCTCATGCTGCATGGAGTTGAAGGTGCTGTAGACGCACTTGCGGCTGGCGATGATTTCGGCCTGAATGCCGGCTTTTTTCAGCTCACGCGCCAGGATCGCCTTCGCCTTGGCGAGATCGCGCTTATCTTGGGTCTCGGATCGCTTCAATTCCTTGAGCACGCGGGCCGTTTCCTTCGGGTACAGATATGCGAAGCACCGGTCTTCCATCTCCCGCCGCCAGCTGTTCATGCCCAGCCGCTCCGCGAACGCGCAGTACATGGATAGGGTTTCCCGCGCCAGGTTCGTGCGCAGCTTACCGGGGATCTCGTGCAGCATGCGGATGTCCACCAGCCGGTGCACGATGCGCAGCGGCAGCAGCCGCGGCTCATCGATGAACGCATGCAATGCGCTGTTCAGCGCCTCCATATCGTTGTCGAGCTGCAAATGCCGCAGGGCGTGCATCTTTCGGACTAGATCCCGCTCCTCGCGAGTGATCGGCGCTTCACGCAACAGCTTTTCGCCGTTGGGATGCAGCGGCAGGTCGTGGAGCATCGCCACGCACAAAAACACCGGATCATCGGTGACGACCTGCATCACCTTGGCGATCTCGCGGCCGTGCATGGCGTAGTCGCCGCCGTTCGGTCGGCGCAGCGCGCCCAGGTGCTTCTTTGCGAACACCCGTACCTTTGCGATCCGCCCGCCGTCGGCCGGGGCTGTACGAGCCTTCTTTGTGGAGCGGGATTCGGGCATTCGTGGATCGTGAATCAGCATATCGCAGGCTTCATGAGCGCGTAGTGACTTTTTTCAGGTATCGCCATCCCGTCACGGCATCGACCGGTCGGTTCAATATCGCCTCCATTTCTCTCGCCGCGTCGGCGCCCGTCCAGCGTCCTCCATCGGGGTGCGGGCCGCGCAGCGTCTCGGCCAGACGACGAAGTTCCCCGGCATCCAGAAGCGGGCGCCGCCCGTTGCGCTTGCGACCGTCCAGCAGCCCCGCCGGCCCCGCCGCGTTGTAGCGCCGCACCACTTTCCGCACCCAGTCCGACGTGCATCCCACGCGCAGCGCCACCTCGCGCGCGGACAGCCGCTCGCGCGAACTCAGCAGCCAGAGCGCCCGCCAATGGCGCCGTTCCACCGGATCCATGCACGATTCGTAGCGCTTCCGGAGCTGCGCGACAGGCAGGTGTTTGGCCGGCGAGAGACGTGGAAATGCCATTCCGTTAAACTAATACTATTCAATGCAATAAAAAAATGCAACGTCGGGAACCGTGTGGGTATCGCGAAACCCGCGCGTGTGGATAACATCCTTTTATTGACGCTCCACGCGCGCGTGCGTAGTAGTATCGTTTGATACCCTTTTACTTCCCTCTTTCCTTCCTTTTTATGTCCCTCCGAACAGCGAAGCGCTGGCTCGCAGGCGTGTCGGCTAGCGCCATGATGGTCACCCAGATGGGTGTCGCCTTGGC
>CAYSWB010000041.1:0-5685 GCA_964434575.1 uncultured Candidatus Peribacteria bacterium | reverse complement strand
ACCGATGACGAGCAGAAGCTCGATGAGGGTGAAACCCCCGCGGGTGGAACGAGTGTTCATGGAGCAAAGAGGAAGGAAAGGCATGCGCGAATCTCCGCGCAAAACATGGGAGCCAGTGTAACACCTTCATTTCACGTCCTCTAGCACAAGCCGAAAGCAACCGCTTCTTTTGTAAAGGGTTTCTGGAAAGCCGCAAAAAAGGCCCCCGGATGAGCGGGGGCCTTTCGGTGTCGATCAGGTCGGAATTAGCGGGTGACGGTGATCGTCGCGCCCTGCTCGGCGCCGGGGGCGGCGACGGTGACGCGGTTGTTGGCCTTCACGATGGAGTAGTTCGTGTCGGTGGCCGTGGACGACTGCGGGTCAGCCGGGATACCGACCAGGTAGGAACCGGTCAGCATGTTCAGGTTGATCAGGCCCGTGCAGACCACGTTCACGCCGCTGCGGCAGACGTTCGTGGTGGTCGTGGTGATGGTGCTCGGGAGGTTACCGTTGTTGTCGATCGAGTACTGGTACACCGCGTTCAGGATGGTGTTCACGTCGGAGCGGCGCTGCGCGTTGCGAGCGTCGGCCAGCTGCTTGGTCGGGTTGATCGCCACGATGACGACGGCCGCCAAGATGGCGATGATACCGATGACGAGCAGAAGCTCGATGAGGGTGAAACCCCCGCGGGTGGAACGAGTGGTCATTGAGAATGGGGAGAAGGGAATTTGGAAGGAGGGCACGAATTGACCTCCTGATACAGGGTGTGAGTATACGGTCACCAAATCGCGTTTGGGCCCTTTTGGCTTGCATCAGGTCATTCTTTGTGATGCCGCGAGCCTCCGGGAATCAGCATGAAACAGTCGTGTCGGACTGGGTGCACACGTCGTTGGAGCAGTAGTACCACCGGTAGGCGTTTCCGGAACACGTCGCTGCCGGACACGTGCCGCAGCCGCCCGATTCGCTCTGGTCGTCCGGAAACAGCGTCACGTTGCCTTCGAAGTGGCGCACGTAGTACTGCGGTTTCGGCAGGGCGATGGTGGCGGTGAGGTCGAACGAAACGGTCACGCTGCCGCCGCCGATGTTCCGGAACACCAGGTTGCCGATGGCGACCGGCCCGCTGAACACTTGGGACATTTCCTGTTTTTCGACCATCAGCAGGTTCGCTCCACTGCGCGTGAAGATGGTGGGGTGCTCCGCATTCATGGCCATCTGCAGCGAAATCAATGACCCGGTGTAGCCGGCGGCCGGGTACAAGATCGCTTCCGCGCGGCGAATGCGGCGCGTGAGCGATTGCAGCACCTGCGTACCGCGCTGTTCCAGATTCGCGATGCCCTGCTGGCGGATGCGCGCCTCGTGCGACGACATCAGCACGCCGATGATCACGCCGCTCATGATGCAGAGGATGCCGAGGAACAGCATCGTCTCGATCATCGTGAAGCCGGAGCGGGCATGGGCAAGGCGCATCAGTAGCAGAGGGAGAAGATCGACACCTCCTGCCACGAGTAAATTTTCGTCTGCGGCAGGATTTCCTTCACGATGAGTTCCAGGCGCCGGTAGTTTTCGCCCACGCGGCCTTCGGCGCACAGCAGGCGGTTGGAGTTTCCGGTGCCGCCGACCGGCAGGACTTCGCAGTATCCGTTGCCGAGGACGATGTTCTCGTCGCCGCCGTATGAAGGTGAGTCGCGCAGCTTCTGCAGTGCGTATTCAGCGCATCCCTGAGCCAACGCCATGGCTTCGGTCGATTGTTGCACCGACAAGCTCACGGTGCTGGATTGCGTCCCGAGAAACAGCAGCGATGCCACGATGGCCGTGGAGACGGTGCCGATGATCAGGATCGTGATCAGCAGCATGTAGCCCGGTCGGGCGCCGGCGGAGGGGCGGTGGCGGATCATCCTGGGCGGAAAATGAGGAACGCCGACGACGTCACGGCGTACAGCCGGTCGGTCTGCCAGTTGTAGAACAACGCGCGGATGGACGACGAGGTGTTGTAGGTGTCCACCGTCCCGGTCAGTCCGGACGACATGCGCGGAACGTCCATCACGCGCAGCTCGTTGGGGTCGCCGCTGCCGCCGACGAAGGCGTATTTGCCGCCGTACACGCTGGCGATGGCCGTTCCGTCGCCGGCCAATTCCTGGGTCCACGGGCCGGGAGGCGGCGACGGCACGGGGGAGTCGCCGATGACATACAGGATCAATTCGTCGATGGAGGATCCGGACGTGCGGCCGATGAGCGCGGACGTGCCGAACGTATTCATGGCCAGGCCGTCCTGCGAGTTGTCCAAGTCCATGCCGGTGCCGGGCGCGTACACGAGGTCGGTAGGATCGAAGATGTCGACCACCAGGAATTCGCCGGCGTTATTGGCGCTCGCGATGTACGCGTAGCCGTCGCTCAGGCTGATTTCCAGCACGCTGCCGCTGAGCGCCATGGAGTCCAGCAGCGCCAGTGCGCCCGTCTCGCTGACGGCCAGCGAGTAAAACTCCTTGTTCCCCGGGTCTTCCAGTGCGCCCACGAACGCGGTGTTCGCGTAGACCGCGACCGAACGCGCGACGCCCGAGCCGGGCAAGTCGTAGGAGGAGAGGAGGCTCGACAGCGTCACGGAGGTCGGCGATTCGATGTCGAACAGCTGAACTTCGGCGGTGGCGCTTCCTGTCGCCAGGTACAGCCCCGTTCCGCTGACCGCCAGGCCGTACACCGGCACCCCCAGACTGAGTGAGCTGGACACGCGGACGGGTGCGGCCGGATTCGTGATGTCGTAAATGTAGAGCCCGTCTCCCGCCGCCGCCGAGATGTACGCGTAGTTGCCGGAGACGACCACTTTCTGCAGCGACGGCGTGCCGCTGATGGTCGTGGTGCTCTGCTGCGAGACGTCGGCCCAGTTGCCGATGGTGTACGGCTTGCGCCAGTTCGTGACATAGGTTGTCAGCACGAGCGAGCCGGAGCGCGTCTTGCCGAAATTCCACGAAGCGGTGGACGTGACCTGCAGCCAGTCGGTGCCCATGGTCGATACGTTCACGGACGTCAGATAGCCGTCACTGGTCGTCAGCGAGGTGCCGGTGAACGCCCACGCGCCGTTGACCAGCTTCACGCCGTGGGTCCCGTTGGTGAGCGAGGCGAAATTCACGTTGCGCATCTGGCGCACCCCTTCCAGCGCCTGTTCGGCCACGAACGCCGCGCGCGTATGGTCGCCGCCGGCGACAGTCGTGCGTTCGCCGAGCATGAGCGTCAGTCCGATGGCGCCCAAAAACAACGTGAACACGCCGATCGACACCAGCGCCTCCAACAGGAGACTTCCTTTCCGTGATCGGGTTTTCCATGGCAACGCCATGGAGGCCATTGTAGCTCCTGCAACCTTGCTTCTCCACAACGAAAGAGGACGGCCCGCGGGCCGTCCTCTTGGTTCATCGCGATGTCATCCCGTTTACTCGCCGTTCTCGCCGTCGTCACGGCTGTCGGAGACCATGCGGAGCAGGGCCTCGCCGCAGCCGAAGCGGCGTGAGTTGCTGGTGTAGAACGAGAACAGGTTGCGCATCTGGCGCCACAACGACGGGGTATTGCGGAAGCCGTGCACGCCGCGGTCGTCGATGGCGTCGAGCAGCTGTTCGCAGCTGCAGCCGCGCGTATCGGCGATGGTGTAGCGGCTCACGCGCGAGCGCGGACCCTCGCGGAACACCGGCAGGGTGTTGGAGTTGCCGCGGTTGGCGGTGAGGGCGTAGCGGTCGAACGACATGTACTCGGTCGGCACGGCCTCCGGGATGGAGGTGGCCGGGCAGAAGTCGTCGCCGTTCTTCACGCCGTCACCGTCGGCATCGCCGTTGACCGGAGCGGCGCTGCTCGAGGAGGAGCTGCTGCTGGCGGTGCCTCCGCTGGAAGACGAGCTGCCGGAAGAGCCGCTGCAGACGCCGGGTTTGTCGATGGAGAGCTTGATGACGGCGTCCTGGAAGTCGGAAGCATCAGTCACGTCGCCCAGTTCGACCAGGTAAACGAGCTGGCGGCCGTCCAGGCGGATCTTGCCGGAGCCGTCGAGCAGGTTGGCCAGGAACGCGCGCAGGCCGGAGCGCTCCACGATCGGGCGGACGTTCGGGGCGTTGTCGCCCTTCTTCAGCACGCGGACATGGGTGTCGCCGCGGCCCGACTGGACCGTCTGGCGGAAGACCCACGAGTAGCGGCCGTTGATCTCGAGCATCACGCGGCTGCCTGCCGGGACGTTGCGGAACACGGAGACTTCACCGCCGCGGAAGCTGCGGGCTTCCAGGAGGTCGCGCCACGTGGCGCCGTTGTCGAAACTGATGCGGCCGCGGACGGCGACCTTCGGTCCGCGCAGGCCGTAGGTGCTGTCGGAGCCCTCGATGCGCAGCGTCAGGTCGGCCTTCTCGTTCAGGGTCAGCAGGCCGTCGGCGTTGAGGACGTGGCTGACGGCGCACGCGTCGACCGCGGCGGCGCTGGACGAGGAGCTGGAAGACGAGCTGGAGCTGCTGGAACTGCTCTGTGTCGGGTTGCCGGAGGCCCAGTTGTAGTACACGCCGTCATCGGAGCCCGTCACGCGGGTGTGGAAGAAGGCGCTCTTGGCGTTCGGGCCTGCAACGAATTCGTCGCCGTTGGCGGTGTCGGTGATCTGGCCGTCGGTCGGGTTCTCGGTGGCGTTGTCATTCACGTCGTTGGTCGTGGCCGTGATATGCGCGTGGTTGAAGAGAATGCGTGCGTCCACGATTTCCTTGCCGTTCTGGTGTGTGCCGTGCTGGACCAGGCGCACCCAGCCCGGGCCGCGCTGGGCAGCAATACCCTTCACGTCCTCCTTGATGCCGCCGTCGATGATCGGCGAGCCGTTGTTATCGACGAGCGGGATCCACTGTTCCTCGGAGAACGCCAGACCGTTCGGTCCGACGTACACGCGGCGGGCGGCGTCGCCCGTGCCGGTGTTCTCCAAACGGTTGAAGCTGATCTTGAAGCGGGCCTTGTCGGCGCCCTCGTTGCAGGTGAGCGGCTTCTCGGCGAAGCTCACGAGCACCACCGCGTCCTGGAAGTCGGCGTTGGAATCCAGCGAGCTCAGCTCGACCAGGAACAGCAGGTCCTTGGCGCCGATGCTGATTTTGCCGTTGGTGCCGATGAGGTTGCGCAGGTACACCTCCAGGTTCTGCTGGTTGCCGAATGCCGGGTAGCTGGGGACTTTGTCGCCGTTACGGAGCACGATGACGTGACCGTCGTTGACGTCCGAGCGGTAGGTCTTGTTGAACAGCCACGAGTAGCGGCCGTTGAAACGCAGGGCCACCGGCGTGCCGTGCGGCAAGTTGGTGAACGTCTGCTGCTCGCCGCCGGTGATGGCGTTGCCGGAGTACAGGTCGGTCCAGTCCACGCCGCCGTTCAGGCTGGCGGACACGCGGACCGGGATGCTGGGACCGCCGGAGCCGTACGTGATCTCCGAGCCGAGCACCTTCACGACCATGTCGCTGGTGCCGACCGAGAGGATGTTGTTGCTGCCGTCGATCTCGAAGCGGTTTGTGCAGGAGTAGCCGTCGCCGCCGCTGTCGCCGTCATCATCTCCGCCTTCTCCGTCATCATCGCCGTCCTCCCCAGACGTCGTACCTCCAGTTGTCCCCGATGTAGTGCCTGACGTGGTACCGGAGGTTGTGCCCGAGGTGTCGCCGGACGTGGTCCCCGATGTAGTGCCTGACGTGGTACCGGAGGTTGTGCCCGAGGTGTCGCCGG
>CAYSWB010000040.1:0-6496 GCA_964434575.1 uncultured Candidatus Peribacteria bacterium | reverse complement strand
GCGAGGCGGGTTGGACCGGCTGCTGGTACTGCTGCTGGGCGATGAGCTGCTGCTGGGACGAAGGCTGATAAGCGGTCTGCGAAGCCTGCGAAGATGCGTTCACCGACAGGACCACTGGTGCCGGCATGCGCATGCGGTGGACCATGGAAAAGTACTGGCCGCGGGTGATGGCCGTGCCGAGCCTCAGGGTATCCGACGGGCCGATGAGATCGCGTTCGATGGCGGCGTTGACGTAGGGCGTGAACCACTGGCCGGGACGGTTATCGATGGACGGCGACGTCTGGTACACATCCGAACCCTTCACGTCGTGGGCGCGCATGATGATGGCGATCGCCTCCTCCACGCGCAGGTTCGAATAGGGGCGGAACAGGTTGTCCGGATACCCGGTGATGACCTGGTTGCTGAAAGCGACTTCCAAGTACGGCGCGTACCACGCCGCCTGGTCCACGTCGGAAAAGAGCGCGATGGTCGGCATGTTGGCCTTGGTGTCGGCCAGCTCCTGGCCGAACTCCTTGCGCGCGGAAACCGCCACCTTCAGCGCCTCGGCGCGGTTGAGCCTGCCGTAGGGACGCGTGGTGCCGTCGGGATAGCCCGAAATGATCCCCTCGCCCGCCAGAGCCATGATGGCGGACTCGTACGGCGAACCGTCCAGATCCGTAAATGCGGCATAAGCCGGCGCTTGCTGCGACAGCAGCAAGACGGCCACGGCGAGGGCAAGCAGACGACGATTCTGCATAGGTAAAGTATTCTATACAAATCGCCGATTTTGTCAATGACCTAGCGGCGCCTGGCCTCACGCTCCTCCAGCACGCGGTACGGCAGCGACGCCTTGGCGGTGTCGTCCATGGAAAGACGGTTGATGATCTCGTACAGATCCGCGCCGGTCATGGGGTGCGAGAAGCCCTGGATGCCTTCCGGAATGGCCTTGTGGCGCTCGAGCTCCAGCACATACGGGCGGTACCACGGGCCGCTCTCCACGCCGTACATGTCCGGCGACAAATCGAAGGCGCGGGCGAGAATCTTGGACGCCTCGGCGAAGTTCACCGGGCGGTCGGGGCGGAACGTGCCGTCGGGGTAACCGCGGACCAGGCCGGTTTTCATCGCGAAGCACAGCGAGGGGGCGTACGTCTCGCGGATGGATACATCCGAGAACAAGAGCCAGTAATCCGAGGGTGAGAGCTGCTTGAAGCACGCGTCGTCCTTCGCGTCCGGGTAAAGGGTGTCCACGACCATCTGCACCAACTGGGCGCGGGTCATGACGCCGTCCGGAATGATGACCGGCGCGGTCGAAAGCGGCTCGGCCGCGAGTGCGAATTGGCAGGAGAGCAGCGAAAGGGCGGCTGCGACGCGGATGGATTTGATCATAGGAGCGGGAGAATGACGGACTCCCCCATTCGCATGCAAGTGCAATTCCACGCATCGCGGCAAGCCCGGACGGCCCGAGGTGCAACTTTGGGCTAGCAGTGAAGTTTCCTTGGCAACTTGATGGATGCGGTGTGGTATGCTGCCGCGTCACATGGGATTGAAGATCGGAATCGTCGGCCTCCCCAACGTCGGTAAATCGACGTTGTTCAACGCCCTCACGCGCAGCCACGGCGCGCAGGCGGCGAACTATCCGTTCTGCACCATCGAGCCGAACGTCGGCGTGGTGGAGGTGCCGGATCCGCGCCTGAAGAAGCTGGCCGAGATCGTGACGCCGGAGAAGGTCGTGCCGACCATCGTGGAATTCGTGGATATCGCCGGACTGGTGAAAGGCGCCAGCAAAGGCGAAGGTCTCGGCAACGCGTTCTTGTCGCACATCCGCGAAGTGGACGCCATCTGCCACGTGGTGCGCATCTTCGAAGGCGGCGACGTCATCCACGTCGAAGGTTCGGTGGCGCCCCAGCGCGACCGCGAGATCATCGAAGCAGAACTGATCATCGCGGACTTGGACAAGGTGGTGAAGAAACTCGAGAAGATCAAAGGCGGGGCCAATTCCGGCAACAAGGAGCTGCAAAAGGAGCTGGAAGTACTCGAGCTGCTGCGCGCCGCGCTGGAGGCCGGCAAGCTGGCCAACACCGTGGAGCTTTCCAAAGAGCAGCTGCCGTTCATGAGGCAGATGCAGCTGCTCACGTCCAAGCGCATGATCTACGCGCTGAACACCGACGAGCAATCCATGGCCACGCTGCCCATCGCCGAGGCCAAGAAGCGTGCCGGGTTGCCCGAGAACGCCGTCGCCGCGCTGGTGTCGGCCAAGCTGGAAGAAGAACTGGTCGCCCTCTCGCCGGAAGACGGCGCGGCGATGCTCAAAGAGCTGGGAATCTCGTCGTCCGGTTTGGACCGCCTGATCGCGGCCGCGTACGAGTCGCTGGGCCTCATGACGTACTTCACCGCCGGCGTGAAGGAAGTGCGCGCCTGGACGGTGCGCAAGGGCGCAACGGCCCCCGAAGCCGCCGGCGTCATCCACACCGATTTCGAGAAAGGCTTCATCCGAGCCGAAACCATCGCGTACGACGATTTCGTCTCGCTCGGCGGCGAAGCCAAGGCCAAGGAGGCCGGCAAGATGCGCACCGAAGGCAAGGAGTACATCGTGAAGGACGGCGACGTCCTGCACTTCCGCTTCAACGTCTAACAGGCCTTGTCTCCGGGGAACCAAGGTGACACCATGCATCTCCTATGAGTCACTCTTTCAACGCGAAAACCCGTTTCAGCCTGGAGAACGTCGATGACTGGCGCGCCGACCCGGAAGGAAACGAACGCAAGTTCGGCAAAACGCAGTCCTCGGTGCGCCGTCAGCGCACGCATGGCGCAACCGTCGAAGATGTCCGTGCCAAGGTGCTGCGCCTGCACCGCATGAGCACAGACTTCGACGGCAACGGCAGCACCCACCGCCTCAAGCAGTCCATCGGGCTGGCACCCGTGGCGCCGGAATTCACGCCCGAGCCATATGCCGGAGCCGACCATTACAGCTCACACCCCGACACCCCCGCCGATCTGCCCACCACCGATGAAGCCCGCCTCATCCGCGACGAGATCCGCGCGGCCGGAACGGCCATGCAGCGCCATTTTCGGGGTATGGCCGAAGCTATCCGCACGGGCGTCCCACCGGCTCCTGCCATGGAAGAAACCGCAGAAGAGCGCATCCGCTACGCCGAGGACGGACGCGCATGAGCACCTTCATCCCGCGCGAAGAGCCCTTCACCTGCGAGCACTGCGGCGCGACGGTGGAGCCGCTTGGCAAAGGCACCTACCGCGACCACTGCACGGTGTGCCTCTGGGGCAAGCACGTGGACCGCGACGGTCCAGGCGACCGCTTGTCGACGTGCAAGGGACAGCTGATGCCGCTGAGCCTGGATCAGGATGGCAAGAAAGGATACGTCATCGAATACGAGTGCCTGTCATGCGGAATGATGGCCAGAAACAAAGCTGCCCCGGATGACGATGTGGTGGGTTTTGTGGCTTCCCAAAGCCAGATTGATCAAGAAATGTGAACGATTCTTGTACACAAAAAGTATTCTTTGAAAACAGTTTGCAGAAGGGCTCAATGGCATTTCATTGCGCCTTAATAAGGACCGGAATATTCTCCAAATCGTGCGTTACCTACTGCTCCTCAGCGTCCTCGGTTGCTTCTTCATTAGCCTATAGTGGGAAGGCGATATGTTCGGACATCCAGCTCACTCCTGACCACCTCCACGGTGTGAACCGTGGTCGACTTTGCGTATCCCCCTTTCCCCTTCCCCACAAAGACCCATGCGTACCAAAACCATGTACCTGACTGGCGGCGCCGCGTGCGCCCTCGTGGTCGTCGGCCTGGTGGCCGCGAACTCCCCTCTCGCTGGTTCGCTCCTTGGCACGGGCGGCATGAACGCCTCCGTTCCGGTCGGCGGCTCGACGTCCATCCCGCTGAACTCCGACTTGCCTCCGGGCGGCGGACTGGAGCCCCCGCTCACTCCGCCCGCCATGCCCGGCTCTCCCGGCACGGAAGATCCTCGTGAGGCGCTGTGCAAGAAAGGAGGCCTCGGCAGCGGAGTCCGTGCCCAGCCATGCGGCGCCAACCAGGTATGCCGCGATTCCCTCGATTGCTACGACACCTCACGCACGTTTCCGCCCGACCAGGCCTGTCCCGCAGGCAAGGTCGCCAAGATCGTCACGCCCAACAAACTCTGCTCGACCGAAACCGGCTCGCTTGTCCAAGGTGAATTCTGGGGCCAGCTGACGGGCGTGGGCTACTGTTACGACTGCGTGGACCCCCTGTAGTCCTAGGCGGACTTCTTCGTCCTGATCTGAAACGACGACACCAGCTTGTCCTGGAACGACGGCTTCAGCGGCAACGCCTCGGCAACCTTGCCGGACGGCGCGTCGATGGAGCCGCCTTTGTCGTTGCCCGACTTGGGTTTGATCCTGAGCTTCGGCGATGACTCCTGGCTGCTGTCGGCAACGATATCGAACCTGCCAGCCTCCAGCGCGGCCTTGGTCTTCTTGTCGAGCTTGCCCTCCACCACGCTGTCCACGCCGCCGTCCTTGATCTGCTCCATGATGCCCTTCTTCACCGCCTCCTGGGCCTTCTTTTCGGTCTCCAGGGCGAAGCTCATCTCGGCGTACTCCGAATTCTTGTTCATCTCGCGCTCCAGGTCCTCGGGGCCCTTCACCTTCTCGCGCAGGCGCTCGTACTCCTCCGGGCTGCGCATGCGCCTGCGGATCTTCTCGCGCTCGTGGCTGGGGATGAAATCCAGGAAATTGTCGGACATGCGCGGATCATAGCAAAAAAGCCGGGGATGTCCCCGGCTTGTCGGCGATACGCTTAGTCGGTCGTCTCCTCGGACTCATCGCCCGCTTCGTTGGTCGTGTAGTACCCGGCGAACGGGAGAGCCTTGTTGCGGGCGCCATCGATTTCATTGGCGATCTGCAGGGCGGTGGCATCGCGGTCGGGGGCCTCCATGCCCTTCTTCTTCGGCACGACGGGCTGCAGGGGGTGCTTCTCGTGAACGTCTGCCATGCGCATGATGGACATGTCTGATAGGGGGAAAAACGTGCGCATTCTACGAATGGCGGAGCGCGTGTCAACGAAATGATACGCATGGCCCGACAACGGGCTTCCGCAACGAAAAAACGGCCCGAAGGCCGTTTTTCAAGGTGTCATGCTTGTGGAGCGTTCATCCGCAACCCGAGGTGGCGCCGCAATCCATGCACAGTTCGCAGGAACCGTTGCGCTTCATCTTGGTGCTGCTGCAGCTGCTGCAGACGGAACCGGTGTACCCCTGGAGCTTGGCGTAGTCGGCGGACTTGTCGTCGGCGACGGCCGCGGTGGAGGCGGCGGTGTGGACGGCGCGGGCCAGGCCCTCGTCGACCACCGGCAGGCTCATGGCGAAGGCGTCCTTGCTCTTGGAACCGTCCAGGTAGGACTTCTCGACTAAGTCCTTGTTGTGGAAGCGGATGGCCTTGTCCTTGGTCAGGAACTTGAGGGCCAGCCAGCGTCCCAGGTAGTCCATGATGGACTTCACCATCGGGATTTCCTTGTTGGCGGTCATGCCCATGGGCTCGAAGCGCGTGTGAACGAGCTTCTCGCACAGGACTTCCAACGGCACGCCGTACTGCAGGTTCATGGAGAGCGATAGCGCCAGGGTGTCCATGACGCCCGAAAGCGTGGAACCCTCCTTGCTCATCTTGATGAAGATCTCGCCCGGCTTGCCGTCTTCGTACAGACCGACGTGCAGGTACGCCTCATGGCCGGCGACGGAGAGCTTGTGGGTCAGGCTCATGCGCTCGTCCGGGAGCTTGCGGCGGCGCGGGACCTCCTTCACGACGATCTTCTCGATGACCGTGGGCTCGGCCTTCTCCTCCTTCTTGTCATCGGACTTGTTGGACAGAGCCTGGCTCATCTTGCTGCCGTCGCGGTACAGGGCGTTGGCCTTGATGCCGAGCTCCCACGACAGGTGGTAGGCATGCTTGAAGTCCTCGATGGTGGCTTCGTTGGGCAGGTTGATGGTCTTGCTGATGGCGCCGGAAATGAACGGCTGCGCGGCGGCCATCATGCGGATGTGGCCTTCGGCCGAGATGTAGCGCTTGCCGATCTTGCCGCACTTGCTGGCGCAGTCGAACACGGCCAGGTGCTCGGCCTTCATGTGCGGAGCGCCTTCCACGGTCATGTGACCGCAGATGACGACGTTGGCCTCCTCGATCTGCTCGGCGGTGAAACCGAGCGCCTTGAGCACGTTGAAGTTGAAATCGGACATCTGCTCCTCGGTGAACTTCAGGCGCTTCATGGTCTCTTCGCCCAGCGTCCAGCGGTTGAAGGCGAAGCCGAGTTCGAACACCTGGGGCAGGTTCTTCTCCACGCCGGCGATGTCGGCGTCGGTGAAGCCCTTGGCCTTCAGGCTGGCGCGGTTGATGTGCGGGGCGCCCTCCAGGCTGTTGGTGCCCATGACGTACTTCATGATCTCGCCGATCTGCTGCTCGTCGTACCCGAGCGACTGCAGGGCGGGCTTCACGGACTGGTTGGCGATCTTCATGTAGTCGC
>CAYSWB010000039.1:0-7050 GCA_964434575.1 uncultured Candidatus Peribacteria bacterium | reverse complement strand
TGGAGGAGCGCAGGGTCATGGAAACCCTTACCCAGCTGGAAAAACCGTATCGCGACGTCTTCGTCATGCGCCATATCGATGGCCTGAAACCGGCCGAAATCGCCGAATTGCTGGGTGAATCGGCAAATACCGTATCTGTCCGTCTGCACCGTGCCACCGAACAGCTTCGCAAATTCCTGAAACCATGACCGACCCGATCAAAGACTTCATCGGCGAAGCCATGGGCATCCGGATGAGCAAAAGCGAGCATGAGGAGGCCAAGCTTCAGTTGCTGCAGAACATCGCGGCACATGATGTAAGAAACGTCTCTCAAAGCCGTCAACAGTCGGGTATGCAGGATCCCATCGCCTCGTTTACGAGCACCGCCAAGAACATCGAGCTCACCCCAAGTGAGCGTTCTTCCATTCGAAGCGCCATCCTCTCGGCTGCCGCGCGGATGGACAACGGTCGTGCGGAAGCCCCTGAAGGAGCCTTCTCATGGCTTTCCATCTTCAAGGGTATGCCGGCGATGGCCGCCTTCCTGCTGCTGATCGGCGCGGGGGGAGTCTCGTATGCAGCCGAAGGAGCCGTGCCGGGCGACGCGCTGTATCCGGTGAAGATCCACGTGAACGAGAAAGTCATGGCTCAATTCGCTCTGTCTCCCGAACAGCAAGCCCGTCTGCAAGCCAAACAAGCCACTCGCCGCCTGCAGGAAGCCGAATGCCTGGCTTCTCAGGCGCGTTTGGATGCCGAGACTGAAGTGCATTTGCAAACGGCATTCCAGGGCCACGCGCGCAGCGTACGCCGTCAAATCGCCCTGCTGGCTGCATCGCAGGAAACGGCCGTGGCGGGCGACATCGGCAATGAATTCCAGGCCTCGCTGGAAGCTCACGAATCCGTCCTCCAGCGCCTTTCTGAGGCGAACACGGATGCCGGTTCGTCGATCGACGTGCTCATTAAGGACGTCCAGATCGCCCAAGCGGAGACCGAGCGATCCCGCGTCACGGTAGAAATCGCCATGTCCACGGTGCCCACCGAGGAACGCCAAATGTCGGCCGAGAACACGCTGGTTTCGGCAGGCTCCCGGCTGGAAAAGGTCAGACTGGCGATCCGGGACCGCAATGACGATCAGCATGCCGAAGCCTTCCGGAAGCTCGAAATCGCGCAAACCAGCCTCGATGAAGCTGCCGCAAAAATGGACTCTGGCAACTATTCCGACGGCTTCAGCCTGGTACGCCGCAGCCTGAAGAACGCCGAGGAAGCCCATCTCATCGCCGAATTCCAGGCCAAGATCGGCGCCGGAACCACGGCAACCGATGCGACCCTGACGTTCAGCTCCAGCAATGCTTCCACACCCGACGGACAGGCATTGGACGCGACGTCCGCCGACAAGGCGATGCAAAAAGCCCAGCCTGAGATCAAGAAAGCCACCGAGAAGATCGACGGCGCACGCAAGCGCCTGAAGGCCGCCCGCGAGCTGTTGGGCAAGCGCCGCGGATCGCTGTCCGCGGAGGCCATCGCCGAAGCCGGCCTGAAGCTGGACGGCGCGGGCAAGACCCTCGACCAGGCCGCGGATTTCTCGGCCAAGGGACTGACCGTGGAGGCCGACAGCTACGGCAATGCCGCCATCTCGGCCCTGGACTACGTGGAATCGTTCGTCGGGGAAACTCCCCTTCCGGGCACCACGCTCGGGAATCCCTCTTCCAGCCAGTCGTCATCCTCGGCGCAATCTTCTTCTGACTCTTCAAGCAGCCAGGCATCGGCATCGTCCGAGGCTTCCAGCCGACCCATCCTGAGCCCGCGATACCTGGCGGTCCGCCAGGCCATCGAGGACTTCCAGGCCGTACTCGGACGCTCGCAGGGACTGCTGAGCCAGGCATCCGTCCAGCAGGCCTCATCGTTCGTGATCAGCGCCCAGAACACGTTGGTTGCAGGCCAAGCGGCCTTCGATGCGGGCAACGACGCCGAGGCCGACGCCCTCTTCGACAAAGCCCTCGCGCAAGCCAAGGAAGGAACCGGCATCCTGGCCGCCGCCGCCCAGAAGGCCATCTTGGATACCACGTCTTCCTCCTCCGCGAGCACGTCGTCGAGCAGCAGCGCTCCGGCCGCCTCGTCGTCGTCCTCTCAGGGCGGAGTGCTTACGCTGCCGCCGGCACCAGGCCTTTGATCTCGCGCAGGTAGGTCTCCAGCGTGTGGCGCTTCATGCGCGACTCGCGGTTGACGATGCGCTGGATCTGCTTGAGGCGGCGGGCTTCCTGCACCTTGGGACGCCAGCGGTACACGGCCTTCCAGCCGTAGCGCTTGGCCAGTTCGGCGCGGGCCTTGGCCAGCTCGGCCAGGACGTCCAGGCGCATCTGGTTCAGCGACTGCTGCATCACGGCCCACTTGTCTTTGGTGGCGTAGAAGACTTCCGGGCTGACGCGCTTCACGTCCCACACCAGGCCCATGGCCTCCAGAACGTTGATGACGTACGCGGACAGATCGAACTGCCACCAGCGCAGACCGTGGGAGGCGCTCTCCGGGAACGCGTGGTGGTTGTTGTGCCAGCCTTCACCCAGCGCAAGCATGCCGATGAGCCAGTGGTTGCGGCTCTCGTCGGTGGTTTCGAAGTCGCGCTCGCCGAACGTGTGACAGATGGAGTTCACGCTCCACATGACATGCGTGCCGAAGAAGAAGCGGACCACGCCGCCCCAGAGCAAGCCGGTCCAGCCGCCGATGGCGAACGGGATCGCGAAGGACAGGAATGCCCACAGCATGCCCGTGCGGCTGACGAACATGACGTCCTTGTCTTCCAGGAAATGCTTGCCGTACTTCTCGACGTTGGTGTTGCCGGCGCGGTCGTACATCCAGCCGATGTGCGCATGCCACAGGCCCTCGAGCGGGCTGTGCGGATCGCCTTCTTCATCGGAGTGGGCATGGTGGCGGATGTGCGTGGAAGCCCAGTACTGGGGGCCGATGCCCGGGATGGCCATGCAACCGCAAATGAGGAAGAAGCGGCGCAGCCAGGAAGGAGCCTGGAAGCCCTTGTGGGTGAGCATGCGGTGGAATCCGATGGTCACGCCCAGCGAGGTGATGACGTACATGACAGCCAACAGGACGAGGTCCATGGCGAAGACGTAGCGGTTCCAACTGAGGTACACGGCAAACAGGAAGCCCAGCAGCGGGCCGACAACCGCGACGGTGATGATCGCCTTTTCCTTGAACGCGTGATCGTGCTCTGGCGCGGCGTGAACGTGTCCGGACGTCATGCGAGTGTGGGGGAAGGACGTACGGTACGAAAGTGTACATCACCCCTTGCCGGAACACGCAACAGTTTCGACCCCGATTACAAGCCGGCGTCGGCGAATGCCGCCGCCAGATCCAACGCCTGGAACACGCGCGCATAGTCGGCCTCCATGGCGGCACGGAAGCGCTCGCGGTGCTCGCCGGTGTGCCTGCGGCCGCGGACGAATTGGTGGTAGAACGAGCCCTGCCACTGGTACCGGATGGCCACCGCGTTGAACTCGGCCTGTTCCAGCATGCCCAGCCACTGCCTTCGCGTGGCGGCTTCCTGACCGTCTCCGAAGAGTGCGGCACGCCGCTCGATGGCGGCGGCATCCAGAAGCCTGGCAAGCAAAGCATCCGTGCGGCGGCGGACTTCCTGCACGAGGCGGTCGCATGTTTCCAGCGTCTGGGCATCCAGCAGATCGAGCGCCATCGGATCGCCCTGCAGCAAGCCGATCTGCACGTCGGTGGGCTCGTCATCCGCGTCTGCCTCCACGATGAGAAGCTGCAGACGGAAGCCGGTGCGCAGGGCCGTAAGGCGTTCGGCGGCTGGCGTGGATTCGGGAACACCTCCGAGCATGGACGGCACGAAGTGCACGCGGGTACCGCCGCGCTCGAGATCGCGCGTTTGCTCTAACGAAAGGGCCGGAAGCGATTCTGGAGTGGAAGGCATATTCCACAATTCTCAATACTCTTTCAGGCACGTCAAAGGTCGCGCCTTCGTTTTTCTCCGCTCAGGCGAACCTACTGGGTTTTTGGCCTGTTGATGATGCCGCGACCGACCTCTTGTCCATCCTCATTGAGCACGACCACAACCACCGTCTGCGGCGTGCGACCGGCGGGTAAGCCCAGATTGATTTTGTGCTCTCCGGACGTGACGAACGGCACCTCGATGGCATGGTCCGTGCCATCGTCCATGACGGCGGCGACCTGGATGCGATGACCGCGCAGTACGTCGCACTCCAGGATCCAGTTGCCGTCATCGCGGGGGACGCACAAACCATGGATGGCGTCGCAACTCAGGGGCGTGGCGACGTTGGGATCCGGAAGTTCGGGCGTGCCCAGGACTGAAGCGGGATCGATATGAACGGCTGGCGGGGGCGTGGAGACCGTGCGCGTGAGCAACGGTTGTCGAACGCTGGTCGCAGACGTGCGGACGGGACGAGGCCGCGGGTTCATGGGATCGACGTCGTCATCGGGAACGGAGATGCCGTGTTCGCCCTCCCAGTTCACGATCCCCTGTTGCGCGAGCAGGATGCGCAACGCGTTGTACGGCTCTTGGTACTCACCGCTCAGCGGAAAGGCCTCCAGCAGTGCGGTCATGCGCTTGCGGAATCCTTCACACCATCCGCCCGGGACATTCTTGGAAAGACGCGCCTGCACGCGGGCTTCGACCACGTCCAGCTTGTCGGCCGGAACGTTTGCGCGCTGCAATGCCTGTCGCAATTCATTCATGGATGCAAAAGAGTACTCTTTTTGACACGCGAAGCAATATGCTCGTAGACGAGGGTGCCTCCACCCCGCGTTTGGCGCGGGGTGGAGGGTCTTCCTCAGCAATCAGTCATTGTCATTGTCATTGTGACGGTGGCCGCAGCCGCTGCAGACGCCGTCCTCATCGACGGTCGAGTTGCACACGATGCAGGTTTCCGACACGGTCGGCAGGCCGGCCTTCGGGGCGGGCGGGTTGGGGACGGCGGGGGCGGGCGGGTTGACGTAGGTCGGAGCGGGGGCCTCGGTGGCCTCGCCGACCACTTCGCCGTACGGCTTGTGGCCGCAGCCCTCGCAGACGCCGCTGCCGCTGTTGACCGCGCCGCCGCAGACCAAGCACGTTTCCGTAGCCATCGGACAGATACCTCGACAGGTGCGGTGTGGCTGGCCTTTCAGGGTCCAGCTCACCGCGTCCCCATCCCCGGCTGTGCAGGAAGCGGGACGCGGCGAGCTGTCTGACTGACGGTAGCTGAGAAAGAACATGTAACATCGAAATGTTACATTTCCCATTATGTAATGGAATATCGATGTGTCAATTATATGACCCGAACTTGCCGTCCGTATTCTTCGGAAAGGTGAAACTCGTACGAAATCAGGTTCTTGCATATACTGGCCGTATGAAGCCCCGCTCCACCGCCGAAATCCGCCAGCTGTACCTCGACTTTTTCAAGGAGAAAGGTCACGCCATCATCCCCGGCGCCTCGCTGGTCCCCGACAACGATCCCACCGTGCTGTTCACCACCGCCGGCATGCACCCGCTGGTCCCCTATCTGATGGGACAAGCCCACCCGGCCGGCAAGCGCCTGGCCGACGTGCAGCTGTGCGTGCGCACCGGCGACATCGATGAAGTCGGCGACAACACCCACCTCACCTGTTTCGAAATGCTCGGCAACTGGAGCCTGGGTGACTACTTCAAGAAAGAGGCCATCGCGTGGAGCTACGAATTCCTGACCAGCGAGAAGTACCTGGGTATCCCGAAAGACATGCTGGCGGTGACGTGCTTCGAGGGTGACAAGGACGCACCGAAAGATATGGAAAGCGCCAACTTCTGGAAGGAATGCGGCGTGCCCGAGGAACGCATCGGTTTCCTGCCGAAGGCAAAAAACTGGTGGGGCCCGGCCGGCAAGACCGGCCCGTGCGGACCCGACACCGAGATGTTCTACTGGGTCGGCGAAGGTGCGCCGCGCGGCAACCCCGCCACGCACGACGCCGAGTGGATGGAAATCTGGAACGACGTGTTCCTGCAATACAACAAGAAGGAGGATGGCACGTTCGAGAAGCTGGCGCAGCAATGTGTTGATACTGGAATGGGTCTTGAGCGTGTTGCCGCCGTATTGCAGGAAGCCAAAAGCGTTTACGAAACTGATTCTATTCGGTCTATTTTAGAGACTGTCTTTAACGTGACACTGCAAAAGAAAAGCGATGATCCTACCCATATTCGATATGCTCGAATCATTACTGATCATTTAAAAGCAGCCACATTTATGGTGGCAGATGGAGTTAAGCCTGGAAATATTGACCAGGCATATGTTCTGAGAAAAATCATTCGTCGAGCCTCTCGTTGTGCCAGGAAATTAGGAGTTGAGCATACGCCTATTACTTGGGCTGTAGTTAATAAGGTCATTGAGCAATATGGCAATTTCTACCCCAAGCTGTTATCAAAGAAAGAAGAAATCCTTGATGTAATTCAGAAAGAAGAAATTACTTTCGGCAAAACCTTGGTGGAAGGCTATAAACAGTTTAATAAGATTGTTGAGCCTTATTTGGAAGATGCCAAAAGAATTCAAAAGTATCTTGAACTCGAATTGAATGAAGCAATGAAGACTATTGAACATTTTGATTTTTCTGAATTTCAAAAGCAACTCAAGAAGGCCCAGAAAGAATTTGACGACCTTAAGCCAGAAATTGAGAAGATGAAAAAAGTGATTGAAGGAGTTAATGCATTCCATTTATTTGATACTTATGGATTCCCAATTGAAGTAACAAAAGAGATGGCGAAAGAGCTGGGCTTAACCGTAGATGAAGCCGGTTTCAATAAGGCCTTTGAGGAGCACCAAGCAAAATCGCGCGCCGGCGCCGCGCAGAAGTTCTCCGGCGGACTGGCCGACAACTCGGCCGAGACTACCAAGCTGCACACCGCCACGCACCTGCTGAACCAAGCACTCCGCACGGTGCTCGGTGACCACGTCTGGCAGAAGGGCAGCAACATCACCGCCGAGCGTCTGCGCTTCGACTTCTCGCACCCCGAGAAGATGACGCCCGAACAGATCAAGAAGGTGGAAGAGCTGGTGAACGAAGGCATCAAGGCCGACGTGCCGG
>CAYSWB010000038.1:0-7065 GCA_964434575.1 uncultured Candidatus Peribacteria bacterium | reverse complement strand
AGCAGGAGACTCTTAATCTCTTGGTCGTGGGTTCAAGTCCCACCCGATCCACCACTACAAACACTCACATGTCAGCCGGTCGAGAGGAGGACTCTTCATCTCTTGGTCGTGGGTTCAAGTCCCACCCGATCCACCACTACAAACACTCACATGTCAGCCGGTCGAGAGGAGGACTCTTCATCTCTTGGTCGTGGGTTCAAGTCCCACCCGATCCACCACTTACACTCCCGAAAGGGGCTAAGGCCCCTCTCACGGACTCACCCCGAAGTTGTGTCGCTCCAGGCAGACGGAGCCTGCCTTCGCGAATTTCCAACATTCCGTCGCTACTTGACCGTTGCCAGGTTCGTTTCATCATGCGTCCGTTGCCGGGGCGGATGGGGTATACTGCGCATCGATTCTTCCTCACGCATCATGAAAGCCAAGAACAACGTCTCGCTGATCGTCGGCATCGCGATCCCCATCCTGATGGTCTTGTTCGTAGCCGGCAGCATTTACCTGCCCGGACTGTTCATCAAGCCGTCGGTAGACTTTCTCTATATGACCAGCGGCTACGACCGCTACGGTTGCGAATTCCAGTACCAGGTCAATGCGGGCGCGCAGCTGCACTCCGGCACCCTGGTGAAGGTCCGTTCCACGAATTACGTCGAACCCGGATACGTGAAAACCGACTGTGCGGTGCGGTTCTTCGTGTACGACGTGCAGACCGACACGAGCAAGGAATATACCTTCGAAGAAGCGCAGAAACTGAAGTTGGATCCGGCCCAGATGTCGCCGGACGGTTTCGAAGTGGTGCGCGGCGGTCGCGGCGGAGACTTCTTTTTCCTGTTCGACGGAGGCGGCAACTACGACACCATGTACATCAAGGGTCATAACGTCAGCCGCAAGCTGAAGCTGGAGCAGGCTACCAACGGTTACTACTATTATTACGACAACCCGATCCTGGGTTGGGTTCTTCCCTAATTTTCCATGCAGAAGCACGCGCTCCTGGAGGCCGTCACCGACGGCGTCCGCAACAAGACCGTCACGCGCCACGAAGTCCTGGGGGCCATGGATAGGGGCCTGGATTCCAGCTCGCCGATGCGCAGCCTGAAGATCTCCGAGATCATGTACTACATCGGCGGCGGCATCGTGTTCCTCGGCATCGCCATCCTCGTGTCGCAGAACTGGGCAGAATTCAGCCCGCTCACGCGCATTCTCGCCACGCTGGGTTCCGGCATCGCCGCGTACTTCGCCGGACTCGCGTTCGTGCGCGACGCCCGCACCGAGCGCATGGGTCAGGCGTTCTTCTTCATCGCCGCGCTGCTGCTGCCTTTGGGTTTGTTCGTGACGTTCGACCAGGCGGGGTACAACACCGAGTACGCGTCCACCAACACGCTCGTGTCCGGCCTGCTGACGGCCATGTTCGCCGCGTCGTTCTTCACCTTCAAGAAAGACGTCTTCCTGCTGTTTACCATCCTGTTCGGCACGTGGCTGTTCTTCGCCCTCACCAGCTGGATGGTCGGGTCCGCCGGATGGTTCTACGGCACGTGGTGGCGCTTCTACGCGTACCGCTTTGTGGCCACCGGCTTGTCGTATGTGCTGTTGGGGTACCACTTCCAGCGTAACGGGCGAGAGGGTTTCACCGGCTTCCTGTACGGCTTCGGTTCGCTCGGCATTCTCAGCGGCGCGTTGTGGCTGGGCGGCTGGTCGCCGGAGGCGTCCATCCTGTGGGAGGTGCTCTTCCCGGGCGTGGTGCTGGGCATGATGTTCCTGAGCGTCCATCTGCGCTCCAAGTCCTTCCTGGTCTTCGGCGCCATGTTCCTGATGATCTACATCCTCAAGATCACGGGCGAGTATTTCCAGGAGAACCTTGGTTGGCCGCTGGCGCTCGTCATGGCCGGATTGGCGCTCATCGCCGTCGGTTACGGCGCCGTGCAGTTCAACAACAAGTACTTCACGAAGAAGTAACGTCCGCCGTATGACCGTGAAGCGCGTCCTCGGCCACGTCCTCGTCCTGACGTACGTCGTCATCAGCATCTGCGCTCTGGGCTTCACGTTGTTCCGCGTCATGCCGCCGTTCGGCAAGCAGGTCGTGTTCGTCAGCTACGCGATGATGGCTCCGTTCCAGGGGTATTCCATGAACGTGCACGAGCTGGGGGCCGAGGGCATCCGCGCCGACGGCTCGCGCCAGGAATTGGATCTGGGTCCGTATTACGGTTTCGGCACCACGTACGGCGAGCGGCTGGTGCGCGGGTACTTCAACATGTTCCGCAGCTTCCACGACAACCCCGAAGGCATGCAGGCGTACCAGCGTTTGGCGCAGCTCCTGCGCGACCGCGAGGCGCAGGCGGGCAACGAGTACGAGCTGGTCATCTTGTACTGGAACAAGTGGCCGCTGTCGCCCGACGGTCTGTGGGCCCGCCGTGACGAGCGCGTGAAGAAGTTCATTTCCGATCCCTTCCTCCGATGACACTCCGTCGCATATTCGCCGCATGGGACCGGTGGTGGCTGGGCGACGTCCCGCCCCATGCGCTTGCGCTGGTGCGCATCGCGGTCGGCGTGTTCCTGTTCGGGTACTGGTTGCACAAACTGCCGGCGGTGCCGCAGCTGTTTTCCAACCAGGGCATCCAGACGCCGCTGATCTACTGGGGATACCCCGTCATCGTATGGCTGCTGCAGTCGCCGCCCGTGCAGGTGGCCGCGGCGCTCTATGCGGTGCTGATGTGCGCGCTCGTTTGCCTGGCTATCGGCTTCCGCCCGCAGCGCGCGGCGGTCGTGGCGTTCTGCGCGGCGACGTACTTCTGGCTCATCTCGCTGCACCAGTTCGGCACGTCGTTCGACCTGCTGTACCTGTTCGTGCTCCTGGCGCTGACGTTCAGCAACACCGGCGGCACGTATTCCCTGGACATGCGTCTGGCGCATGGTTCATGGACGGCGTGGAAGCCGGTGTGCGCGCTGTCGCACCGCCTCATCCAGGTGCAGATCACCGCCACGTACGTGGGCGTGTGCTGGCAGAAATTCGTATTGTCGTCCTGGCAGGGCGGCGAAGTGATGTACTACAGCCAGCAGGGCATCTGGGCCACGCCGCTGTCGCTGTGGTTCGTGCGTACGTTCCCGTGGCCGTGGGTGTACGACGTGCAGGTGCACGTGGTCGAATTCATCCAGTTCATCATCCCCATCGGGCTGTGGGTCCCGGGCTACCGCTGGTACGGCACCGTCGCCGGCGTCACGTTTCACATCCTCATCCTGGTATTCCTGGGCATGGGCTGGTTCCTGGCCATGCTGCCGGCATACCTATTGTTCCCGCCGCCCGAGCGCATCCGCGAGTGGCTGTTCGCCAAGATCCCGGCGATGGCCGGGCCCGAGGTGCGGTAAGATCGCGCCGTGAAGCAGAAGCATTTTTTCTACCTGGCACGGTGCGCGGACGGTTCGTTGTACGCCGGGACGTGCGTGGATCTGAAGGATCGCGAAGCCACGCACAATGCCGGCAAGGGTGCCAAGTACACGCGCGCCCGCTTACCCGTGCGCATGGTGCATCACGAGCGATTCGCGACCCTCTCGGAGGCGCGAAAGCGCGAGGCCGAAGTGAAGCGCTGGAGCCGGACCGAGAAACTCGCGCTGCTGAAACGGCGCAAGAAAAAAGCGGCCTGAAGCCGCTTTTTCCATGGAGCGTCGAGGATGCCTATTGCATGGCCGCGGCCGAGCTGGCCAGCGACTCGAACTTCTTGGTGTAGCCGTCCGAGAGACGCTTGGCTTCGGTGATCTCTTCCTTGGTCAGCTGGGGGACCAGCGAGTCGATGGCGGTCTTGGCCTGGGGGTTGCCCTGCTTCAGCGCCAGATCGAACCACATGTACGACTGCACGCCGTCGGCGGGCACTCCCTCGGCCTTGGCGTACATGACGCCCAGGTTGAATTGCGCTTCGTTGAAGTTCTGCTCGGCGGCCTGGCGGAACAGCGTGAGCGCCTTGGAGAAGTCCTGCTTCACGCCCTCGCCGCGGTAGTGCATGACGCCCAGGTTGAACTGCGAACGCGGGTTGCCGGCCTCGGCGGCCTTCTCGAACCACTCGCGTGCTTTCGTGTAGTCCTGCTTCACGCCCTCGCCGGTGTAGTACATGACGCCCAGGTTGAACTGGGACTTCACCTCACCCTGCGCGGCGGCTTTCTCGAACCATTCCATCGCCTTGGCGAAGTCGCGGGTCACGCCCTGGCCGTCGTGGTAGAGGGCGCCGAGTTCGAATTGCGCATCCTTGTTGCCGGCGTTGGCCTTCACTTCCAAGGATTCCTTCGTTTCGACCGGTGCGGCGCTGCCGCTGCCCGTGCTCGGAGTGGCCGGGGTTGCTGGGTTGCACGCCCACAGGGCGAGCGAAAGAGTGCCGATGATGATGGTGGAAAGAGTGCGACGCATACCGGGTCAGTGTACCCATAAAAGCGTCCGGGGAAAACCGTGGTTCCGGCGCTGGCCCGGGCGGCTTTTTTGACCTTGCGCCGAGAACGCTTCCTATTATACTTCGCGGGTAATTCCTCCTCTCGATCCCCGCTATGGAACTGTTCATTCCTTCCCTGATCGGCGACGACGATGATGACGATTTCAACAAGGATGACGGCTTCGTCTTGGACGACGACAGCCTGGATTTCGATGAAGACGGCGGCGAAGAAGACGACGACGAAAAAAACCCGCTCGGCATCGAAGGCATCGGCGAGGACTTCTAACGAGGGGATCGGCTACTTCTTGCCGTCGCGCTCCTCCATGGCCTCCATCGCGTTGCGCTGGATGGTCCGCCAATCGTAGGGGAATTTGAACGTCTCGAGCGCGCGAACCACGCTGGCGAAACACTGCCAGTGGGTGGCTTCCTGGTAGACGAACGCGTTGCCGCTCTCCTGGACCGGGTTGTAGTCCTCCAGCTCCTCGGCGGGCATGCTCACCGGGATCACGCCGTAGCGCAGGGCGTTCTCCAGCTCGTCGGGGTCCTGTTGCGGGGCGAAGAAGAGTCCCACGTCGGAGCCGGCCAGCATGCGGCGCAGGTTCATCTCGTCATCGGGGATGATCTTGATGCGGTGGCCGTTGCCCTTCGCAAGCTTGGTGAAGAACTCTCCGTACTTGGACGATCCGCGGCCGCGGATGAGCAGCGCGACCGGCAGCTCCAAAATGCCGTCGAGCACTTTCTCCATCAGCTCGCCGCCGAGCGCGTCGGTCATGCCCGTCGAAATGCAGACGATGGCCTGCTTGGGTTCCACCGGCCAGCCCAGTTGCTCCTGCAGTGCTTTCTTGTTCTCCATTTTATGCTCGATCGTACGGGCGCAATATTTGCGCGGAATCTTGTTGTCGTACGCGGGGGAGAGCTGGGTCATGGGGTTGTTTGTGTGTTCTCTTTATTATACCCGTTTTTTGGCTCTGGCGCCCGCAGGGGTTGTTGCGGCAACCATCAATTGTTTTGCAGTATACTTTTCTTTCCATGGCCCGTTTCCCGGCGTGACAAGGGCACAAAGCCCAAGGATACTGCCTTGCATGAAACACCTCGTGATCATCGACGGCCACCACCTCCTCTATAGGGCGTATTGGGCCATTCCCAGGAGCATGAAAAACGCCAAAGGAGAGCAGATCAACACCGCCTTCGGGTTCACGTCCATGCTCATCAACATCCTCAAAACCGAGGAGCCGGATGCCCTGCTCTTCTGTTTCGATGCCGACGAGAAGACGTTTCGCCACGAGCAGTACGAGGAGTACAAGGCCGGCCGCGCGGCCACCCCGGATGATTTCTACCCGCAGGTCCCGCACGTGTTCCGTGTCATCGATGCCCTGGGCTTGAAGCGCGTGGAAGGCGGCGGCTACGAGGCCGATGATTTCGCATGCGCCTATGCCAAGGCCTACGCCAAGGCCGGCGGCCGCGTGACCATCATCTCCGGCGACCGGGACTTGTTCCAGCTGGCCTCGGACGAGATCAAGATCGCCATCCCGCACAAGGGATACCAGATGCCCGAGTACATGGGCGCGGCCGAGGTGCTGAAGAAGTACGGCGTCACGCCCGACCAGATCCCTTCCTATAAGGGGCTGGTGGGGGATAACTCGGATAACCTCCACGGCGTCATGGGCATCGGCCCCAAGGCGGCGGAAGCCCTGCTGCAGAAGTACGGCACGCTGGAGAAGCTGTATGCCAACCTGGCCGAGGTGAAGGATTCGTGGCGGACCAAGCTCGAAAAGGACAAAGAATCGGCGTTCTTCTGCAAGAAGATGGCTGAGCTGGTCTGCGACATGCCCTTGCCCCTGTCACTGGAGGAGCTGGAGCTTACACATCTCGATACACCCAAGGCTTTGGAGGTCTTCCAGGACCTCAGTTTCGTCATGCTGACCAAGCGTTTGATTTCGCTGAGTGAGCAACCCTACGGTAAAAGCCGTTTCCAGCCGGTGCCCGTCCCAGAAGCAGCCATCGCGGCAGCCAAGAAGCGCAAGCAGCAGGGCTCGCCGGATGGTGCATCGTCACAACTTTCTTTGCTCTAGCGCAAGCGTCAAAACAGCTATGAACAACTTTTATGCACAGGCTTTTTTCGATGAACACAAAAAGTGTTTTCTCGATTTGGTTTGCTGATGTGTTCGGGAAACTTATGAAATATTTTTGTGCTCATTTTTCACACGCATGAGTACCAAAGATGATCAATGTCCTATTGCGGGCTTTTGATAGGGCTCTAGACTCCAAATGTTTTGTCGCGTGCCCGGTCGAGCCGGGTCTTGCATCGTTTCCACTTTTCCCACTTACCCTCTCCCTACCATGGCCAAAGAAAGCGTTGTTTCCAGTCTCGATGTCGGTAGCGCCAAGATCCGCACCGTCGTCGCCGTGGTGGACGGAGCCGAAGGGGGACAGGTCCCCAGCGTCATCGGTGTCGGCATCTCGCCGTCGCTGGGTATGCGCAAGGGCCATGTCATCGATATCGAAGAAACCATCCACAACATCATTTCAGCCCTGGAGGATGCCGAGCGCATGGCCGGCGTGCCCATCAACCACGTGTTCGTTGGCATGAGCGGCGCGCACATCGAAGCCTTCGACAGCCGCGGCGTCATCGCCATCTCGGGCTCCGAGATCACGCTGGAGG
>CAYSWB010000037.1:0-7148 GCA_964434575.1 uncultured Candidatus Peribacteria bacterium | reverse complement strand
CACGCGGTAGCTGATGTCCTTGTACGGTCCCGACTCGACCTTCCAGAAGCAGGTCGTCGCGGCGGACGTGATCGTGATGCCGCGCTCCTGCTCCTGCTCCATCCAGTCCATGGTGGCCTCGCCTTCGTGGACTTCACCGATCTTGTAGTTCTTGCCCGTGTAGAACAGCACACGCTCGGAGGTCGTGGTTTTGCCGGCATCGATGTGGGCGATGATGCCGATGTTACGTACGTTTTTCAGGTCCATACCGGTAGAGAGAAAATGTATGAAAACGCCCGAGGGCGCTCGCCCTAAATCAGGCTGCCGGGGCAGTATAGGGAATTGGACAAGGCCGCGAAAGGCCTTTTGCGGGCCGTCCGGACTAGTCCCGCAGATCGTCTTGGTCGGCGCGTACCACCAGCCGTTGGCGGTCTTCGTACGGGAACGCTTCGCCCGCCGCCTGGGCGAGCAACTCGCGCAAACGCTCGGCCTGATCCTCCGTCAGCCTCACGAGGAAATCCCCGAAGACATGTTCGTCATCCAGCACACGGCCATTGCCGTCTTCTCCCATGGATGCAGGTTGTATCCCCTCCCCCAGCAACAGCATTACAACCTCCAAGCGGAAGCGGGCTTCATCCGGTCCGGAATCCCACGAAAAGCGGCTGCCCGTTTCGACCCGGTACTCGTACGTTTTCGGCGTTTCGGCCATAGGCGCGAATGCTAGGGATGACCGATCGCGCAGGCAACGAAAAACGCCCCTTGCGGGGCGTTTTCGGACGAAGCGGGATGCGTGGATTAGTCCTGGTACGCCGTGGAGTTCACGGTCGTCTCAAGAAACTCGATCCAACGGAACGAGTTCTGCGGGAAGGTCGCGTCCTTGTCGATCCAGAGCACGTGGCTGCCGGCCGGAGAGAATCCGGACAGCGCGCGGTCGGAGAAGTTCTGCAGCGAACCCTGGAGCAGGGAGGACTGCGTGGAACTGATCTTGGCATTGGTGATGGCGCCCTCCAGCGCGAACGTTTCGTCGGTGCCCGAACCGATCTCGGTGTTCACGCCCGCTCCCTGCAGCGCGGGGCACAGGACGAAGAACGTGCCGGTGACGGTGCCGGTCAGCGCGGTGCCTGCGGCGTTGATAGGCTTGCAGAAGGCCTTGGTGGTCGAATCGGCCCTGTTGTAGAACCTGAAGCCGGTCGAGTCCATGGCCACGTTGGTGGCGTTCACGTTCAGGATGATTCCCGACAGCGTGAACTTGTTGATGCCGTTCTTCAGATTGTTGTTTGCGGCAGCCGTGAGCTTGAACACCGCGAAGGTACGATTCGTGCCGGTCGGGATGGCGGTGCCGTTGGCATCCGGGTTGGCATTGGCGATGGCGACGACCTTGGACAGGACGATGTCGTTCACCTTGCCGAGGATGGAAAGGTTCGATCCGGCCGTGTCACGGCCCAGGAACACTTCTCCTTCAGCCAAGGCATCGGCGTCGTTGGGAAGCAGGTTGTTGGACGAAGCGTCGCCGCGGGCCGCGATGTCGTCGGCGCCGATGAGGTCGACGATCTGGGCGTCCACGATCTGGCCGCTGACGGCTCCGTCGGTGTCGGTCTTGATGCGCGGGCGGACGAGCACGTTCACGTTCTGGCCCTCCGGAACCACAAACTGGCGATTCTGCATGCGGGCACAGAAGGCGTTGGCGCCGTAACCGGCTCCGCAACCGCCGACGGTGGCGGTGGCGAACGGTGTGGTCTCGCCGGCGCGGAAGAGCTCGAAGCGATCCAAGCCGGACACGCCGCCGCCGTTGAGGATGGTAATGAGCGTGACGTCGATGTTTTCGTTCTGGGCGCGGAAGGTCAGGTTCAGGACGGACTCGCCGAGCGTGCCGCCGAGCAGCTGGCGCTCACGCAGGGGGGTGGAAGACTTGGTGACGAACAGGTCGCCCTGGCTCACGAAGCTCCACGACGTGGACGGCACGGTGGTCACGGTGACGGTGCAGATGGAGGCGCAAACGCCGTCGGTCTTGATACCATTGAACGGGGCGCCGGTGGCAACGCGCTCGGCCAGGATGTAGTCCGTCTGGCCGGTGGCGAATTTCAGCTGGAGCGATGCGGGGGCGGCCAACGAAGCGACCACGTCGGCACGGACCTCAAACAATACGGTGCGGGTCGCCTGGACGACGTATCCGCCGCCAGTGAGCTGGGCGAAAGTCACCTTGCCGTTCTGGGCGACGACGCCGGACTGCAGGATGGTGTCCACGGAACCGTTGAAGTCGGTGTCCACCCACAGGCGGTAGTTCTGAGCGTTGATCAGGCTGCCGGCCTGGGCATCGAATACATACTGGGTGATGAACACATCTTCGTTGTCGGCACGGGCCTCGAAGCCGAGCATGCGGATGTTCTTCTCATTTTTTACGGCGATGTCGGACGACGGGCCGGACTTCACGGTCACGGTCAGCTCGTTCTCGGCCGGGGGCGTGGTCTCGGTGACGGTGACAACCGCGCTGCAGACGCCGTAGTTGTTGCCATGGCACAGCTTCACGCGGGCGCCGGAAACCAGCGCGGCGTTGAACGACGTGCGCGGCTGAGTGACGGGGCCTGCGTTCTGGCAGAAATGGTTCTGGACGTGAAGGATCTGGCTGTTGGAAGCCAGCAGAAGGTGGGCGCAAGTGGGGAAGTTCTTGGAGTAGCTCACGGTCACGTTCGGGCCCGAGATGACCACGCTCTGCAGCGTGACCTGGTCGGCGGTGCCGCCCTGGACGGTGACGAGGCCGCTGCACACCTGGGTGCCGGGCTCACACATCTTCACCGAAGCGCCGGCGATGAGTGCATTCGTGAAGTAGCTCTTGGGAGCGGTGACGGTGCCGGCCTGCACGCAAAACGGATTCACGGTATGCAGGATGGCGTTGCCGGACGTCCGGAGCTGGCCGCAGGCGGCGAAGTTCTTGCTGTAGGTGACGTTGACGGTGTCGCCGATGATCCGTACTTCGGACAGCGTGGCGGCGGCCGGAGCGGTGCCCACGACGACGATGGCGCTGCAGATGTTGCCGTTGTTGCCGTGGCACAGTTTCACGCGGGCACCCGGGACGAGCGCGGCGGTGAACTGGGTTTTGGCGGCGATGACGGGGCCGGAGTTGCCGCAGAAGATGTTCTGGGTGTGAACGAGCTGGTTGTTGGAGGCGAGCTTCAGGTGGGCGCAGGTGGTGAAGTTCTTCTTGTACTCAACCCGCACGGTGTTGGTTCCCACGATGGTCACGGCGTTCAGCTGCACGAAGGGAGGCAAGGTCTGGGCCGAACCGACGGACGGCAGTCCGACGAGCACGGCGAAGACGGCTCCCATGGACAATGCGAGCGAGGCAAACTTCTGCATAGAAAAGGGGTTTACGTGAAGAGGTACCGGGCCAGTATACGGATTTCGCCGCTGCCGTCAATATAAAACAACAATTTAAAGATATGTCAAAAGAGCCCCGGAGGGGCTCTTGGATTGCTTGCTGATGGTAAGAACTACATCTTCGCGAAGTGCGCAAAGGCCTTGTTGGCCTGCGCCATCTTGAAGACGTCTTCCTTCTTCTTCACGGCGGCACCCTGCTCGGAAGCGGCGTCCAAAAGTTCCATGGCCAGCTTCTGGGCCATCGGCACGCCCTTGCGGTCGCGGGCGGCGGTCAGGATCCAGCGGATGGACAGCGACTGCTGGCGCTTGGCGGTGACTTCGGTCGGCACCTGGTACACGGCTCCGGCGATGCGCTTGGGGCGGACCTCGACGAGCGGCGTGGTGTTCAGGAGAGCCTTGTTGAAGACGTCCATCGGCTCTTCCTTGGTGCGCGTCTTGATGACGGCCATCGCGTCGGCGAAGATGCCGCGGGCGATCGACTTCTTGCCCTGCTTCATAAGACAGTTGATGAACTTCTCGACGAGCGGGTCGGAGGCCTGGGGGATAAATGCTTTCGGGCGGGTAGCCATAAGTCTAAGAAAGAGAAATCAGGGTGGGGAGGATTACTTCTTGGGGCGCTTGGCTCCGTAGAGCGAGCGGCCCTGCTTGCGGTCGCGGACGCCTTCGCAGTCCAGCACGCCGCGGACGATGTGGTAGCGGACACCCGGCAAGTCTTTCACGCGGCCACCGCGGACGAGCACGACGGAGTGTTCCTGGAGGTTGTGACCCTCGCCCATGATGTAGGCGGTGATCTCTTCGCCGTTGGTCAGGCGGACACGGGCGATCTTGCGCAGAGCGGAGTTCGGCTTCTTCGGCGTCATGGTGGTGACCTTCAGACATACGCCGCGCTTCACGGGGGCGCCGTGGCGGAGTTTCACGCGGACCATCTTGAGGGAGTTCCACGTGTACTGGAGGTTGGGGGCCTTGGTCCGGCGGCGCACGGAACGGCGCGAGCGGCGGATGAGCTGGTTAACGGTAGGCATACGGGGCTGTAATGGTAGAGGGTGAGTAAGCGGGAGTAAAGGGAGAACTGGACTACTTCTTTTTCGCGGCGGCTTCGGCGGCGGCTTCGGCATCCTCCGCGAAACGCTTGCGGTAGGTTTCGCCGGCCGGGATGAGGCGGCCGATGATGACGTTCTCCTTAAGGCCCTTCAGGTAGTCGACCTTGCCGGTCGTGGCGGCCTCGACGAGCACGCGGATGGTTTCCTGGAACGAGGCTCCGGCCAGCCAGGACTCGGTGGCCAGCGACACGCGGGTCAAACCGAGCAGCAGCTGCTCGTAGGTGGCCTCCTTCTTGTCCTTCTTGCCCTTGGCCTTGGCCAGGGCGCCGTTGGCGCGGCGGACGTCGGCGATGTCCACGACCTCGCCGGACAGCAGTTCGGTGTCGCCTCCGTCCAAGATGCGGACCTTGCTGAACATCTTGCGGGCGATGATCTCCAAGTGCTTGTCGTTGATGGTCTGACCCTGCGAGGCGTAGATGTGCTGCACCTCGTGGACGATGTACTTCTGCACGGCGTACGAACCCTGCTTCTCCAGAAGCTCCTGCAGGTTGTAGTGGCCGGCGTTCAGGGCCTGGCCCGGCTTCACGTCTTCGCCGTTCTTCACCAGGATCATTTCACGCGAGCTGAACTCGTAGGTGCGCTCCTGGATCTCGGTGTGCTTGATGACGATGCGGTCGTCCTTCACCTCGGACACCTTGCCGGAGATGAGGGCCTTCACGGTGGACTTGTCGGAGACGGCCTTGGAAATGACGGCGCGCTCCTTCACTTCGTCGCCCTTCTTCACCATCACCTGGTAACCGGCGGGCACCAGATACACGTCCTGACCGAGCTCCTCGCCCACGACGTTGATGTACGTGACGCCGCTCTTGTGGCTCAGCTTCACGCGGCCGGCGATGTCGGACAGCGTGGCGGGGGTGCGCGGCGGGCGGGCCTCCAGGATTTCCTCGACGCGGGTGAGACCCTGCGTGATGTCGGAGCCTTCGGCGACACCTCCCATGTGGAAGGTACGCATGGTGAGCTGGGTACCCGGCTCACCGATGGACTGGGCGGCGATGATGCCGACCGGCGTGCCCGGCTTGACGGTCTTGTTGTCAGACAGGTCGCGGCCGTAGCACTTCACGCAGATGCCGCCGTCGGTGTCGCAGGTCATGACGGAGCGGACTTCCACCTCGTCGACCTTGTGCTTGGCCAGCAGGGCGATGAGATCGGCGTCGATCTCCTGGTTGCGCTTGGCGATGGTCTCCTTGCCGACCACGACGTCGATGTTCAGCGTGCGGCCGAAGATGCGGTTCTCGAACTTCTCGCCGATGCGCTCGGAGTCGGCGCGGGTGATACTGTGGCCGAACGTCGATTCGCAGTCGAAGTCCTTGATGACGATGTCCTGCACGGCGTCGACGAGGCGGCGCGTGAGGTAACCGGCTTCGGCGGTCTTGAGAGCGGTGTCGGACTTACCCTTGCGTCCACCGTGCGTGGCGATGAAGTACTCCAGGATGGTGAAACCTTCCTTCAGGTTGGACTGGATCGGAAGCTCGATGGTGCGTCCGGACGGGTTGGCGACCAGACCCTTCATACCGGCGAGCTGGGTGATCTGACCCCAGTTACCACGGGCGCCGGAGTCGATCATGTACGTGATGCTGTTCATGTCGTCGCCGGTGAAGGCCTTGATCATGACGGTGGCGATTTCGCCCTTCACCTTGCTCCAGATGCGGATGGCATGCTGGTAGCGCTCGTCGGCGGTGATCCAGCCCTTCCAGTACTGGTTGTTGATCTTGCGGACCTTCTCGTTGGCCTCCTCCAGGAAGTTCTTCTTCTCCTCGGGAACGAGGATGTCGGACGAAGCGATGGAGATGCCGGAGATGGTGGCGTAGCGGAAACCGATGTTCTTGATGTCGTTGGCCAGCTTGGAGGTGCGTTCCGTCCCGCATAATTCAAGGGCCTTGGCGATCATCTTGGACAAGGCGTCCTTCTTGAGGGTGGCGTTGATGCGTCCGAGTTCCGGCGGGAGGATCTCCTGGAACATCAGGCGGCCCACGGAGGTCGTGATCATCTCGGTCTCGACCGGCTCGCCTTCCTTGGCGACGGCGCCGGCGACGGGCACGCGGACCTGGATCTCGGCCTGGAGATCCACGTAGCGGTGCTCGTAGGCCAAGATGGCTTCCTCGGGCGATCCGAAGACCATGCCGTGGCCGGTGCGGTTCTTGTGGGTGCGGGTCAGGAAGTAGCAGCCGAGCACCATGTCCTGGACCGGAGTGATGATCGGTTCACCGGCGGACGGCTTGAGCACGTTGCGGCCGGCGGACATGAGTTCGCGGGCTTCCTTCTGGGCCTGGTCCGACAGCGGGACGTGCACGGCCATCTGGTCACCGTCGAAGTCGGCGTTGAAGGCGGTACACACCAGCGGATGGAGCTGGATGGCCAGACCTTCGACGAGACGCGGGCGGAACGCCTGGATACCGAGGCGGTGCAGCGTGGGAGCGCGGTTCAACAGGACGTGCTTGTCCTGGATGACCTCTTCGAGGATGTCCCACACCTTCTTGGAGCCGTCGAACACCATGCGCTCGGCGGACTTCACGTTGTGGGCCAGTTCGTCGCGGATCAGACGGCCGATCACGAACGGCTTGAACAGCTTCATGGCCATTTCCTTCGGCAGACCGCATTCGTCGATGTTCAAGTGCGGGCCGACCACGATGACGGAGCGACCGGAGTAGTCCACGCGCTTGCCGAGCAGGTTCTGGCGGAAGCGGCCCTGCTTGC
>CAYSWB010000036.1:0-7248 GCA_964434575.1 uncultured Candidatus Peribacteria bacterium | reverse complement strand
AGCGAGTACGGACCGACGGAACGGGCGTGGATTTTGTCTTCGACAAGGTGGAGCAGCTTGAGCATGTACACCTGTCCGACCGTGGTCTGATGGGCGAACGCTTCGCCGGTGCGGCCGTCGAACAGCTGGATCTTGCCGGTTTCCGGCAGGTTGGCGACCTTCAGGTAGCCCGTGATCTGCTCGGTCGAGATACCGTTGAGCGCCGGGGTGGCCATGGTGATGCCGAGCACCTCGCAGGCCCAACCCAAGTGCGTCTCGAGCACCTGTCCGATGTTCATGCGGGAGCTCACGCCGAGCGGGTTGAGGATGATGTCGACGTAGCGGCCGTCCGCGAGGAACGGCATGTCCTCCTTGGCGACGATGCGCGCGACCACGCCTTTGTTGCCGTGGCGGCCGGCCATCTTGTCACCCACCTGGATCTTGCGGGTCTGGGCGACGAACACCTTGATCTGCTTGATGACGCCCGTGGGCAACTCGTCGCCCTCGGCGCGGTCGAACACGTGCACGTCGACGACCTTGCCGCCGGCGCCGCCCGGGAGGCGGAGCGAGCTGTCCTTCACGTCCTTGGCCTTATCGCCGAAGATGGCCTGCAGGATGCGCTCTTCCGGAGTCAGCTCGGTCTCGCCCTTGGGCGTGATCTTGCCGACCAGGATGTCGCCTTCGTGGACGGTGGCGCCGATGCGGACGATGCCGTCGGTGTCCAGGTCCTTGAGCTTGTTCTCGCCGACGTTCGGGATGTCGCGGGTCACCGTCTCGGGACCGAGCTTGGTGTCGCGCACGTCGGTGATGTAGGACTCGATGTGGATGGAGTCGAACTGCCCCTGTTCCACGATGCGGTCCGAGATGATGATGGCGTCCTCGAAGTTGTAACCGCCCCACGGCATGTAGGCCACGAGCAGGTTCTGACCGAGGGCCAGTTCACCGCCGTGCACCGACGAACCGTCGGCGAGCACCTCGCCGGCCTTCACCTTCTGGCCGGTCTCCACGCGCGGGCGCATGTGGAAACACGTGCCCTGGTTGCTGCGGACGAAGTTGTCGAGCAAGTGCGTCTGGCGCTTGCCGGATTGGTACATAACCACGATCTCCTTGCTGTCGGCGGAGAGCACCTCGCCGTCGTCCTGCGCCAGGACGACGTGTCCCGACGCGCGGGCGGCGATGGTCTCCATACCCGTGCCCACCAGCGGGGCGTGCGGGGCGATGAGCGGGACGGCCTGGCGTTGCATGTTCGTACCCATGGACGCGCGGGTGTTGTCGTCGTGCTCCAGGAACGGGATGAGCGAGGTGGAGACGGACAAGATCTGCTTGGGCGAGATGTCGATGTGCGTCACGTCGCGGACGTGCGTCAGGATCGGCTCGCCGCGGCGGCGGGCGTGGACGCGGGTCGAGAGGAATTCGTTCTTCTCGTTGAAGTGCGTGTTGGCTTCGGCGATGGTCAGGTGGCGCTCGCGGTCGGCGTCGATGTAGATCTCCTTCGGAATGACGTAGGCGCGGACGGTGACCTCGCTGGCACCCTCTTTCTTCAGCGCGGAGATGATCTTGGAGGCCAGACCCTTGGTGTCGACCAGGTCGCCTTCCTTGGCCACCACGGTGCGGCCGTCGCGGACGGTGATGTCCATCACGCGGCCCACCAGGGCGTCCGGATCCATCTTCACGGTGTGCTTCACCTCGTGGTACGGCGTCTCCAGGAAGCCGTACTGGTTGACCTTCGAGTAGGCGGCCAAGTGCACGACGAGACCGATGTTCGGTCCTTCCGGCGTGGCGATCGGACAGATGCGACCGTAGTGGGACGGGTGCACGTCACGGACGTCGAACGAGGCGCGCTCGCGGCTCAGACCACCAGGGCCCATGGCCGAGAGACGGCGCTTGTGCGCGAGCTCGGAGAGCGGGTTGGTCTGGTCCATGAACTGGGACAGCTGCGACGACGCGAAGAACTCGCGCAGGGCGGCCGTGATCGGGCGGCAGTTGATGAGCTGGGTGGGGGTGAGCGTCTCCAGATCCATGACCGTCATACGGTCCTTCATGATGCGCTCGGTGCGCATGAGACCCACGCGGTACTTGTTCTGGACGAGCTCGCCGACGGAGCGGACGCGACGGTTGGAGAGGTGATCGATGTCGTCGGGCAGACCCTCGCCGTTGTTCAGGCGGATGAGCTCCTTGAGGATCTCGATGAAATCGGACACCTGGAACACGCGGTGCTGCTCGTCGTTCGGGATCTCGAGGCCGAAGCGGCGGTTGAGCTTGTAGCGGGCGATGTTGCCCATGTCGTACTTCTTGAAGTCGAAGAACAGCGCGTCGATCAGCGACTTGGCGTTTTCGGCGGTGGCCAGGTCACCCGGGCGGATCTTGCGGTAGATGCTCTGGTAGGCCTCCTCCACGGTGCGGATTGGGTCCTTGTCGAGCGTGGCGCCGATGTAGTCCTTCTCGGCCTTCACCGTGCCCTTGAACAGATCCAGGATGTCGGCGTCGTTCTGGTAGCCGAAGACGCGCAGCAGCTGGGTGATGGGGATCTTGCGCTTGCGGTCGATCTTGCAGGTGATGATGCCGCGGCGATCGGTCTCGATTTCCATCCACACACCGCGCTTCGGGATGATCTTGGCGGCGTGGTGCTTGGGGAAGTCCGGCATGGTCGAGAAGAACACGCCCGGCGAGCGGACGAGCTGGGAGACGACCACGCGCTCGATGCCGCCGACGATGAACGTGCCGGCGTCGGTCATGAGCGGGATGGAGCCCAGGAACACGTCCTGCTCCTTGATTTCACCGGTTTCCTTGTTGATCAGCTGGACCTGAGCCTTCATGGCGGCCTCGTAGCTTAAGTTGCGGCGCTTGCAGGTGGCGGGGTCGTACTTCGGCGGATCGAAGTTGTGACCGAGGAAGTTCAGTTCCATCTTCTTGCCCGAGAAGTCGGAGATGGGGCTGATTTCCTTCAGCAGCTCGGACAGACCCTCGGTGAGGAACCAGCGGTAGCTCTGGATCTGCACGTCGATCAGCGAGCGCATCATGTCGATGGAGTCGTCGTCGGTGAGGAACACGCGTCCGCCCACCACGCGCTTGGGGGCGAGCTCGCCTTCCAGGTCCTTCAGCACCGCCGGCGTGCGGTCGGCGCCCGGCATGCGGAACTCGGTGAGCTGCGGGAGGATCGCCTCATCCACGTCGAATTTGTAGTTTTGCTTGATGACCTTGCCGGGCTTGCCGGGCTTCTTCTTGTCGGCGACCAGCATTTTGGCGGCCAACTTCTTGTTTTCGGGCGCGACGACCTTGGCCTTCGCCTTGGGGGCGGGGGCCTTCTTCACGGTCTTCTTCGCGACGTTCTTGGCGGACATACGACGGATGAGGGAAGGAAGCGCAACGCGAAACGGTGCGCGGAGTTTCCACGCATGGCGGAAACTTCGCACAGCCCTCGGAACACAATCGGAAGCCGCTGTGACTGACGGATTCTAGCTTGCGGCTGCGGGTTGTCAAAAGATTTTGGCATACAAAAAGACCCCGGCGGCCCGGGGCCGTCGGAGTCCTTGGAATCGCGTTATTTTGCCTCGCTGAAGCGTTTGGCGACCTCGGGCCAGTTCACGACGTTCCACCATGCCTTCACGTAATCCGGGCGCTTGTTCTGGTAGTTCAGGTAGTACGCATGCTCCCAGACGTCCACGCCGAGGATGGGCGTCTTGCCCTCGGTGATGGGGTTGTCCTGGTTGGCGGTCGTCACGATGGACAGCTTGCCGCCGTCCACGATCAGCCACGCCCAGCCCGAACCAAAGCGCGCGGCCGCGGCATCGGCGAATTTCTGCTGGAACGTTGCGAAATCGCCGAACGCGGCGTCGATGGCCTTGGCCAAGTCCCCGTCCGGCTTGCCGCCGCCCTTGGGTGACATGATCTCCCAGAAGAACGAGTGGTTCACGTGTCCCCCGCCGTGGTTGCGGACGGCGCCGCGGATGTCCTCGGGCACCATGTCCAAATCGGCGATCAGCTCCTCGGCCGACTTCTCCTTCAGCTCGGGGTGCTTGTCCAGCGCCTCATTGAGCTTGGTGACGTAGGTCTGATGGTGCTTGGTGTGGTGGATCTCCATCGTCCTGGCATCGATGTGGGGCTCGAGCGCCTTGTAATCGTACGGCAGGGTCGGAAGCGTGTGGGCCATGGGGAGCGGGGGAATGGTGCGAGTATACACAGCCAAGGACGCGGCACCCGGACATCGGTGACGGATTTGTGATTGAGCTGTTGCCGGTTTCCTGGCGAAGCGCAACACTGCGGACATGAGCGTTGCGCGAGCGCTGACATCGGCCGAAGAGCTGGCCCGTCACGACGCCTGGCTTGCCGGGCATCCGCAGGGGTCCCTGTGGCAATCGGCTGCATGGCGGCGCTACCAGGAAGCGCTGGGGCGCAAGACGCAGGTGTACGTCGTGGAATTCAACGGCACGATCATGGCCGCCGCATCCGTGATCATCGACGCGACTGCCGGCGGGTACAGCGTGTGGGAATGCCCGCGCGGCCCGGTGTGGACGGATCCCTCCGCACTGGAACGCCTGGTGGACTCGGTGGAAGAGCATGCCCGCCAGCAAAAGTGCTTGTCGTTGCTGCTGTCGCCGGCCGCGCCGCTGCCGCCGGTCTGTCCGGGGCTGCGCTCATCCGGCCGCCACGTGCATCCGCAGGCCACGCTGATCCTGGATATCGCCAAATCCGACGACGAGATCCTGGCGCAGATGCACCCCAAGGGCCGCTACAACATCCGGGTGGCGGAGAAGCAGGGCGTGATCGTGGAAAGTTCTTCTGACATTTCGGCGTTTTATGGCTTGCTGACGGGCACCGGAGCCCGTGACGGATTCAAAATCCATCAAAAATCGCATTACGCGCGTTTCGTAGAGTCGCTCGGCCAGAGCTTCCTTCTGATGGCTACGCACGAAAATAGGCCCGTTGCCGGGCTGCTGGGAACGGTCTGGAACGGCACCGGCATCTACTACTACGGAGCCTCCAGCTACGAAGACCGGGCACTGATGGCGCCTTACGCGTTGCAGTGGGCCGCCATACGACACTGCAAGGGCCTGGGCTGCACGCGCTACGACCTGCTGGGCATCGACGCCCCGGGCTTGCCGGCAACCGCCTGGAAGGGCATTACGGACTTCAAACGTAAGTTCGGCGGCGCTACGGTCCTGTACCCGGCCGAACAACGGCTGACGCTGCGACCGCTGGCCAGCCTGGCCTTGGCGCTGAAGCGAAAGATCCTGGGGTAGGCGCCGCAGTGCCCAAGAAGCCGGCGAAGGCAGGCTTTGCCTGCCTGGAGCCGCACCGCTTCAGGGAGAGCCCGCGAGAGGGACGGAGTCCCTTTCGCGAATTGTGTATATACCAAAAACCCCCTGCCGTGAGGCAGGGGGTTGTTTGGAGTTCTCAGCAGATTGGTGCCGAGCTACGTAGGCGATTAGCCGTTGTAGCTGGTGCCGTTGATGCTGGTGTCCGGGTACTCGATCCAGTTGAAGATCGTGGTGGTCGAGTTGTCTTTGTCGAGCCAGACAACGTGGCTGTTGGCAGAGCCGAACAGCTGCTCGATCGGGTTCTCGTTGATACCCTGGATCGAAACCTGGAGGGTCGAGGTGGACGCGTTGCTGATCTTGGCGTTCACGACGTGGGCCTCAAGAACGATGGTGGCGTCGGTGCCCGGGTCGATTTCCGTGTTCACGAGCGAGGCAGCCTTGCTCGGGACGCTGGTGGCGTCGCGGAAACCGGAACAGGTGACGACGAGCGAGCCGGAAGCGCCGTTACCGGAGACGCTGGTTCCAGCGGCGGTGCAGGTGTGCTTCACGGTCGGGTCAGCCTTGTTGTAAGCCTTGAAGGTCGACGTGGAGACAAGCTTGTTGTCGCCAGAGCCAAGCTGCACGTTCGTTGCGTTGACGTTGAAGATGACACCGGAGAGGGTCCACTTGTTGGTGCCGTTCTTCAGGTTGTTCGCAGCGGCGGTGCTGAGCTTGAACTGACCGATGGCGCGCTGGGTGCCGGTCGGGATCGCGGTGCCGTTTGCGTTCGGGTCGGCGTTCGTGAGCGAAGTGACCTTGGCCAGGACGACATCGTTGAACGAGCCGCGCATGGCGACGTTCGCAGCGGCCGTGCCGGCGCCGATGAAGACCTCACCCTCGGGGGAGGCGTCACCGTCGTTGCGAGCGAGGTCGTTGCTGGAGAGCAGACCACGTGCGCGGACCGATCCGGTCGAAGCGCTCGGGGTCGGGTCAATCTTCAGCTGAATGTCGTGGCCCGAAACGGCTCCATCGACGTCCGTGCGCATGCGCGGGCGGACGAGGATGTTCGTGTTCGAGCCCTTCGGAACGACGAACTCACGGCTCTCCATGTTGGCACACATCGAGTTGGCGGGAACGGCAGTCGTTCCGCAACCGGCGACGGTGGCAGTGGTGAACGGAGTCGTGGCGCCCACGAGGTACAGCTCAAGACGGTCGACGTTCGTGGCGAAGGTACCAACGTTGGCACCGGAAGCCGTGAAGACGAGGTCAGTCACGTCGATGTCCTCGTACTCGGAGTGGAACTGCAGGCGGAGGATCTCGTCAGCGAGGGTTCCACCGAGGAGCTGCTTGCTCTTCACGGGAGTGGAAGACTTCGTGACGTACAGGTCACCCTGGTTGCGGATCGTGTAAACGGTCGCAGCGGCAGTGACAACCTGGATCTCAGCGGCAGCGCCGCCGTTGACGAAGCTGCCTTCGTCACCCTCGTACGCGAGGGCCTGGTTCTTGGCGCCGATGCCGGAGAGCGACGTGCCATCCGAGACCTGCTCGGCCTGGATGAACGTGGCGCCGGTGTCGAAGCGCAGAGCGAGGACCGGGAACGAAGAGCCGGCCGGAGCGATCAGCGAAGCGCTGATGTCGGCGTGGACCTCGAACACAACGGACTTCTGCTTCGGAATGACGTAACCGCCGCCGGTGAGCTTGTCGAAGGTGATGCTCTGAGCGGAGGTCGTACCGCCACCCTGGGAGGCAACACCCTTCTGCAGGATGGTGTCGACGACACCGTCATCGTTGGTGTCGACCCAGAGGGTGTAGTTCTGTCCGTTCACGAGGCTGGTGTTGGTGGCGGCCTCGAAGATGAGCTCGGTGAGGAGCACATCAGCGGCGTCATCAGCACGTCCCTCGAAGCGGAGCAGGGAGACGTTCTTGGCGTTCTCGACGGTCGTGTCGAGGGTGGCCGTGGCCTTACCGGTGACGGTCAGACCGGCGGACTTGATCTCCTGGAAGTTACCGGAGATGGTTCCACCCGGACGGT
>CAYSWB010000035.1:0-8471 GCA_964434575.1 uncultured Candidatus Peribacteria bacterium | reverse complement strand
CGCGCAGGCGCGGTCCTGGCGGCTCGTTCATCTGGCCGAACACCAGGCTGGTCTTGTCCAAGACCTTGGATTCTTTCATTTCGTAGTACAGGTCGTTGCCTTCGCGGCTGCGCTCGCCCACGCCGGCGAACACCGAGAAGCCGCCGTGCTCCGCCGCGATGTTACGGATGAGTTCTTTCACCACCACGGTCTTGCCCACGCCGGCGCCGCCGAACAGGCCGACCTTGCCGCCCTTCAGAATGGGGCAGATGAGGTCGATGACCTTGATGCCGGTTTCCAGGATTTGGCTCTCGGTGGATTGCTCCTCGAACGTCGGCGCTTTGCGGTGGATGGGGTAGGTTTTCTTCGTGGAGATCGGCGGCATGCCGTCGATGGGCTCACCCAGCACGTTGAACATGCGGCCCAGCGTCTCGGGTCCCACGCCGATGGAAATGGGGGCGCCGGTGTCGGTGACGGCCACGCCGCGCCTGAGGCCGTCGGTGGCGCCCATCGCCACCGTGCGCACCAGTCCGCCTTCCATATGCTGCTGCACTTCCAGCACCAGCTTGCGGTTGTCCATCGGCACCGTCAGCGCCGTGTAAATCGGCGGCAGCGCGTCGATCGGGAAAATGCAGTCCACGACCGCGCCCACCACTTGGGCGACCTGGCCGTTCGCGTGTCTGCGTGCCGTTCCGGCTGCTGGCTTGGACATAGAGGAAGCAGAGGAAACAAAATGTATAGGATGCTTTACCTAGATTAGGCGGATGTTAGCCAAAATCGACTAACTTGCCAAGGCTTTAGAGGCCACTTTTTCTTGGCATATTTTCAAAAGAGGATCAGGCGACGGCGGTGCCCGTGATCGTGGCCCGCCTGTGGCCCGCCGGGAGCGCCTGGACGGCCCGGCCGATGGCCGCCGACAGTTGCGGATGCGTGTCGCGTTCGGCCATGCCCACCACCATGATCGGTTCGCGATGCGGCCCGTGCTCCATCAAAATCCGCACGCCGGCGATAACATTCAGGGTCAGGTTCCGCTCATTGAGGGTCATGGCGTCCAGCTGCATGCCCACCGGAATGCGGGCAAAGCGCGGATCCAGCTGCCTGCTGCGGTGCGCGGTGACGTAGATCACTTGTCCGGCATGCTCATGTTGCGGACCCTCCATGGCGTGGTCCGCGAAACCGAGCTCGCGGAACTCCGCCTGGCGCGAGCCTTTCAGTTGGGCGACCAGCGCATCCACCACGGCCCGCCCCTGCCTGGCGCCCCACTCGGCCACTTCCGCATCGCCGATGGTCGCCGGATCGCGGCGTTCCAACAGGCCCATGGCGATCTTGTCGCCGCCGCAACCGCCCAGGTGTTTGGTGTAGACGATGGGTTTCCTGCCGGTGCGGGCGGCGATGGGAGACGTGAGCACGCGCTGCGCGACTTGCGGCGGCGGCACGTAGACCGCGTTGCCGGCCCTGTCCGTGTCGAGGACCAGCGAACCCGCAGAGCAGCTGCCGCATGTGCAGATGCGTTCGTCCATGCAGCGGAACACCGGCTCCATGCTTACCATGCCCTCCGCAAGCCGCATGCGGTCGAAATACGCCTGCAGCGCTTTCGGATCACGCAGGTTTTCGCGCATGGCCGTCAGCAGCGGTTCGCCGCCGCGCTCCACGAATCCTTCGCGCCACATCTGTTCCAGTGCGGCCTGCTCCGCCTGATGCACGTTTGCCTGCCGCTTACGTTCGCTTTCATGATGTGATCCGTGTCCGCCGATCAGCACGGTCACTGCCGCCATCGTTCCAAGCACGCCCCAACGCAACGCCGATCGGCGGTCGATGCCGCTCTCGGGGGAGGGGATGGCGTCCGGTCGTTCCGGTCCGTTCGATCCATGCAGCATGGTCATGCGGGTGCGGGAGAAGTGATGATCCGCAATAACGAAAAGCCGTTTGCCGGTCAATGCTCTTAGACCCCTTTTTGCCTGGATTCATGGTTGTCGGTTTTTGTCGTCCGCAAGCGGTTCATCCGACGTCCAACGCGATTGTTCCGGGTGCCGGAGCGGTCTGCGTGATCAGCTGCCCGCACGCGGCGGCGATGTCGTCGCCCATCGTGCGGCGCTGGGTGACGTCCAGGCCGTAGCCGCTCAAGACGTTTTTGAACTTGTCGATGCGGTCCTGGCTGCTGCGCGTGAACGCCTTGCCCGGCACCGCGTTCAGTGGAATGACGTTGATCTTGCTGTAGCCGGTCTTGCGGATGAAGGTTCCCAGTTCATGCGCCAGCTCGGGCGTGTCGTTCACGCCGGAGATGAGCGTGTACTCGTACGTGATATGGTGCCGCTGGTTGCCGAGCGTGCGGGCATACGCGTGCGACCACGTCGCCAGCTTGGTCAGGAAGTCCGGGACGGTGGTGGGCACGATTTCCTCGCGGCGTTTCTGGTTGGCGCTGTGCAACGACACCGCGATGCGCACGGGCGGCCAGTCTTTGTCCTGCAGGAGGCGGTCCATCTGCGCCAGCACGCCCACGGTGGACACCGTGATCTTGGTGGGTCCGATGTCGGTGTGCTTCAGCCAGCTGTGGATCGCCTTCTTCACGTTGTCGTAGTTGGTCATCGGTTCGCCCATGCCCATGAACACCACGTTCGAGATGCGCTGCTGCACGTCGGGCTTCGCGCGCAGGAAATGCTTCCAGAACCGGTACTGGTCCATGATTTCGTCGGCGGTCAGGCTGCGCTTGAATCCCATGGCGCCGGTGGCGCAGAACGTGCACTTCATCGCGCAGCCGATCTGGCTGGAAACACAGATGGTCCACTGTTCGCGCTTGTTGGCCATGAGCACGCTTTCGAACCGCATGCCGTCGCTCGCCACCAGCACCGCCTTGAACGTGTCGTGGCGCTTGCTCTCGTACACGCGCTCTGCGGTGCACGTGATCCACGGCAGGGCCGCGGCTTTCTCACGCATGGCTTTGGGCAGGGCGGTGATGTCCGCCCAGCCGTCGGCTTCGGGCTGGAACAGCGCCTGTTCGATCTGTTTCCAGCGGTATGCCGGCTCCTTCGGGAACAGTTCCTTGAACAGTGCTTCGCGGGTTTTGGGTTGCATCGTACGGGGCAGTATACTGTAGCGGATGCCGGCCAAGCCGCACCATCGGTCCCTGATGGTCTTCCGCCGCGATTTGCGCTTGCGGGACAATGCCGCCCTGAAGGCCGCGCTGGAAACCTCCGCCGAGGTGTGCGCCTGCTTCATCCTCGACCCGCGGCAAACGTCCTCTCATCCGTATTTTTCGTCGTTCGGCGCGCAGTTCCTCCGCGAAAGCCTGGAAGATCTGGCCGGACAGATGCGTGCCGCCGGCGGCACGCTCCATGTGCTTTCGGGCGAGGCGGAGCAGGTGATTGCCACGTTGCTGAAGACGGAGCGGATCGACGCCGTGTTCATCAACCGGGACTACACGCCGTTCAGCCGCAAGCGTGACGCGGCGCTGGCCGAAACATGCAAAGAAGGTGGCGCCGTGCTGCGGGTGTTCGGTGACGCGCTGTTGCATGAGCCGGAGGACGTCCACAAAGAGAGCGGCAAGCCCTACACCGTCTTCACGCCGTTCTACAACAAGGCGTCTTCGCTGCCGCTGCGGGCCGCCGCCGAGGTGCCGAGCGGCGCATTCGGGACGCTGCGGACGCCGCGCGCCGATATCGCCGTGCTGCCCGAGCCCTTGGCCGGACTGGTTCCGCACGGCGGCCGCGCGAACGCGCTCAAGATCCTGCACGGCTTGGAGCAGCAGCGGTCGTACGCCTCCAGGCGGGATCTTCCCGCCGATGACGACGGCACCACGAAGCTTTCCGCTCACCTGAAGTTCGGCACGTGTTCGGTCCGCGAGGCGCATGAAGCCATCGCCGCGCGGTTGGGGGACGGACATCCGCTGCTGCGTCAGTTGTACTGGCGCGATTTCCTCACGCACGTCGCGTACCATTTCCCACATGTCTTCGGCGGCGCGTTCCATCCGCAATACGACACGCTGAAGTGGAGCGCCGATGCCGGGGTATTTGCCAGGTGGTGCCGCGGCGAAACGGGATTTCCGATCGTGGATGCCGGCATGCGGCAGCTACGCGCGACCGGTTTCATGCATAACCGCGTGCGCATGATCACGGCCTCGTTCCTGGTGAAGGACCTGCACCAGGATTGGCGCGCGGGCGAGCGCTACTTCGCGACCAAGCTCACGGACTACGATCCGTGCGTGAACAACGGCAATTGGCAGTGGGCGGCCAGCACAGGCTGCGACGCCGTGCCGTACTTCCGCATCTTCAACCCGTGGCTGCAGCAGGAAAAATTTGATCCTGATTGCGCGTACATCAGGCGCTGGGTGCCGGAACTGCGGGACGTGGAGCCAACGGACATCCATCGCTGGCACAAGGTCCACGCATCCTTCGGCTCATGCTCGTATCCCGCTCCGATGGTCGATCATTCCACCGAAGCCGCGTTGACGAAATCGCTGTATAAAGCCACAAAGTCCTGAATATTGCATAATATTGAATTTATTGTAAAATACGCAAAGTGCCGCCCACGAAGGACGGCCGTTCGATCCTTTTGCGCACAGGAGGTGCGTCATGTCGAAAATCGCCTGTATCGGTGTGTTGTTGTTGGTTCTGAGCGGTTGCAAGACGACCGGACAAGGACTCGTGTTGTCGGTTGAAACCCGCGTGTGCCAGAAGGCGCTCGAGGACAACCCCACGACCCTGCGTCTGGAATATCGTTTCGGCGACCCGAACACACTCAATACCCGAAAGGACGAACAGACCGCCACGCGGTGACGCGTGACAAGCGAGGGCGGCCGGGTTTCCCGGCCGCTCTCTTCACTGTGCCGCGGCTTGGTTCAGGTGCGTGTGGAAGAATGCAGCCGAGGTGCTCATGAAGTCGGTCCACTTGGTGCTGAATTCGTGCCCTTCGCCCGGGTATTCCACGTATGCGAACTCCTTGCCCAGCGTTTCCATGCGCTCCGCCAGTTCGTCGGACCATTCCTTGGGCACGTCCTTGTCGTTGGAACCCTGGAACAGCAGCACGGGCGCCTCGATGTCTGCCAGGTACGTCTGGGGCGAGAGCGCGTCCCACGCGGCGGGGTTTTCCTCGCGGCTCTTGAACTGCTCCAGCGTGCGGTCACCTTCCTCGCGTTCGCGGCGCCAGCGCGAGAAGTTTTCCCAGACGTCGGCATGCACCGGCGCGTACAGCACCGCGGCATCCACCACGTCCTTGCGCCCGGTCAGCAGGGCCAGTGTCACGCCGCCGCCCATGGAGTGTCCGAGCATGCCCACGCGGCTCGCGTCCACGTTCGGCAGCTTTGCCCCGCGCACGGCCAACACGGCGTTCGCGCTGTCCATCGCGTACTCCAGCGCTCCGTCGTACACCTTCGCGGTCATCGGGCTTTCGTCCGAGCCGGCGTGTCCGCGGTAGTCCGTGTGCAGCACGGCGAAGCCTTCGCGGGCCATGTAATCCTGTTCGCGCTTCAGGCCGCGGCCCCGGGTGTACACGGACGGCGCTATGTAACCGTGGTTGAAGACGAGCAGCGGGAACGGACCCTTGCCCTTCGGAATGTTCATGATGCCGGTGATCAGCAGGCCGTTGCTCCTGTAACTGATGTTATATCGCGTGTAGTCGGCGTTCTCGGACACCGGCTTGCCCAGCTGGAGATCCGTGCCTTCCAGCCGCATGGCGGAGAAGTGGGGGATGCTCAGTTCGGACGGCAGCTGCTCCAGCGCGGCCGCCTGCTGCGAGGAAGACGACGCGGCCGGCGCCGACGATGAAGATGCGGGCGCGGAAGAAGACGGTGTTGCCGGCTCGGCGGCGGGGGATGCGGCGCATGCCGCAAGCAGCAATGCTGCAGGGAGAAAGAGGCGGATCTGCATGCCGCGATCCTACCAGCGCGAACCCCAGCGAAGACACATCGCCGCGACCTGTCCACGAAGCATTCCGTAACGGAAGGCCCGCTCCGCCGTCGTCATACGTGCTTCCTTCCATTCCATTTCATGCTGGACATGCTCGATATGTTCCCTCCGCTCATGGGCGGCTCGCATGGCGGGGAGGCTCCCATTCCCGATCCGCGTTCCGGCGAAGGACCCGCTCCTTCCGATCCGCTCCACGTGGGCCGAGACGACGATCATTCGACGAAAGCCGGCGAACATCTTCCCGACGTGGGTTCCGATGATTCCCGGGCCTGAATCACTATTCTATTTCTTTCCTCCTTTCATCATGACGTACCTCGACGACAAGGACGATACGAGTGACGCCCCGTCCGAAGATACCGGCACACCCAAGCCGCCGCCGACCGACGAGTTCGGTCTCAGCAAGCCGGGCGGCTCCGACAGCATGTAGTTTTATTCTTCCCCCCTTTACCATGAGCGACACCTCCAAGAACAATCCCCGCAAGGGTTCCAAAGCTCCCGATCCGCAGCAGAGCGACGTGGGCCGCCCCGATGCGCCGCACGAGAATGCCCGTACGGGAGGCAAGCGGCCCGAAGCACCGGAACATGCCGGGTGCTTCCGCCGGCACATCGAACGTGAAGGCGTAGGCGATTTCCCTTCGGCTCCTTCGGCCCACGACATCCCACGGATGTCCGGACAGGCCAGGCGAAACATACGGGTGGAAGCCGGCGCTTCCCCCGTTTTTTCATGCGAGCCGTCCCGTAAGAATGCGCGGCACGGACCGTCACAAGTATCAGCATTATTCCTTTCCCCATTTCGTTATGGCCGAACACGTTCACTACCACAACGCCCCTGCCGATTCCGCGAGCGACGGCATGAGCGCGATCATGGTGATTCTCGTCGTCGTGGCCCTGCTGGCCGTCGGCGGGTACGTCGTCTACACGCTGGCCTACGGCAATCAGGCTCCGGCCACCGATGCGAATTCCATCAACGTCGAGGGTCAGATCGACCTTCCCGGCGGCGACACGAACAGCCCGCCGGCAAACCAGTAAGCCTTCGGCGGACATCCGGCACGGGCTTTACGCCCGTGCTTTTTTGTAGATGCTTCCGTCCAGATGCAGGCGGTGTTCGATGATCTGGCTGGCCGACACGGCGCAGAACACCAGCACGGCGTACATGGTGATGATCTGGTGGGCGGCGAGTCCGTCCGGCAGCAGCGATTTCAGCATCGCCAGGAAGAACGTGAAGTACCACGATGTCGCCGACACCGCGCCGAGCGCGAACGCCAGGTGGCGCAGGCGGCGGAGGCGGGGAGTGGGCTGGTGGTGGGCGGTGAACGACAGCCGCACCAGCTTGGGCGAAACGTACTCGTGGAGGAACAGGCCGTTGATGGTCAGCACGACCACGATGGTCATCTTGGCGATGAACGCCGGCGACGCGTTGTACTTCGCCATGGCCGGCAGGTACAGCGCCACGCCGGAAATGAGGATAAGGAAGAGCGCCCCCACGATGACGTGCGACAGCGTGCGCATGACGTCGGCTTCCTTGTTGGAGATGCGGAAGTCCTTCAGGAATTTGAAGAACAGCACGTCGGTGATGGTCGCGCCGCCCAAGCCAACGCAAACACCCAAAACATGCAGGGTAAGCCAGATGCGGGGATGCAGGAGGAGTCCTTCGATGATATCGGCCATTGGCTGAAAGCCTAGCGCATGCCGCGTACGCAGTGAAGCTTCACTGCCGCGCGGCACCAGTGGCCGGAATGTTTGCTCCGGGGAAAAACCGATCCATCTCTTGCAGTGTTTTCGCCGGCGGATTCATCGCGAGAAACGCATGTGCCGCCAACGTCAGCAAGAGCAAGGAGAACATCGCCAGCTCCACGACGTCCTTCCAGTACACTCCGGGCTCCAGCGACGATGTGGCAGGATCGTTTCTGTCGTAGTAGACCGTGACACTCATGTCTTTTTTGTACGGGTCTTCCATCGCGGCCATGAACGGCAGGCGGGCATAGGTGGGATTCTTACCGCCCGCCGTGATGTTGCTGCCGGTGAACGCTTTGCCGTCAACGAAATACGAGTAGCTGACATTCGCGGCGACCGGGGGCGTCAAATCATTTCTCCTGTACACGGTCGACAAGCCGGATGACAGGATTGTGCCTGGGACGGAGGGCCAATGGCGGCTTCTGAGGCCGATCAGACATGCTCCAAGCGCATTGCATATTTTCAGAAGGCAATAGAAGCAGCCGATGGCGTACAGTGCGATCATGACAGTACCGACCGGAGTAGGTTCTTGCCGCGTATGTTATCAGGCGCATTCTCTTCCGGCTAATGGCGCATGCGAACAGTGCATGCCGACTATTTTCAGGAAGCGCCGCCTCACCGAAGGAGAGATCACAATGGGAAACCGGGCGCTTCCGTTCATGAGAGTTGGCCGGGATGCAGGAGAATTTCCTCGAAGACTTCGGCCATCGCGCAAGAGCCTAACCCAAGCCGCTTTCGGGCGATAGTGAAGTTCCCGCGCGACAAGCTGGAAACCTGGTGGGCATCGTTGTACACTGCGCGCTGCCGTTGGGGAGTCGCCAAGCGGTAAGGCAACGGGCTCTGAACCCGTCATTCGGG
>CAYSWB010000034.1:0-9023 GCA_964434575.1 uncultured Candidatus Peribacteria bacterium | reverse complement strand
ACCCTCCTCCGCCTCCGCCTCCCGCTGCAGAGCTGCTGCTACCGCCTCCGCCTCCTCCGCCGATCGCGCAGCTGCCTGGCGTGATCGTGAAAGTCTGCTGGGTCGATTCGGTGCTCATCCGCAGGCCGGAATCCACCGTTTTCACGCCCCAGTAGTATGTTTGGCCGCAGGGCAATCCCCGTAGCAATCTGCTGCGGCTTTGGCCGTTGGGCATGATGCGGTCGACGTAGTACGGGCTCACCGCGGCGTTGCCGGATATCACTTGGTGTCCACCGGTGACGGTACCCACGCGGGTCTGATACTGCAGTTGGCGCGTGGGGGTGATCGTGTCCGAGCCGGAGCCCCAGGCAAGCAAGACGTTCGCTCCGTTGGCGTAGTAGACGGTCATCTGCACGTGATCGACCCGGGGGGTTGAATTACCGGCTCCGCATGGGAGTTGGGTCGCGGACAGCGCCGCGCCGAAGTCGGATGCGTTGATGTCGCTGGTCGTCCACGTTTCGCCCCACAAATCGGTGGAGCCGCCGTGGTCGAAATATCCGGTCGGGGACCACAGCCCTGGAATGCTCTTATCCGTGGCGCCGATGACGCCGCGCTTCACAATGCGGACGGCGTTGTCATACATGCCGCAGCCGCCGTAGTCCTTGTGCCAGGAAGCGACGATGCCGAGGATGGTGGAACCCGAAGTGATGTTGAATCCGAAGTCCGTCGCACGCAGCCAATGCGTGGTGTGGTCGGTCATGTCCAGCAGCGTGGCGGACTCCGCGTACGATGCGTCCTGGGCAAAGATATTCGACGTGCCGGTCCACGCGATCGTTCCCACTCCGGCAACGTCGGTTCCCAGCGCCGGATTCCGCGGGCCGCTGCCGGTGGATGAGTATCCCGTGATGCTCGCCGAAAAGCCCGACGTAGGAGCCGCCGGTGCGAGGTTGGCCAGCGTCACCGCCTGGTCGCTCTTGTAGTGGCGGTTCGGACTGGCGCCGATACAGTCGCTGTTGCCCCGAATGTAGTCCAGGTCGCCGTCGGCATCGATGTCGCCGAGCGCCAGCGCGAGCGTGCAGTCGTCCTCCTCCGTCGGCGTCCCGCTTTGCGAAAACGTGCCGATGCCGTTATTCAGCCACACCTCGGTGCCGCCGTTGTTGCTTGACACGGTATCCGATGCTCCCAGCAATACGTCCAAGTCCCCGTCGTTGTCCACGTCGCCCAACGCCAATGCGTTCGTGTCGACCACCGCGCCGTATCCGCCCGGACTCGAGTATGCCGTACCGAATCCATTGTTGAAGAATGGCCGGAATCCTACCGATCCAAGCAGCGTGACGATGTCGATGTCGCCGTCGCCATCCAGGTCTCCCGATGCAAGTCCGTTCGAGAACGGCCCGCCGATAACGACGAGCTGTGTCATGCCGCCGGTTCCGGTGTTGCTGTAGACGTAGATGTCACTGCTTCCATCTTCCATATTCAGGGCCAGGTCGATCGTTCCGTCCGACGTAAAATCAGCCGCCGTCATGTTTGTGCAGCCCGCAGAAAGATTGACCGGCGCCGAGTTGAAATTGCCCGTGCCGTCATTGATCATCATGCGGAATTCGGTCGTGCTTTCGGCGCACACCGCCGCATCCAAGTCGCCGTCGCGGTCGAAGTCCGCTAGCTTGATGTCTTTCGCAAGAGCGCCCACGCCCTCAGCCGGCTGCACGGCAAACGTTCCGCCGCCGGTATTGAGGTGAACATTCATATTACTGAAAGAGACCTGGCTGTCGATGGACACGATGTCGACATCGCCGTCGCCGTCCACGTCGCCGGCGTCGAATGCGGCGAAGAATTCGGAATCTCCTACCAGTCCGGCATGGCTGAAAGTGCCCGTGCCGTTGTTGAGGTACACGTCCCAGTCATCGAAGGCGGAGTTGCCGTTGCCTGAGATGTAATCCATATCGCCGTCCGCATCGACGTCGAAGATCAGTAGATCGTAGGTTTTCTTTTCCTCAACCGTCGAGCTGCTCAGCGTGTACGCCATGGCGTAGACTTTTTCCACCAGCACGGTGAACAGCATCAGCAGCGCCATCGAAATGATCATGGTCGTGACGATTTCCGTCCTGCCCGGCAGATAGGGGTGTTTGCGTTCCACCTCCGCGAGCGACATGCGCGGAATGCGGGCATGATTGGCTACCCTGTTCCACTCCACGGCGACGGCGATCGTGAGCAATGCCACCGCGGCCGTCAGCAGGCCGTACTCGCGCACGCTCATCACCACCTGAACCATGGTCCCGAGGATGGGCCACAGACGCAGCGCCTGTGCGCCCAGCGCCACGGCGCAGACCGTGAATGCCGTCACCGCCACGGCTGCCACCACGATGGGAAAAACGCGCTGAACGTTCACGTGCGGAAAGGAAGTTGGTTTCTCTTTGAGTATACCAGAAAACGCCCCCTTTTTACAGGCGAATATGGCTTCCTGCTGCGAAAATTCTACCGAACCACCCCCCACCACGCCTCTCCGGTGGAAATCTCCGGCAGGGGAGTTTCTTGCAGCTCCGGTCCCAGCACGTCGCTCAGCACCGTGATCAGTTGGCCCCACGTCAGCGCCTGGCCGTTGCCGGCATTACCCATGCGCCACATTTCGCCTTCGTCGAGGCCCGTGAGTTCGCGCAGGATCGACGTCCGTAATTCATTGTAGGTCCCTTCCGCTTCCAGCCGCGTCATCGCGCCGGCGTCCACGCGCGTGTACAGGATGTAGGAAGCCAAGAGTCTGCTTGCATCGGTGAGTGAGACGGTTGAGCTGAAGTCGCGAGGTTCTTCCAGCGCCATGTCCTGTGCGAAGGTGTCCGGACGCAGGTTGAAGCGCTGGACCGCGCGCTGCAGGCTGTGCAGAACGCGTGAGGCGAAACTCGAGCCGTCTTGGGTACCGAACAGCCTGTCCGGCGCGAAGATGCGTTCGGCCGTGCCGCCTCCGCTGATGTTCACGCCGCCGCCCGAGAGTCGTTTTTCGGCTTCCTGGTGGCTTTCCAGCGGGTGGCAGGTGAACTTCAGTCCCACGTCCGCAAGCGCCAGCCAGGTCACCGGCTTGCCCGCCGACAATCCGATCATGCCGGCTTTCACCCCGTACTCGCTCGGGCGTCCGTTGATCAGCCAGCGCGTCCTGCCCTCGCCGTCGTCGATGCCGACCGACAGCAGGAGCTGCAGCCGTTCGAACAGGAAATCCGGCGCGCTCGGCAGGATCTCCGCCCGCACCGACGTCGCCCGTTCCGGCTCCTGCACCATGCAGGGACGGCGGTCGATCTGTCCGGCGGCCGCCAGGTACGGCGCCTCGAAGCTGTAGTCCCAGCGGTCTTCATCCGGCAGTGCCGACAACGTCAGCTTGCCCCCGGCGAACGAGGCTTTCACCAGCAGGTCGGCGGCCTCGGACGGCGTCACGCCGCCCGACAGCGCGTTCTCGAACCCGCGCGGCAGCACGCCGGCTTTCTTCAGCGCGCCGAACGTGCCGGCCTTGGCATCGTCCTCGGTGCCGTCCGGCGGCAATGACACTTCCGTGTTCGGCTCCAGCTTGAGCGCCGCGGCCACCATGGCCATGGCTTCGCGCTTGGTGACCGGCGCCCCGGCATCCGCCACGAGCTCGGTACCCACCGTGCGTCCGACAGGCACGCCGGCGCTCAGCAGCGCGTACACGCTGGCATGCCATCCTTCGGTCTGTCCTTCCGGCACCGGCACGTCTTTCAGCGTCGCCTGCGCCCAGCCATGTTCCTTCGCCGCGCCGCGCAATCCTTCGCGCAGGGCGTCGCCGGTCTTGGCGAGCTTCAGGCACTGCGTGCCGGCCAGCAGCTCGAAGAACTCCTTGCGGGTCACCAGCGGTCCGGCCGGCGCCTCCCGCATCAGCGGCTGATCGTAGATGGTGCGGATGCCGGCCAGGATTCCCTGCGCCAGCGTTCCCTGCGCCGTCTCCACCTCGCCGATGCTCAGGCACGGCTTGTAGCTCAGCAGTTTTTCGCTGCGCCAGCCGAACCCGACCACGGCCGTCAGGCCGGGCTGCACGGTGACTTCCCATGCCTTGCCCGTCGCTTCGTAGCCGTTCAGCGCCCCGGACACGTCCACCGTGGAGAGCGTGTATGTTCCGGCGGGCAAGCTCATCTCGAATGTGCCGGCGGTCCCCACGGCAACCGCTTGCGTCACATCCTTTCCGCTCAGATCCTTGCCCGTGGCTTCCACGCGCACGCCTGCGAACGCCGCACGCTCGCCCTTTTCCTTCTTGCCGTTGGCATTCACGTCCACGAACAGTTGTCCCGAGATCTTGCCCTTCGGCGTCTCCGCGCTGCCGCCCTCCTGCAGCAGGTTCTGCAGCCAGAATCCGCCGCCCCCTCCGCCCGCGGCCGAGCTGCTGCTGCCGCCTCCGCCGCTGGTGCCACCGCTGGTTCCGCCGCCTCCGCCGACGGTGCAGTCGGCGCCCACGGTGAACGTCTGCTCCGCGGACTCGGCGCCGACGCGGAATCCGTTATCCACGGTGCGCACGGCCCAGTAGTACGTTTGGTCGCAGGCCAGGCGCCTCACGAGCCGCTGACGACTGCGGTTGGCAGGCATGAGCCGGTCGGCATACGTGGGGCTGGCGGATTTTTCCGAAATGACGTCCCGGCCGGCCGCCACCGTTCCCACGCGCGTTTGGTACTGCAGTTGCCGGGTCGGAGTGACCGAGTCCGAGCCCGAACCCCAGCTGAGCAGGATGTTCGCGCCGCTGGCGTAGTACACGGTGATTCTGGCGCTGTCCACGTACGCGGTGGTGGTTCCGGCGCCGCTCGCTTTATCCGCCGCGATCGCCACGCCGATGCCGCTGTTGATATCCGTGGCGGTCCAGGTTTGGCCCCACAGGTCGGTGGGGCCGCCGTACGGAATCAACATGTCGACGGCCGTGGGCCAGTCCGATACGGACGCCTTGTCGCTGCCCGAAATCACGCCGCCTTTCAGCAGCCGGACGCTTTCGTCCTGGATCGTCGTGCCGGGCGTTTGCGCCCGCTTTTCGATCTCCACCACGATGCCGGTGATGACCGTTCCGTTGGGGATGGAAAAGCCGAAACTGGAGATGACCAGGTAGTTGCTCGTTGCCACGCCGGTCAGGTCATTCGTCGCGTACAAGTTATCGCTGGAGATGACGTTGGTGGGGTTGGTCCATGCCATGCTGCCGATGGATGCGTCGTTCAAGCCCATGATGCCGTACACCGGCGAAAAGGCGACCGCGTTGGCCGATGCCGTGGCGCTGAAGTCCGACGTCGGCGCGGTCGGAGCGGCGTTTACCAGGATGCTTTCCTGGTTGCTGCCGTAGTATGCGTTTGCCCCGCCGCTGCCATCGCAGGTCGTGGCATCGTTGCCCAGGATGTAGTCCAAGTCACCGTCGTTGTTCATGTCGCCCAGAGCCACCGTGCGGCTGCAGGTCACGAGCGCGTTGCCCTGCTGGAACGTGAAGGTTCCTAAGCCGTTGTTCAGCCAGAATTCGCTGACACCCGCGTTGCCGGCCAGAATGGCGTCCAGGTCGCCGTCGTTGTCCACGTCGCCCAGCGCAAGGTTGTCCACGGTGGACGACCAGGGGCCCAACATGGTCGCGAAATCGCCGGTTCCGTTGTTCAGCCAGCCGAAGAAGTCTCCGTTGCCGTCGGTCCCCACGATGTCGATGATGCCGTCGCCGTTGATGTCGCCGGCGACCAGTGCGGTCATCTGCGTCGGCAGGAACTGGCTTTCGATCTGCACGAATGTGCCGGTGCCGTTGTTGGCTTGCACCGAGAGCGTCGTGCCGCCTCCGATCAGCATCGCCAGGTCGATGTCGCCGTCGCCGTCGAAGTCGGCTGGGGCCAACCCGTTATCCACCGCTGCCGGCAAAGGCGAGAGCATGTTGGTGAACGAACCTTGGCCATCGTTCGTCATGACGGCGTTCACGTAGCCGCCGGATTTCACCAGCACCAGGTCCACATCGCCGTCGCCGTCCACGTCGGCCAGTTCGGAATCGAGCGTGCCCGTTATCGCGATGTTGGTGAGCGTCCATGACGTGCCCGTGCCGTCGTTTTTGTACAGCGATACGTTCGCGCTGCCGAAGTTGCGCGTAACCACCAAATCCACGTCTCCGTCCAAATCCACGTCGCCGGCCGAAACGCCCGTGGCCCCCAGCGCACTTCCGAACGTGCTTGCGCTGAATCCCGCGTCGCCGCCATTGTTCAGGTACATGTCCAGCGTCCAGGTATTCGTGGTGTCGTAGTTGATGGCCGCGTGGTCCATGTCCCCGTCATTGTCCGCGTCGAAGATCACCACATCGATGGTGTTCTTTACTTCCCCGGTGGTACCCGTGAGCGAAAAGCCGGGGGGCAGCGCGGCATATGCCACGGCGGCGCACACCATGACGCCGGCAACGATGAGGAAGCGCTTCAATCGCATCTCCCCATTATACCATAAAAAAGCACTCTTTGCACCCTCTGGAAGCCAAAAATCAGGCGCCGATGCGGCGGATGATTTCGCGGTCGACGAATTCCTTGTCGCGGCCGTACTTCAGTCGCGACAGCTGTTTGTAGGCTTCCACGGCTTTGGTGTCCTTGGCGTACGTGGTTTCCAGCCACGGCTTGGGCACTTCCATGGAGAACGGGCGCGACGGCTGGCCGTCGATGCTCAGCTTGATGCAGGCCTTGAAGTTGTCCAGGTTCACCAGGTCCTGCTCGCTGAATACCGGCGCGAGTTCCTTGGCGCAGAACTCGGCGTCCTGCGGGCCGATCTTATACAGCATCATGGTGCCGACGTTGCCGAATACGGCGCTCTTGAGATTCACGCTGCCCGACAGTTTGCTGTCCTTTTCCAGCTGGTCCAAGTACTGGTGGGCGATCACGAGGCCAAGGCGGTACTTGCGGGCCTCGGACAGGATGGATTCGATCGAGTCGGTCACGTAGTTCTGGAATTCGTCGATGTACAGGAAGAAGTCCTTGCGCGACTTGCTTTCCTGGCGCTGACGGCGCATGGCGGCCACCTGGATCTTGTTGACGATGATCATACCCAGCAACTTGCTGTTCACGTCGCCGATAAGACCTTTCGACAGGTTCATCAGGATGATCTTCTGGCCGTCCATGACCTCCTGGAAGTCGAACGAGCTCTTCACCTGGCCCACGATGTTGCGGATGAGGGTGTTGGTCGTGAACTGGCCGAACTTGGCGGCGAAGTAGGGGATCATTTCCTGCTTCTCGCGCTGGCCGGTGGAGGCCATCTGCTTGTCCCAGAACGATTTTACGATCGGATTCTTCACTTTCGCCACCTTGTACTTGCCCCATTCGTCGTCGGTGAACAGGCGCACCAGGTCGGTGATGGCGCCGCCTTCGTCCTCGTCGGCCATCAGCGTCAGACAACCGTTGCGGAAGTAGTCCTGGATGCGGGGGCCGAAGATCTCTTCGCCGAACATCTTCACCATCATGTTCATGGCGTCCAGCGCGATAAGGTCACGCTCCTCGTCGTTCTTGCCTTCCAGCATGTTCAGGCCCATCGGGCGGCCCATGTCGGCCGGGTTGAAGTAAATCACGTCGTCGGCGCGCTCGCGCGGGATGTACGGGAACAAGTCCTCGATCAGCGAGCCGTGCGGGTCGACCACGCAGATGCCGTTCTTCTTGTGGAAATCCTGGCGGGCCATCAGCTGGATGACTGACGACTTGCCGGTACCCGTCTGGCCGATGACGTAGAAATGGCGGAAGCGGTCCTCGTTCTTCATGAAGACCTTCTTCCGTTCGCCGCGGTAGGTGTTGTAGCCCAGAAACAGGCCTTCTTCGGGGATGTTCTTGGGCACCGGGGCGATCTTGAAGCTCTGCCACTTGATCGTCGAAACCTTGTTGTACTTGATGTTCGGGAAGTGGAACAAGCTGGCCAGTTCGCCGGTGCCGAGCAGCATCTTCTTGGTGAACCAGCGCTGCCACAGCGGGCGGCTGGGGTTGCGGCGGATGAAGCGGTAGATCAGGTTGATGTTTGAGTGGTAGCGCGTGCGTGTGAAGCTGTTGCCGCGCACGTCGTTGAACTGCGAGAAGCTGCCGACGATGGTGTCCAGCAGCATGTTGCTGCGGTCCTGCGTCTCGGCCGACGCTACGATGCGGATGACGGCGCTGAAACCCGGCGAGTTGGCCTTCTCGTCCATGGCCTTGCTCATCTCTTCGACCATCTGCGTGATGCGCTCGCCGCTGGAGCTCTCTTTGGCGAACTGGTCCTTGCCGTCGCTGGACGTGAACATGTCGAACAGCATGCTGGCCCACGACAGCGGGTTCCACCATACGAAGCCACTCGATTTCTTGGGGTTCAGCAGCTTCTGGGCTTCCTTCTGGACTTTCGCCTGCCACTTGGGCAGCTGCGGGCGGATGACGACCTGCACAGCGGCGCCTTCGTTCTTGCTCAGTTTGGAAAACGCATTGGTGATGGCGTTGAACGGGTCGGACTTGAGGTGCTGGTACGTCTTGAACGGGTAGACGAAGCTCTTGGACGGCACCAGGTACGTGGACGACGTGACGGAGTTTTTGGTGAAGATATTGTAGTCCTCCACCTCGTCGATGACGGCGTCGGGGTAGAACGACGTGATCTGCTTCTCGATGATCGGCGTCACCTTGCGCGGCGCGACGACGAAGATCAGGATTTCGCCCGCCAGCGCGGCGTATTCCACGGAGATGAATGGCGATCCTTTCCAGTGACGCTGGATACTGGTCTCGGCCAGGCTTCCGATGGTCTGGTACAAGTGGTCCATCACGCCCAGCACTTCCTTGAAGTCTTTGCCGGTCGAGAACTGCTCGGATTCCTGCTCCTTATCTTCCTTACCCTCCTTTTTCGGCATCAGGATCTGCAGGAATGCCAATTGTTTTTCGCGTCTGCGGTCCTCCTTCCTGCGCATCATCTTCAGTGCGTGACGCACGCCAAGCACCAGTGCCGCGACGGTGCCGATGAGAATGAGAATGGTCTGCACGGTTCTATGGTATCACGGAGAAGGAAATCGTTTATTTCAGCACCCCCCACCACGCCTCTCCGGTGGAAATCTCCGGCAGGGGAGTTTCTTG
>CAYSWB010000033.1:0-9929 GCA_964434575.1 uncultured Candidatus Peribacteria bacterium | reverse complement strand
TCGCTGGCCGCCGAGCGCGTGCCGCCGGCCATCGCTGGCATCATCCTGAACCTGCCCTCCACGATGGTGCTGAGCTTGTTCTTCATCGGTCTCACGCTGGGCCCGGGCCGCGTGGCGGACATCGCACCGGCATTGCCGCTGACGTTCGGCGTGACGCTGTTGTTCAACCTGGTCTACGTGCTTGTCGCGCTACGGGTGCGGGGCAGGACCACGGGCATGGCTGCCGCCACATCGACCGCGCTGCTCTTCTGGCTCTCGCTGACCGCTCCCCTGGCCTACTGGAAATTCCATCAGCCGCTGCTCTCGGTCGCCGGATTCGCCGTCGCGGTGACGATCGCGTATCTGTCCTTCGGCAAAATCGCTCGCAATGCCGCGCCCGTCCGCCTGCGCCTGACCGCCACGGACATCGTTCTGCGCTCCTGTTTCGCCGGGGCCGTCATCGCCACCGTCGTGCTGCTCTCGAAAACGCTCGGCGTGTTCTGGGGCGGCATGTTCACCGCGTTCCCGGCCGCCAACATGTCCAGCATGCTCATCCTGCACCGCAAACAGGGAGCCCATGCGCTCAGTGGCATCGTACGGAACATGCCGATCGGCGCCCTCTCGCCGCTGGTCTACTTGTTCACGGCGGCAGCCACGTTCCGGCAATTCGGGGTCGTGGGCGGAACGCTGGCTTCGTGCATCACGAGCGGCGTTTTTTCGTTCGCGACGGGAGCGTTTTTGATGGGCCGCGCTTCATTTCCTCCACGCGCTTCTTCATCTTCTCCAGCACGTCGTTGAACTGACGAGGTAACGGAGCTTCGATCCGGATCTGCTTGCCGGTGACCGGATGCGGGAAGTCCACCGACACGGCGTGCAGGAAGAACCGGCGATAGTCGAACGAGCCGGCGAACAGTTTGTTGAAACGCTTGTCGCCGTGCTCGTCGTCCAGCACCAGCGGGTGGTGGATGGCGGCAAAGTGGCGACGGATCTGGTGGAACTGACCTCGTTCGATGACGGCCTCCACGTAGCCGACGGGCCCGAACGAATCCAGCACCTTGTACTTGGTGCTCGCCTCGACGGTTCCCTTTCCGCTGCGTGCCTGCAGCGGGATGTCGATGCTGCCCTTGGGCTTGCTGGGGCGGCCGACGACCAGCGCGCGGTAGGTCTTCACCCAGCCGCCGAAGCGGGAGTTCAGGATCATGTTCAGCACCTGCGGCGTGCGGGCGAACAGCAGCACGCCGGACGTTTCGAAGTCCAGACGGTGGATGGGCTGCAGCTCGGGATATTCCTCTTTCAGGAAGTCGAGCAGCGGCAGCCGGTCCATCCGGCCGCTGCCGGCCACTGCCAGCTCGCCACCCAGTTTGTTCACCGCCAAGAGCCAGTCATCCTTATAGAGGATGCGCTCCGCCGACACCGTCTGTTTTTTCTTCATGCCCCCATTCTAGTGATGATCGGACGGTTCGAACACATCGTCGTACGCGATCAGGTCGTCGAAGCGAAAATCCTGCCATGCTTCTTTGAACGCGCGAATCAGGTTCAGCACCCGCTCGCTCACGCGCCGTCCGGGGCCGTCCAGATCCGCCTGGATCGCGGCACGGATCCTCATCACATCGGCATCGCGCTGTGCGACCAGCAGCAGGAACTCCGGCGTCTCCCCGTGAACAGCCGCTGCTTCGGGGGCAGTATCAACGTCGGCGGCGTCGGGAGGCACGTACAAATGGATGTCCGACCTTTCCGTCCGGCCGGCAAGCTTGGATTCAGGCAACGGCATCCGGCGTAGCAATCGAAGCGAGGCGATTGCCGACCTCGGCAAGCTTGGTGCGCAGGCTGATGACGACGTCCATGCGGGTGTGGCGGCCGCGCGAAAGCTGAAGGTCGAGTGCGGCGGCAAGCTGCATGCGAACCTGCTCCAAGCGTTCCGCCGTGGGAGCATTGTATGGAGCGCAAACTTCGCGTCCGGCATCCTCGGCGTCGCATGTCTGGCGGATCAGCACCATCTCGGCGTGGGGGTCGGAATAATCAAAAGCCTGTGCTCGGTTCGGATGCGGCATAGACCGGCATTCTCATTATTTTTGCTCCGCTGTCAAGGTAGCCCGGCCGCTTTTCCTGCAAAAAAGCCGGATGCACTCGGCACCCGGCTTCTTTCGCATGATCTCTAGAGCTCGACTTTGCCGACCTGCTTCACGTCCTTCTCGGTGTGGCTCTGCACCTGCGTCGGGGAGATGGTGTAGAGCTTGTCCTCGATGCGGACGATGCGCTCGACATCGTTGCCGTACGGATACCACGAGTCGCCTGCCTTCAGGTAGGCGTCCTCGCCGTAGTGGCTGACCTTGCCGCGCAGATTCAGGCCCTTGAGCGAAATGTCGTAGACGTATGCGCCCTGGAAGGTGGGCGTCGGGTAGGCCGACTCGTCGGCGGCGGTCTTGCCGGCGGGCAGGCTCATGACCGTGACCGGGAACGCGAGCAGGTTGCGCTCCTTGTCGAAGAGCAGCGCGTGATGATCATGCAGCAACGGACTCTCGGTGCCGCGGTCGCCGATGACGGTCTTGAACATCTCCTTGGGGTTTGCGACGTCCGAGACGTCGAACATGGACACCTTCATGCCGAGCACGGCGGTGTAGTACACGGCGCCCTCGCTGTGGACCTTGTCTTTGCCGATGGACTCGTCGACTTCCTTGCCGAAGCCGATGACGTGCGTGGCGTCGTACGGGTGCAGGTAATCGCTGTAGCCAGGGATCTTGAGCTTGCCGAGGATCTTGGGGTTGCGAGGATCGCTGGTGTCGATGACGAAAAAGGGATCGACCTGCTTGAACGTGACCATGTACGTGCGGTCGCCCATGAAGCGCACCGAGTAGATGCTCTCGCCGGGGGCGATGTCTTCGATCTCGCCGACGAGCTCCAGGCTCTTGTTCAGCACGTAGAGGTTGTTGGTGGACGGAAGCTCCTTGCCGTCGCCGGTCCACGTGGCTTGCTTGGTGGTGGCGATGCGGAACGACTCGCCGTACTCATCCATGGAGAACTGGTTGAGGATGGTGCCCGGCACGCTGCCCTGGCTCTTGAGATCCGCGCCGTCGGCGGTGAACTCGAAACGGTACAGCTGCGTGGTCGAGTTGTTGCCGCCACGACCGTCCCAGACGTAGTTCCAGCGCGGAGTGGCGACGTACAGGTTCTTGAGCGACGCGTAGATGTTCTGGGCGCTGCCCACGACGAGCTCGCGCTTCACTTCGCCTTTGCCCTCCAGCGGAACGACCGCGACGATCATGTACTCCGGCTGCGGCACGTGCGGCAAGATGGAGACGCCTGCGCAACGCGTGACCGCCACGTCCTTGGCGCCGGTGACCGTGTCGCTGAAGGTCGGGATGCCCACGTCGGTCTCGGTGACGGCGGACGTCTTCACGTTGGCAAGAGGCATGGGGTAACCGCCCCACCACAGGTTGCGGTTCATGACGAGGTACAACTTGTCCTCGATGCGGCGCGTGCTGACGCGGTTGCCGTCGAAGGTGACCTTGCGCTGGAGCGTAGGATTGGCGTGGTCGGAAACATCGTAGATGCGCACCTCGGTGAGCGTGTGTCCGTAGTAACCGGGATACATCATGGACCTCTTGGCGCCCATCTCGGGAGCGAACGAATCCATGATTCCACTGTCTTCGATCACCGGATCGACGTTCGGACGGAACCACGAATTGCTCACGATGGTCAGGCGGTCACCGTCCAGGTACAGCTCCTGGGGCATGGAACCTTCGGCGGTCAGGTCGATGGTCGCGACATGGCGCATGTCGTTGCCGGGCACCGCCTTCACGATCTTCACCTTCGAACCGTGCGACTGGCCGGCGATGAACAGGTACGTGCCGTCGGTCTTCACGATATCGCCTTCGTCCACGCCTTCCACCTGCACGTTTGTCGAGGAAAAGTCGCCGCCGCCCGAAGAGCCTCCGGTCGTCGGCATGCTTGCCTGCTCGGCATCGTTGGACATTTTGGCGGCCGAATCGGCTGCCACGCCCTCCATCATCATTCCGCGACCGCGGTACAAGTCGTCACCGTAGTATCCGCCCTGGCCTTCGCCGGCAAACGCCTGCAAATCGCGGCAGGACTTGGCCACCTGGAGGTCATCCGAAGCGGTGTTCACGGCGAGCTCGGGGTGTTTCACGTTCAGGTAACCCTTCGTCGGCCGGTCGGTGATGCCTTCCGTCAGGCGCCACATCATCTCGGCCATTTCGCCGCGGGTCACGGGCTTGTCCAACGCCACGATGCTTGTCGGAATGGCCTTGGAATCCTCCAGCGCGCGGACGTACTGCTCGTACCAGACGTTGCCGCCGTTGCCCTGCTGCTGGAACGCGAGCGCCAGGATCTTGCTGGCCTCGACGAAATTGATGTTCTGCTCGGGCTTGAAGTCGCCGCCGGAGTATCCGGACACGATGCCTTCGGACTTGGCTTTGCAGACCCATGCCGCGAACCAGTCATCGGCGTCCACATCGTCGAAACACGATGATCCTTCCCCAAGCTCTTCGCCGCTCACGCTCAGGCGCGAGCCGAGGACGATCTTCAGGAATTCGGCGCGGTTGACGAGATTGTTCTCGCCGAACGTTCCGTCGGCATAGCCCTCGACCACTCCGCGGTCTTTGAGTGCGTTGATGGCTTCGGAAAACTGCGAGGACGGCTTTACGTCGGAGAAGCCGAACCCGATGGCGGGAACCGCTGCGGCAAACACCGCGACGGCAAGGGTGCCTGCGGCGAGGCGCAGGGAAGCGTGGGGTTTCATCGGACTATGAGGGGAAGGAATGGAAAGTTCCGTGTGACGGAAGATGACGTCTGTCCGGCGACGGAATTACCGACGGATTCGACGGTCTACACACGGTATTACGCATGGGAAAGGAAAAGGTTACAGAGCGGCGGGGCGTTCTTTCGCCAGTTCGCGCAGCAATCCATCGCGCCCGCGGTCCATCACCCAGTTGTGGTTGAGAGCGAACAAAGGCCGAAGTAGGAACGACAGGCGCTTCAGGAGCGGCTTCTCGCTTCGGACGGACCAATGGTACGTGACATCCACGTCCGTGCCGTCCTGCACGAACGTCCAGCGGCCGGAACCGACCAGGTCGCCCCATGCCTCGATGGCGAAGCCGTGCGGCCGGTCGCTGTCGGTGACGCGGAAATTCCAATGGATGACGTACGGCAAGAACCCCTTCGTTTCTGCCGCGACGGTCTTCCCTCGTACGCCGTCACCCGGCTCCGTGACGGCCGCGGTTCTGTAGAGCTGTGGCCAAAACCTCGCAACGCGCGGAACATCCTCTAAAATGGCGTACACGGCCTCGCAAGTGCCCGGAACGCGCCAGCGGGTGACGAACCGGTATTCGGTCGCATCCATGGGGTCCATGGTAGCAGAACGCTGCCGGAAGCCCGGTTCCGTAGTTTGATAATAAATAGAAATTATTGTATAATAAGGTATACAAACACACCCCCAGATCCCATGACGAATCCCCCGCTTTCGAATGTTCCGCCGAAAGGCGGAATGGACCGCATCCGCGCCGCCACGGCGCGGGCCCAAGCCTTCCTCGATAAAGCAAATTCGCTGAACGAAAGTTTCCTGACCATCGTTCGGCGTGAAAACCTCACGTACCTGGGCGGCAAGACCACGCTGCAGTTCATGAGTCCGGAGGGCGCCGACAACCAGCCGGAGCAGCAGCAGTTCAAGGAAGCTCTCGAAAAACTGGGCGGCCTGCTGGAGGCCTTCGACAAGACGATGGGTGACACCGATCGCAATGCCGAATCCGCTCGCGCATCCGTGCCCGACGACGACCCGGTTGCCGGCGAACTCGAAGCTCTTCGCGCGGAAATTCGTAAAATAGGCCAGGAAGCCGCCAAGTGGCGCGGCGAGGAAACCGCTTCGCTCGGCGTGGGACCGGAAAGCGTCGAGCGGCCGTCCGACTTCAGCGAGAACCGCGTCGACGGACTGGAGCGCCTGCTGCAGGCATTCGAACGCTGGGCAGCGGAAGATTCGTCCGAGCGCACTCCCGACACCTCGGGGGTTGGCCGCCTGGTGGATACAGCCCGCCGCCGCGTCGAAACTCCCCCGCCTCCGCCGCCTTCTCCGCCGCCGCCTACCGAATCACGACTGATCCCGCCCGTGACGGAAACCCGCACGGCGCCGCCGGCCGGCCTTCCGGACCTGAGCCGCGAAACGTGGCCGACGACCGAAGCCGAGTTCCGCCGTCAGTTCACGTTCACCGTGGAGCGTTTCGGCACCCGCGAGAATTACGCACGTCACCTGGCCGACCGGCTGAACACGACCGAACGCATCAACCAGTTCATGGAGAACATGTTCCGCTACACGCGCGACCGCGACCAAGGTCAGCGACAACGGATGATCAACAAGGGTCCCGACGCGTACGAACCGAACGAGCGCTGGGTTCCGCCGCTGGAATTCCTGACAACGTACAACTCGGAAGGCCGCATGTACGGAGACTGCGATGACATCGGTCTTGCGTTCGCCTACATCGCGCAATTGCAGGGCAAGGCCGCCTTCGCCATCGAAACATCCACGTCCACCCGCGACGCAAGCACCGGCGCGCTGGATGGCAAGGGACACGTGATGGCCGCATGGTTCGAAGCGGACGGCTCCCTGCGTATCGTGGACACCACCGGCAACGGCCGCCGCCAGGCCGGCATCCAGGTGGTGCAGCGCCGCCCTGGTGAAACCGACGAGCAACTGCTCGAGCGCGGTTATCAGGAAGGACGAGTGGGGCCGAATCCGATCGACACGCGTTCTCTGTCCACCGTCATCAGCCTGCAGGACGGCAGCGGCGTGAACCTTCCGGGCAACCTGGCGCTCTGCCGCCGCCATGCCGAATTGCAGCCGCTCCTGGAGGCGCGCAACTACCGCGCCGTCATCGCCATCGTGGACCAAGAGATCGCCCGCGCCCCGTCCAGCCTGGACCTCCGTCTGGCCAAGATCCAGCTGCTGATGCTCGCCGGAGCGCCGCGCGCGGAAGTCCGCTCCGTCGTGCGCAACTTGTCGGGCGTGGACCGCCACACCGTGTTCAACCAATATGCGGCCGCGACCGCCAGGAACGTGATGCTGAATCCCCGACCGCAGTACGTCTGGGAGTGCAACATGCTCACGGCGCACTGCAACGGCACACCGCTGCCGCTGCCCGAGCCGCCGCTGCCCGCGTAAAACATCCGCATACGAAAAGCCCCCGCCGAGGCGGGGGCCGGTCGTGCAAACGGTATCGTGTTTATTTGATCCGCGCGAACAGCGCGTCGTTGGCGGCGATGTTGGCGGGGCTGAGCGGGTAGAAGCCGCCCTTCTCGACCAGCGCCTGGCCCTCGGCCGACGCCTCGAACTTCAGGAAGGCCTCGATGGCCATGCCCTTCTTGGGCAGGACCGGCAGATACTGGTAGATGTTGCGGACGATCGGATAGTCGCCGGCATCAACGGCGGCGCGGTCCAGCGGCGAGTACGCCGTGGCGCCGGCCGTCTTGGCGATCGGGAGGATCTTGATGTCGGTGCGGGGCTGCCCGTCGGCACTCTTCACGTAACCGACGCCGGCGTAGCCGATGCCGTTCTTGGTGGAGAGCACGCCGTCGACGATGGCCTGCGTTCCTTCCATCTGGCGCATGGCGGAGGAGTAGTCCCCCTTCACCACCGTGTCGCGGAAGAAGCCGAACGTGCCGGACGTGCTCTGACGTCCGTACAGCACGATCTCGGAGTCGGAGCCACCGACATCCTTCCAGTTGGTGATTTCACCCTTGTAGATCTTGCCGAGCTGTTCCATGGTCAGCTCCTTCACCGGGTTCTCCGGGTGCACGATGGCCGACAGGCCGTCGCGGGCGATGATGAATTCCTGCGGGTCGCGGCCGTTGGCCTTGGCCTTGTCGATTTCCTCGGTTTTCATCTGACGCGACGAGTTGGCGATGTCGGTCTCGCCGTTGATGAGGGCCGCGATGCCCACGGCGCTGCCGCCGCCGGCGACCGAGATGTTCGATTCCGGATGCGTTTTTCCGAACGCCTCTGCAAGGGTGGAAACGAGCTGGACTTCCGTGTCCGAGCCCTGGACGACGATGTTCTGACGCGCGACGCCGCCCTGCGAGCATGCCGACAGGAGCAGCAGGCCGCCGATGGCGCCGAGAGTGGAAAGGGACAAACGCATGGTGAGAAGGGAAAGAAAGGAAGGGTAAAGCTTAACCATTGTAGCTGGTGCCGTTCACGCTGGTGTCCGGGTAATCGACCCAGAAGAACTTCGTCGTGGTCGAGTTGTCCTTGTCCAACCAAGCGACGTGGCCGGTCGAACCACCGAAGGTGGTGTAGGCCGGGGTCTCAAAGCCGGTGATCGACACCTGGAGGGTCGACGTCGAGCTGTTGCTCACCTTGGCGTTCTGAACGTCAACGTTCAGGGCGAAGGTCGAGTCGGTGCCCGGGTCAATCTCGGTGTTGATGACGACAGTGCCGGAGGCAGTCGGCAGCTTCTGGCAGGTCACGAGCAGCGACGAGGAGCCGGAAGACTGATCGACGGAGCAGCGGCGCTTCTGCGTCGGGTCGGCCTTGTTGTAGATCTTGAAGGTGTCGGAGTTCAAGTCGACGTTCGTGGCGTTGACCGTGAAGATCACACCGGAGAGCGTCCACTTGTTCGTGCCGTTCTTCAAGTTGTTGGCAGCGGCGGTGGCGAACTTGAACTGACCGATGTCGCGCTGGGTGCCGGTCGGGATCGCGGTGCCGTTTGCGTTCGGGTCGGCGTTCGTGATCGAAGTGACCTTGGCCAGGACGACCTGGTTCAGAGAGCCGACGACGCTCGTGTTGGCACCGGCGGTAAGAACGCCGATGAACACTTCGCCGTTGGCCGTGGAGTCACCGTTGTTGACACCCATGTCTTTGCTGGACTGCGCGCCACGTGCGCGCAGGGCGCCGGTGGACGTGCTGGCGGTCGGGTCCAGACGGAGCTGGACGACATGGGAAGCGACTGCGCCGTCGACGTCCGTGCGCATGCGCGGGCGGACGAGGATGTCGAAGTTCACCTCTTTCTTCACGAGCATCTCGTGGTTCTCCATGTTGGCGCACATCGAGGCTGCCGGAACGGCGTCGGCTCCGCAGCCGGCCGCGGTGGCGACGGCGAACGGCGTCGTGGCACCCACGAGATACAGTTCCAGGCGGTCGACGTTGGTCGTGAGGCTGGCGGCGTTGGCGCCCGAGCCCGTGAACACGAGGTCGGTGACGTCGATGTCTTCATGCACCGCGAAGAACTGTAGGCGCAGAATCTCGTCGCCGAGGCTTCCGCCAAGGAGCTGCTTGGCTTTCACCGGCGTCGAAGACTTTGCGACGTAAATGCTTCCCTTGTCGCGGATGGTCAGGCGAATGGACGTGGCCGTGGTCACCTGGATCTCGGCAGCGGCTCCGCCGTTCGTGTACGAACCGTTGTCGGCGACGACTCCCCCGCCGGGCGCGGTGGTCTGGATGCCCGTCAAGGACGTGCCGTCATTCAGCTGCTCGGCCTGGATGAACGTGGAACCGGTGTCGAAGCGCAGGGCCAGCACCGGGTCGGTCTGCACCAACGAGGAGGCGATGTCCGCCTTCACCTCGAACACCACGGTCTTCTGCTTCGCAATGACGTAACCGCCGCCGGTAAGCTTGTCGAAGGTCACGCTCTGGGCCGTGACGGTGCCGCCTCCCTGGGAAGCGACTCCTTTCTGGAGAATCGTGTCCACCACGCCGTCATCGTTCGCGTCCACCCACAGGGTGTAGTTGTTCGCGTTGATCAAGCTGGCATTGGTGGCCGACTCGAAGATGAACTCCGTCACCAAGACGTCCGTCGCATCGTCGGCACGCGCCTCAAAGCGCATCAGCTGACGGTTCTTGGCGTTGGAAACGGTCGTGGTCGTGGTCGCGGTCGACTTGCCGGCGATCTTGAGACCGGCGGACTTGATCTCCTGGAAGTTACCGGAGATGGTTCCACCCGGACGGT
>CAYSWB010000032.1:7717-11600 GCA_964434575.1 uncultured Candidatus Peribacteria bacterium | reverse complement strand
TCAGCAGTCCGATGGTGCCGGTCGGGGCGATGACGGAGACCTGGGCGTTGCGGAAGCCGTACTGCTCACCCATGGCCAAAGCCTTGTCCCACGCCTCTTTCGCGGCCTGAAGCAGATCCGGTGAACACAATTTTTGATCAATGGCGACGGGCTTCACGGACAGCTGCTCGTACTCGTTTTCCGGCGCATCGTAGGCGGCGCGGCGGTGGTTGCGGATGACGCGCAGCATGCTCTCCTTGTTGCGCTCGTAGCCCTGGAAGGTACCCAGGTGGCTGGCCAGCTCGGCAGAGGTGGCGTAGCTCTCGCCGGTCAGGATCGCGGTGATGGCGCCGCACATGGCGCGGCCCTCCGGGGAGTCGTACGGAATGCCCAGCTGCATGAGCATGGCACCCAGGTTGGCGTAACCCAGACCCAGCGTGCGGTAGACATAGCTCAGCTCGGCGATCTCGGCCGACGGGAACTGGGCCATGAGCACGGAGATCTCCAGCACGATGGTCCACAGGCGGACGGAGTGCTTGAACTCCTCGATGGCGAACTGCTTCTGACCCTGGGCATCCGGCTTGATGTAGTGCATCAGGTTGATGGACGCCAGGTTGCAGGCGGTGTTGTCCAGGAACATGTACTCGCTGCACGGGTTAGAGGCATTGATGCGTCCGTCGGCCGGGCAGGTGTGCCAGTCGTTGATGGTGGTGTCGTATTGCAGTCCCGGATCGGCGCAGGCCCAGGCGGCGTAGGCGATCTGATCCCACATGGCGCGCGCCTTCACCGACTTGCACGGCTTGGGCTCCCGGTTCTGCTCCTTGGCCTTGCGCAGCTCGGTGCGCCAGTACATGTGCCAGTCGGCGTCCTGCTCCAGCGCCTTGAAGAACTGGTGCGACACGCGCACGGAGTTGTTGGAGTTCTGTCCGGAGACGGTGGCGTAGGCCTCGCCGTTGAAGTCGGTGTCGTAACCGGCCTTGGCAAGCGCGGCGACCTTCTTCTCTTCGTTGACCTTCCAGTTCACGAATTCCTCGATGTCCGGGTGATCCAGGTCGAGACAGACCATTTTGGCGGCGCGGCGCGTGGTGCCGCCGGACTTGATGGCGCCCGCGGCGCGGTCGCCGATCTTCAGGAAGCTCATTAGACCCGAGCTCTTGCCGCCCTGGGAGAGGGGTTCGCCCTCACCGCGCAGGTTGCTGAAATTGGTGCCGGTGCCGGAACCGTACTTGAAGAGGCGCGCCTCGCGGACCCACAGGTCCATGATGCCGCCCTCGTTGACCATGTCGTCGGCCACGCTCTGGATGAAGCAGGCGTGCGGCTGGGGGTGCGTGTAGGCGTCTTCGGACTTCTTCACCTCGCCGGTCTCGGGGACGCAGTAGTAGTGGCCCTGGGGCTTGCCCGTGATGCCATAGGCGTAGTTCATGCCGGTGTTGAACCACTGCGGAGAGTTCGGAGCCGACATCTGGTGGATCAGCACGTAGGCCAGCTCGTCTTCGAAGATCTGGGCGTCCTGCTTGGTGGCGAAGTAGCCGTACTTCTCGCCCCAGTGGCGCCAGCAACCGGCCAGGCGGCGAACGACCTGCTTGGCCGAGCGCTCGGGGCCCAGGATCGTCTCTCCTTTATCGTTCTTCATCAGGTTGCCCTGCGCGTCGTACTGGGGGACGCCGGCCTTGCGGAAATACTTGGACACCATGATGTCCGTGGCGACCTGGCTCCATGCGGCCGGGATCTCGGCGTCCTTCATCTCGAAGACGACGGAACCGTTGGTGTTGACGATGCGGCTGGTGCGGCGGTCGTACTTCACGGCGCTCAGCGGGTCGGAACCCGGCGTGGTGAACAGACGCTCGATCACGAGACCCTTCCCCTTCTTGAACTGCTCGACGTTCTGCACCTGCTTCTTCTTGGCGCGCTCCAAACTCTTCTTCTCCATCGGGATGTCCTTGGCATGCTTGAGGGACGCGGCGTTCGGGTTCATGGATCTAAGGGGAAATTTCCGCGCGAACGCGGAAGGCAGAGATAGAAAAGAGGCGGTAAAAGGGTGGTAAACCGCGAGTTGTGTCGCTTCTGAGGCAAACACTATATGTAGTGTTCAAAACTCAGGAGGGACACAACATCTGTGAATTTTACTCTTCGGTTTTCGTCTCACAAGAGGAACATTCTTTTCCCCTGAAAAGGGTACCCCGGAGGGGTACTTCAAAGACCATCGCAGTGCCATAAACAAAAAACCGTTTTTAGCTCAGCGAACAAAACATGCTACTCCAACATCGATGGAAAATTTTGACCAGCGATTCATGAAAAACGGTGTCACGAAATTCGGCGCGATCCGTACGTTGGAAAATGTTCGCGCGATCATGCACCACCGACGGACATTCTTGCTACTATGCACACCTCGCATGCCGACCGCCGCAAAAGCACCGAAGGAATTGACCTCCTGCCAGCAGAGCGCGCTCGACGTGCTTACGCGCCAGGGCAACGTGTTCCTCACGGGCGCCGCCGGCACCGGCAAGAGCTTCCTGTTGGACGAATATCTGCGCGGCAAACCGTCCGACGCGTTCCCGGTGGTGGCCAGCACCGGCGCGGCGGCGGTGATCGTGGGCGGCCGCACGTTCCACAGTTTTTTCGGCCTTGGCATCATGGAAGGCGGCCTGGAGGCGACGGTGGCGCGCGCGCTGCGCAGCCGCAAACTCGTGGAGCGCATGCACCGCGCGTGCTGCGTGATCATCGACGAAGTTTCCATGCTGTCGGGCACCACGCTCATGGCCGCCGAGATCGTGGCGCGGCGGGCGCGCGGCATCCTGCACGAACCGTGGGGCGGACTGCGGATCATCGCCGTGGGCGACTTCGCACAGTTGCCGCCGGTGACGCGCGGCATGCAGGAGAAGGACTGGGCGTTCACGCACCAGGTCTGGCACGACAGCAAGTTCCACCCGGCGCTGATGTCCACCGTCATGCGTACCCGCGACAGCCACTTCTTAGACATGCTGAACTTCGTGCGGTCGGGCACCGTGAACGACCAGGTGCGCGAGTTTCTGGACAGCCGCACCAACCGCCACCTGGAGAACACCGACGTCACGCGTCTGTACCCGCACCGCGCCAAGGCCGAGGCCTACAACCTGCAGCGGCTGGAGAGCATCCCGGGCGAAGCTTGCGCGTTCGAAACGATCTACGAAGGCGAGCAGCGCGCGCTGGACGCCGCCAAACGCTCTGTGCCGATTCCCGACACGCTGCTCTTAAAAGAAGGTGCTTTGGTGATGATGCGCAAGAACGACATGTCCGAAGACCGACTGTACGTGAACGGCAGCCTGGGACACGTGCGGAGAATCGGCGAAGACACGCTGACCATCAAGCTGCTCGGCGGCGAGACCGTGGACGTGACCAAGCAGCTGTTCAGCTGCCTCAACGGCGACGGCCAGGTGATCATGGCGGCCATGAACTTCCCGGTCACGCTGGCGTGGGCGACCACCATCCACAAGGCGCAGGGCGCTTCTTTGGACGGCATGATCGTGGACCTGGCGCAGCTGTGGGAGCCGGGCCAGGCGTACGTGGCGCTCTCGCGCGTGCGCAGCGCCGAAGGCCTGTTCATCGAACGCTGGAACGCAAGCTCCATCCGCGCCGAACCGCTGGTGACCGCCTTCTATGACGGCATGGCGCAGGAGATGAAAACCTATGTTCCCCGCCCGCTCTACGAGCCGCTGCTCCCGGACGCCGTGGAGAAAGCGGCCGACCCGGACTCGCAGGACCCGGATATGCCTCCGGCACGGAAAACCGGCGTGGTCGCCAAGCGCAAGGCCGCGGCCGCGAAGAAGATCAAGGACATGGTCCTGGACCGCATGGCTTTGGACGACATCGCCGATGCCTGCGACATGAAGCCCGAACGCGTGCTCATTTACTTGGAAAAGTTCGC
>CAYSWB010000032.1:0-7617 GCA_964434575.1 uncultured Candidatus Peribacteria bacterium | reverse complement strand
CCATGCCCGAACCAACAACCACCACCAAAGCCACCAAAGTCGTCGTGATCGTCGCCGGCACCAACGAGCCCAGCAACTCCAACATCCTCGCCGACGCGTTCATCGAGGGTCTTCAGCAGACCACGAACCTGGAAGTCACCAAGTACCGCTTAAAGGACTTAAACATCGCCCATTTCACGCTGGACCGCTATTCGCCGCACTGCCACGACAAAGACGATGACTTCTGCAAAATCGAAGACTCGCTGATGTTCGCCGACGCGGTGGTCATCGCCTCCCCCATCTGGAACTTCTCGGTCCCGGCTCACTTAAAAAACCTCATCGACCGCATCGGCGCTTTCGCGCTGGATGAAGCCACGCACTCCAAGGGCCAACTGAAGGCCAAGCCGTTCTACCTGATTTACACAGGCGGCGCTCCGCTGATCGCCTGGCAGGCGCTGATGTACCTCACCACCCTGCACATCTCCGAGGCCATCAAGTACTACGGCGGCACCGTCATCGACCGCCATTTCGAGCCCAAGTCGCTCCCCGGCCGCGGCAAGTTCGGCCTGGTGGTGGACAAGCGCGAAAGCTCACTGGCTGCCGTAAAGAAAAAGGGCGCCAAGTTCGGCGTTGTCGCCATGCACTACGCTGAAAACGGCTCGCTGCCCACGCGCATTCGCCTCGCGTACAGCTTCTTCTCGTTCGTCTACCGCGTCGGCAACCGGATCATGTACCCGATCAGCAAACTCCAATAGAGAGACTGATGCCACCAAGGAACTTTTGACTCCCGTTGTCCCTTTTTGTCCGAGCGACAAAAAGGAACCAAAAAGCGCGTGCGCAATGATGCCCCCACGGCCGACTCGGCTCGAGCCTCGCGGCCAGACCGCCGACCCCCAGCGCATTGCGCGCCATCCCTTTGGTGGCTTAAGAAGCTCTGTCAGGGGTTTGTCACTTCAGCGGAGGATGGACACGGCGGGCCGTGTCGCGCATCTGGCTGTTGGCCTAAGCTCCCGCCGAAGCGGTTCGTGAAAAATCCTAAAGGGATTTAGGACCGCGAGGCGCGTGGAGCGCAGGTCAGACAGTCAGCCGCGCGACGTTTTTTGCTCCACTTTTTTTAAAAAAAGTGGAGGATGCAAGCCCTATCAATGCGCTGCATCCAGCCTTTTCCTTGTCTCCGAACCCGGCGCCGGTGTCCCGACCATGATCGCCTGCTCGTCCACGCACCCCGCGCCCATAAACACCTTCCACATGCGCTGGCCGCCTTCGAACAAGATGCTGGTGATGCCGTGGTAGTCCCCGTCCGGCTCCAGGAGCACTTTCCAGAGCGATGGCAGATGGATGCCGTCGACGGTGTGCTTTACCTCCAGAATGCGCACGCCGCGCGCCTTGAGGATGGGGATCACCGAACGCTGCACGTCGTTGAGCTTGGGTTTCACCACCAGGATGGTCTTGGACGCATATTCGTCGCTGACCAGCTTGGCCTGGATGGGCAGGCGCAGCCGGGAATCGATGACAATGCGCCACGGCTGGTACGCCGCCTTCACGTGGCGGATGGTGAGCGTGGGGTTATCCATGAGCGCGGTGCCGATGCCGATGAGCACGGCATCGTTCTTGGCGCGCAGCTGGCCATGCGTCCAGGTGTCCTGCTCCTTGGTGGTGATCTTCAGAAAGCCTCCGTCCGGCGCGGCAAATTCGCCTCCCGGCGTGCGGGCCTGCTGCATGACGATCCACGGCCGGCCCTTGGTGCGCACGGTCACGAACCCGCGGTTGAAACGCGCGCAGACTTCCGGCAGCACCGGACCGATGACCTCGATGCCGGCCTTCTTGAGTGCCTTGATCCCCTTTCCGGCCACGCGCGGATCCGGGTCGCGCATGCCGTACACCACGCGCTTTACGCCCTTCTTGATGATGATGTCGCAGCACGGCGGATTCTTCTTGGATTTGTGCGCCACGCACGGTTCCAAGTTCACGTAGAGGATGTCATTTGAATCAATTTTTTGTTCAAACTTTTCCAGTAACTGACGCTCAGCATGCGGTTTGCCGAATGCTTCATGATACCCCTCGGCGATGATCGTGCCTCCGCGCACCAGCACCGCGCCGACCATGGCGCCGTTGCCGACGAAAAACCTGCCGCGTTCGGCGAGCTCCAGGCAGCGGCGGATGGCGTCTTCGTGGTGCACGACGCCAGCCTACCACCGCCCGGAGCGGTTACGCACGGTTACTTGCCCATCTCTTTGTCCATGACCTCGGCGAAGTCCACGCCGGCCAGTTCGCACAAGCAAATCAGACCCGTGAGCGCGTCGGCGGCCTCGGCGGTGGCAAGGACATCTGCACCCTTGGCGCGGAACGCGGTATTCAGCTCGGTGGACCTGTCGACCAGCGACACGGACGCGGCATTCACCCCTTCGTTCAGCAGGTAGCCCATGCCGTTGAGCTCGAACAGATCGCCGGTCTGCACCGCCGTGCGGATGCGGCGGATGTTGGCCTCCAGCTCGGCCGGATAATCCACTGTAGGTGCCAAATCGGGTACCTCGGGTTCCGGCTCGTCCTTTTCCGGGCGGTAGAGGTTGCCGATGACATCTTCGAAGCGGATGCCGCGCGATTGCAGCGAGACCATCAGCCAGTACACGGCCTGTCCGGCCTCGGCGATGATTTCCTCGCGCGTTCCGCGCCGGACGGCCTTGGACAATTCGGCCATCTCCACGCCATAGCGGTCCAAACAGAAGCGCAGACCCTGCTTCAGGGCTTCGATGGTGGATGACGGCTTGGCCTGTGGCTCGTCCTTCTTGGCGTCGCGCTCGGCGATGGTGCCACGCAGTCCCAGAAGCCAACCAGCGATTTCGGTGTTGCGGTCTGGCGCTTCCGTGGCCTCGGGGGCGGCCTCCTCGTCGCGCAGGAACGGCAGCACGGACAGGACTTCGGAGCGGTTGGCGGCCACGGCGCCGCGCACCGGACCGAACATCAGCAGGTCTTCGGCGCCGCGTTTCAAGAGCGCGGCCTGGGTTGCATTCTCCCGATCGGTCGGCACGGAGACTTCCAGCGTGATCCATGGAGTGCCGTCGAACTCCCACTCCTTCGAAGGGGTGGGCCGCTTCATGCCCAAATCGGAGAACTCTTGCTGCTTGGCGGCCGGGATGTTGAATTTGAACGTCACGTAACTGTTCCGTTCGCGCGCCGACTCCAGCGCCAGGCCCAGTTCCTGCAGCATCTGGCGCGAGCGGGAGCCCACGCGGCCGATGTTGGTCATGTACAGGTCAGTGGTCACGTTCATCAGGTCCAGGTACGGCATGTCCATGGCGGCTCCGTCCGGATACGGGAACTCCTCGTTACCGACGATCTGCAGCCGGTTGGCTCGGGCGGTATCGCCGCTGCCCACGATCTCCAGCGCGCCGATCTTGCGGCGGCTGTCCATGGCGTCGCGGTACTCGGTGACGCGGGTGTCGGCACCATCGGATGTGCGGACGGCGGCATTGCGGCCGGACGCCCGCAGGACGCTGCGGGCAAGGTACGGATACTTGGTGAAAATCAGGCGGTCATCCATGTCCTCCGGCGAGAACACGCGTTGCGTGTCGGGCGCCAGGAACTGCAGCTTGCACGGGCCGACGCCCAGGCTGAGGAGTTTGGCCAGGTCTGCGCGGACGCCGAACTGACGTGCGCGCTGGTCGGCCTCGCCGACGATGTCGGAACCCGAGAGCACGCCGACGTTCTGGCCGCGGAAAAGCTCGAACTGGGCGGCAAGAGCGGGAGCGCCTTTCACGGCGCGGAACGTGAAGTCGCCCTGGGTCACTTGGTCGGTGCGGTTGCCCTTATCGGCGAATCCGGTGCGGATCTTGTCGTACCCGGCTCGGACAAGCAGGTCCAGGAGCGGGTTGCGCGAGTCCTTACCCTCGGTGACTGCACCTTTGGGGAGCAGGATGACTTGCTTGCTATTCGTGGTATTCATGGTGTGGAAGTGGGAAGTGGATGCAAAAAAGAAAACCCTCCGTACGGGGAGGGGGCGACGCCCGTCGTGCGCTTATTTCTTGGCGCGATCCAGATACTTCTGGAGGACGGAAGACGGCCGCTCCCCGCTCGGGGACGGATGGGTCTCGGCATGCGCGGTTTCTGCCTTCTGGGGCGCACGCGAGACCAATCGATGATGCCGGTGGGCATTCAGGATCTTGCGGTAGCCTCCCTCGCCGTTCTCCAGGTACTTCGCCACGCGCGTGACGGTGGTGGTGCTGGCTCCGGTGTTCTTGGCAATCTCGCGGTACGTCAGTCCGCTGGTCAGCTGCTTGGCGACCTCGAACCGCTCGCTCCACGCCTGCAGCTCGCTGAGCGTGCCGATGTCACGCAGGAAATCGGCCACCTCTTCCTCCGACTTGCACGCGGCCACGGCCGAGCACAGGGCTTTGAACCACGGCTCTTTGCGGTAGCTGTCTTCGGTGAAGCGTCGCTTGGACATAAATGAATAATAGCAGGGAACCCGATTGTACCCACCGAGACGACGCTGTCAATGTATTATTTCGATGATACAAGACATTTACGCTTATTTCCGCCAGAAACGACGCTTTCCCACCTCCCACAACCATCTGCCGACGGGCAAGTGTTTCATCGCCATGGCGGGGAACTTCGGCAGCAAAAAACGCTTGGCGGCATTCACGCACTGCACGTGCGTGGCTGGCGCGGCGGCCTCGCCGGGGCACCCGACCCACGCGGAGTAGATGTTGCGCACGCCCTTGTCGGCCAGCACGGCCGGAATGACGGACTCGGCCAGTTCGGGCATGACGACGTTCCCACGCTTCGCGAAGAGCACGTGGTCGTGAGCATATCCGCCGCGCGGCGACGTGATGACGTTGATGACCGCGCAGAACACCTGCAACTGCGATTGCGCCAAAGCACGGACCATGCGGCTGCCGTGCATGGCGAGACCGGCGGCCTGCTGCGGGTCGTCCAACACGTCTCCGTACCGCTTCCAGGCGATGCCGGGCAGTCCGGAAATCAGGTTCCACGACGCGGTCATGTTCGCCTCGTAACCGCGTTGCACCACGCGCGACAGGATGAGTGCTGGATCCGTGGCTCCGCGCAATGTTTCCTGGTCGTTGAAATGCGCGGCGGCGTTGTCCTGCACTTCGCGCAGCTCGTCCGGGGTGAGCGCTCGCTCCACGCCGCCCCGCACGCGCTGCTGGAAACCCATGAGCGCCGGTTCGATGTACGGAATCATCTCCAGTGCCATCCGCTGACCCACTTCGCCAGGCTCGCCCAAGGGCTGGAGCCGCGCATCGATGCCGGCTGCGACATCCTCATGCAGCATCCCATCGAACGTGATCTGCGAGGACGACGCCTCGATGAACCTGCGCAGCAACCCGATGCGCCTCACCTTCGCCAAACCGGGTACGCCCTGCTCGGGCGGGGGCACGGCCTGGCGGTACAAGCCCAGCTTCGCATGGAGCTTGTTGATGACCTCCGAGGAAGTCGGAACGCCGGTATCTGCGCGCAGGATGCGTGCCATGGGCCGGACAGATCAGCAGAAAACCCGCGCGTGGTCAAAAAAATCGGCACCGTGCCCGTGGGCGCGGCGCCGATTCGTGGATTGCGTCGAATTATTTGCCTCCGGTTGCTCCGCCGCGGGAGGCGATGACCTCGTCGGCGACGTTCTTCGGAACCTTGGCATAGTGGCTGGGTTCCATGGCGTAGCTGGCGCGGCCCTGGGTCATGGAGCGCAGATCGGTGGCGTAACCGAACATGGCTGCCAGCGGCACGTCGGCCGTGATGGTCTTGGCCATGCCGCGTGCGCCGGTCTCCTTGATGAGACCGCGGCGTGCACTGATGTCACCCATGACATCTCCGAAGTAGTCCTCCGGGCTGACGACTTCCACCTTCATGATCGGCTCGAGGAGGACCGGATCGGCCTTGCGGGCGGCGGTCTGGATACCGATGGAAGCACACATCTTGAAGGCCATTTCGGACGAGTCGACGTCGTGGTAGCTGCCGTCGGTGAGCTCGACCTTGATGTCCACCATCGGAAAGCCTGCCAGCACGCCGCGGGACAAGCCTTCCTGGAAGCCCTTGTCGCACGGAGCGATGAACTCGCGCGGGATGCGGCCTCCGACCACGCTGTTGACGAACTCGTAGCCCATGCCGGGGGTCGGCTGCGGCGTGGCGGTGAACACCACGTGACCGAACTGACCGCGTCCACCGGTCTGCTTCACGTACTTCTCCTCGTGCTCGATGGGCTTCTGGATGGTCTCGCGATAGGCGACCTGCGGCTTGCCGGAGGTGCTTTCGACCTTAAACTCGCGGCGCATGCGGTCCATGATGATATCCAGGTGCAGCTCGCCCATTCCGGACAAGATGGTCTGGCCGGTCTCTTCGTCCGTGCGGACGCGGAGCGTCGGATCTTCCTCGGACAGCTTCTGGAGGGCGATGCCCATCTTCTCTTGGTCGGCCTTGGTCTTCGGCTCGATGGCGAGCGAGATGACCGGCTCGGCGAAGGTGATGGATTCCAGGTGGATCGGCTTGTTCTCGTCGCACAGCGTGTCGCCGGTGCGGGTTTCCTTCAGACCGATCGCGGCGCCGATGTCGCCGGCTTCGATCTTGTCGATTTCCTGGCGGTTGTTGGCGTGCATGCGGACCAAGCGTCCGATGCGCTCCTTGCGGCCGTTGCGGCTGTTGTACAGGTAGCTGCCGGACGTGAGCACGCCGGAGTACACGCGGATGAAGGTCAGCTTGCCGACGAACGGGTCGGTGGCGATCTTGAAGGCCAGACAAGCGAGCGGCTCTTCGTTGCTCGGCTTGCGCTCCTCTTCGGCCTCGGTAACGGGGTTCTTGCCCTTGGCCGGCGGAACATCCAGCGGCGACGGGAGGTAGTTCACGACGGCATCGAGCACCAGCTGCACGCCCATGTTCTGGAGCGAGGAGCCGCACAGCACCGGGAAGGTCTTGCCGGACACGGTGCCCTGGCGGAGAGCCAGCTTCAGCTCTTCCTTGGTGAGGGTGCCGTTGGTCAGGAACTTGTCCATCAGCTCTTCGCTGGCGCCCTCGGCGGCCTTCTCGATCATGATCTTGCGGTACTCGGCGACCTTGTCCTTCATATCGTCCGGAACCGGGGCATGCACGTGCTTCTCGCCGTGCTCACCCTCGAAGGTGACCATTTCCTCTTCGACCAAGTCGATGATGGCCTTGAACTCGCTTTCGGCTCCGACCGGGAGCTGGATGGCGACGGCGCTCTTGGAGAGGCGCTCGTGGATGCTCTGGAGCGACATGTAGAAATCGCCGCCGATCTTGTCCATCTTGTTGACGAACGCGAGGCGCGGCACGTGGTACTTGTCGGCCTGGCGCCACACGGTCTCGGACTGGGGCTCCACGCCCTGGCTTCCGTCGAAGACGGCCACGCCGCCGTCGAGGACGCGCAGCGAGCGCTCCACCTCGGCCGTGAAGTCCACGTGGCCGGGGGTGTCGATGATGTTGATGCGATGGTCGATGTTCGCGAAATGCCCTTCCTTGGTCTTCCAGCCGGCGGAGATGGCGGCCGCGGTGATCGTGATGCCGCGCTCGCGCTCCTGCTCCATCCAGTCCATGGTGGCGGTGCCGTCGTGGACTTCGCCCATCTTGTGCACCACGCCGGTGTAGAAGAGGATGCGCTCCGTGGTGGTCGTC
>CAYSWB010000031.1:0-13027 GCA_964434575.1 uncultured Candidatus Peribacteria bacterium | reverse complement strand
GCCAGTCCCAGCGCGCACGGGCAGGCGATGACCAGCACCGAAACGCCCGCCAGTACGGCGAAGCTCACCGAAGCGCCGGCGATCAGCCAGCCGGCGGTCGTCAGGACGGCGATGGCGATGACCGCAGGCACGAACCACGACGACACCCAGTCGGCGAAATCCTGGATGGGGGCCTTGGAGCCCTGCGCTTCTTCGACGAAACGGATGATGCGCGCGAGCGCCGTGTCGCTGCCGACTTTCTCGGCACGGAACTCGATGCTGCCGTGTCCGTTGATCGTCGCGCCGAAGACGTTGTCACCTTCTTTCTTCTCCACCGGAATGCTTTCGCCGGTCAGCATCGATTCGTCGATGGACGTCAGTCCTTTCACCACGGTGCCGTCCACGGCGATCTTCTCGCCCGGGCGCACGACCACGATGTCGCCCGGTTTCACGTCTTCCATCGGCACTTCCACCGCTTCTCCGCCGCGCAGCACGCGCGCCGTTTTCGCCTGCAATCCCATCAGCTTCCCGATGGCGTCCGAGGTGCGGCCTTTGGCGGCGTTTTCCATCCACTTGCCCAGCAGGATGAACGTGATGAGCAGCGCCGCGACCTCGAAATACAGGTCATGGACTTCTCCAAGCAGCGAGCCGTGGGTGACGACATGCGAGAGATAGCTGTAGAGGCTGTAGAAATAGGCGGTCAGCGTTCCGATGGCGATGAGGCTGTCCATGTTGAACGCGCCCATCCGCAGGCCGGACCACATTCCCCGGATAAACACGGCACCCAGCCAGAACTGCACGGGCGTGGCGAGCATGAGCGATACGATGCCCATGAACGGCATCACCGCGTCGTGCAGCGGCGAGTGCGGGAGGAACGACAGGATCATGAACCCGAGCATCGGCAGGCTGAGCGCCAGACCGATGAAAAATTTCCGTCGGAAACCGGCCGTTTCGCGCTGCTGCCGCTCCTTGTTGGTGTCGATGCCGTGATGGTGCGCGTGGGGGTCCTGTACTTCCGCCTGGTAGCCGGCCTTGTGGACCGCTGCGGTCAGCGCATGGGCGTCCGTCGAGTCGTCGCAATGGACGGTGGCTTTGGAGGTGGCGAAGTTCACGTGCGCGTCATGCACGCCGGGCGTACCGCGCAGCGCCTTGGTGACCCGCGCGGCGCAGCTGGCGCAGTGCATGCCGGCGATGTCGAGCGTAGTTTTCACGGCTTAGACGCGCTGGGAAAGACCGATGGCTTGCGTGAGCTCCTGCACGAATGCCTGCGAGTCACGCTTGGAAGACAGGCGTTTGCCGGCGCACGTTCGCAAATGGCTTTCCAGCACCTGCGCCTGAATGTGTTTCAAGTGGCCTTGCATGGCCAAAATTTGCTCCAGGATGTCCACGCAGTAGGCGTCGGCATCGATCATGCTTTCGACCTTCTTCTGCAGTCCTGCCAAGCGCTTCAGCGCGGCCAGTGACTTTGTTTTCCTTTCGGGCAGCATAGAGTAGGGGTAGGGGGTATGGGTACCCTATGCACCGCTCCAGGCGTTGGCAACAATTTGGACTGGCGCCATGCGGATTTTGGGGTACTCTGCGCCGCCCGCGGGCCCGTTTGCGCTTGGTGCAAATTTATAAAAATATGGTATAGTAGTAAAAATATGGCGAAGAAGGATATCACTGGCATAAAGGCCCCGCCGCCCGAGGGCCAGAACGGCCCCGAAGGCCCGGAAACCCACGTGCTCGCGTCGCTGAAGGATTTCGGCGACGACCTGGAACTGAACCCTGAAGAGTCCCTGGTGGTCCGTGAGCAGCGCGCGGCGAATGCCGCATATCAAGAGCTGACCGGGGAGGCCGAAGACGATCCTGCCAACCACCCACCCACCGTCCGCAGCAGCGGTCAGTCCGGGAATATGAAGATCATCCATTTGTCGTCCTCGGGGAGGACTGTCGAAAGCAGTCCCGTTACGCCGCAAACCGTCTTGGTGCATGCCGTGCGCATGGGCTTTTCGCATATTCCGGCTGTGGCCATGGCGTTCGGCGGGGACTACCGCTCGGCACAGGCGTGCGCGGACGCAGTGTGCGCCGCATTGGAGCCGTTCGCCGCTGCCGGCCTGAATATCCAGCAGGTGCGCGCGTCGCTCCTGTTGCCGCCCGACGCGGACGCGCCTGAAATCTGCCGCGAGATCGGCGGAAAGCCATTCGTCATCCTCGGACCGTGCGGCAGAGGCGGCGTCGGTTCCACGTACTTCGCCGCCGAGGCCACGAACCCCGGACGCCTGTTGGTCCTGAAGACCGTGACCGTGGACCGCACCGCCGACGGTCGCATGGAGCCGGCCGTGCGTCAGGCGCGCGACGAACCCGCGTTGCTGCAGAAGGCCGACGAGTTGGTGGCTTCCGACGAGGTGGACAATGGATACCAGTTCACGCAGTTGTCCGTGATGCCGTTCCATGAAGGCCCTTCGCTCAGCCAGCTCCTGTCATCTGCGCCCGGCGGACGCCTTCCGCCAAAGACCGCATGCTGGATCGCACTGTGCATCGCGCGCGAACTCAAGCGTCTGGGCGATGTGTGGCATTTGGATCTGAAGGGCGGCAACATCATCATCAAGTCCGACATGCGCGCCAAGCTCATCGACTACGGCGCGGGGCGCATTGCGCCGGTGGACAAGAACTCGGTGGAGCTGGGCATTGTCATGCACACGCCCGAATTCAGCGCGCCGGAAATGACCGCCGCGTCGCCCACGGCCACCAGCACGTCCGACGTCTATTCGCTCTTGATCATCCTCTACCAGATGTTGTCCGGCGAGAAAGCCGTCCCGGACTCGGTCGGCAACGGCATGTCGTTCAAGCCCTACGTCGTACCGTCACAGCAGCCGACCGAGGTCGGCGCCTCTGGCGCTGCGCAGCGTACGGATCTCACCGAGCAGTTGCATCCGCCGGATACGTTCGCACGCATCACGCAGGCAACCTACGACTACAAAATCGGCCAGACCGTCGAGGGCAAGCAGGGACTGCTCATCCATATCAACACCGACGACGCCGGCGATCCTTCCGGCGAGAAGCGCAGCAAGATCCGTCAGGTCACCGACTGGCATAGCCCGCTGAAGGATTACGCCGATGCCGGTGCCAAAGTGCGCGAGATTTTCCACGACGCGCTGCAGAACGATCCCGGCAAGCGCCCCTCCGTCGCGCGGCTCGTGGCCGACCTGGAGCTGGTGTGCCGCAAGCTGGGTGTCGATCCTGAAAGCGGCCCGGTGATGGACGAAGTTGAGCGCGATACCACCCGCATGACCGGCCGCCAGATCACGCCGCAGGCGTTACTCGCAGCCATCCGTCACGACGATACGGACCACTATCTGCGCCGCGTGAACACCGCCGTTCCCGCGCCCGAGCCGGGCTACGAGGGGGCTGCCTGAACCGTGCGCGGCGTCTTCGGGCCCGTGCGGCGGGGGATATTCCGTTCGTCTGCTTTGTAGAGGATGCCCAGCATGCGGCCGGCGGCCTTGGCGGCGTACAGCCCTATCACCCGCGGTCCGTTGGCCTTGGCGACATTGGCACCGATGAGCAGCTTCTCGCCCCAGCCCGGTTCCAGCAACCGGTCGTCCGATCGGTCCGTGCGCGCGTGCATGGCTTTCAGCAGGCGTTCGGCCAGCGCTCCTTCGCCTTCGTCCACGGCGGAAGCGGGGACCGAGCTGAAGTTTCCCACATGCTGGTGCTCGCCCAGATGCGTGTCGCCGCTGGTCAGCAACGGCACGTCCCATTCCTGCGCGAGCTCTTCCGCCAGCTGACGCGCGCGGGCGCCGACCAGCGCGTTGAGCTCCACGAACGTCCGGCCGCGCGCCGTTTCCAGCACCGCGCGCTGGGCGTCGGGCGACAGCATCGAGAGTCCCTCCACCGTGGCGTAGTGCGGATGACTGGCCCACAGGCCGTGGGCTTCCACCGCTTCCAGCAACGCGGCCACCGGCACGTCCACCGGCCGGTACTGCGGGTTGCGCCGCTTCAAGCCCGGGCGCACGCGTTCCTCGAACAGCCGCCGCACCTTGGCCAGCGCACCGAGGACCACCACGTCCACGCCTTCTTTCGTGAGCACCTCCATTCCGGCCACCAGCCCCGGCGCCAGCCGGCGCGGCGGCAGGTTGTGCTCGGTGACGGCGATATTCACGCCGTGTTCGGCGGCGAAACCCGCCACGCGCGACAGGTCGTGCGCGCCGTCGGAGTCCGTGGTGTGGTTGTGCGGGTTGAGCAGGTACGCGCCGTCGCGCGTGAACAGGCCTTCTTCGCCGTCGGGGCATTCCCGGAGCCGGATGTCTGCGATACGTTCCCGCATTGGCCATCGAGCGTACAGCCGGCGGACGGTTCCCGCCAATCCGCCGCCGCGATTGCCGAGTTTTCCTCTGATGAAAGCGCAAGAAGCGGCATGCAGGCGCGGATTGTTGACAGGTGCCGCCTCCGCGGGGACACTTGCCGCGTTCCATGACGCAGCGTCGTTGCATTCTCGGCCTCCTTCTTCTCTCGCTTCGCGCGGGAAGGAAGCTGGCTGCGTAACGGAACCGTTCCGAAACCAGAGCGACCTTCCCCCTCGAAACCGGAAGGCCTTCTTTCCATGCATCTCCCCGTGAAAGCCCTGTATTCCTTACCCATCGTTTCTCCCCCCGGCGAACCGTTCGCCGCGGACGCGCTGAACCAGTGCGCGGCGGGCTCGTGCTCCAATTGCGGCTTGTGCTGCGTGACCATGGAGAACACGGTTCCCAGCAAGCGCGGCGACGTCGAATCCGTGCCCATGCGCAAGGCGGCCGGGCAGATGTGCCCGCAGCTGGTACGCAACGCGCGCGGCCAGTACATGTGCGCGTTGTACAAGCACGTGCAGGGCGGCGATCCGCGACTGGCCGATTGCGCGGACTGGACCGGCGGAGGAAACGGCATCCTGCAGCTGACGGTGCAGACCGAGCGCACCGTCGAGAAACCGTACGACGCGCGCACCGCCGAGATGATCGCCGATCTGACGCGCCAGCAACTGCTGGCGGGCTTCCGGCGCGAAGTCAGCCAGACCGAAGCCGTGAGCGTCGCCCGCCACTACCTGCTGCAGCTGGGGCAATGCCCCGTGCATGTCTTCGACTTGCTGGGCATCGGCGCCATGTTCCGCCAGATGTTCAGCGGCCAGACTCCGTCGTATTTCCGGCTGGACCGCGAGTTATGGGTCGCGTCGCCGGATTTGTACCACCAGTTCTTCGAGGGGTACGTGTGGAACGGCCGCGGCCCGTATGCCCGCGCCGTCGAGCGTTTCGAGCGATCCGGACCATGATGGCTTTCCGCGTCCTTTCCGGCCTGCTTCTTCTCTCGCTTAGGGCGGGAAGGTGACTGGCTGCCTTGGCGCAGAGTTCCCTTCCCCAGCCGCAGGAAGTCTTTTTCCATTTCCGTTTCCCTCCCTCACCATGAACACCGTCCGCTCGTCCGTCGTCATCGATGCTCCCGCCGAAACCGTCGTGCAACGGGGTATCCCCCAGCATGTCATCGCAGCCTTCCACGAAGCCATGACCCGTGACGGCCGCATGGCCGCCATGCAGGTCATCGCCGGTCGGGGATACTCCGTGAAAGACGTCGCCGCCGCCGCGAGCAGCATCTACGGCACCGAAGACGAAATCCGCTAAGCACAGGCAGGCGAACGGGCGGCCTACTTCTTCTTGGCCGCCTTTTTCGCCTTGGTCGGCTTGCCCTTTTCTTCCTTCTTGGGTTTTTCGACGGGCTTCTCGGCGGCGGTCACGGCCTCGGCGAAATCGGTCAGCAGCCGCTTGGAAACCGGCGAACTCTTCATGCGCTCGGGGTGCCACTGCACCAGCAGCACGTAGTGTTTGTCGGTGCCTTCCAGCGCTTCGACCACTTCGGACGACCCTTCCACTTTGGCGGTGCCGGCAACGCGCAGGCCCTTGCCGAGCGCCTTGGGGTCCACGACCTGGTGGTGCGAGCTGTTTACTTCCACCACCGGCGTCTTGAACAGGGTGGCGAAGCGGGAGTCTTTCTTCAGCGTCAGCTTATGGACCGAATCCTTGTTCTTTGCGACACGCGCGTGGCCTTCCACGTGCTGCTTGAGTTTGCCGCCCATCTTCACGTTCACGAATTGCATGCCGCGGCAGACCCCCAGCAACGGGACCTTGCCGTGTACGAGATCGAAGATCATCGACTCGAACTGGTCGCGGGGGACGTTGGGGTTGCCGGTATGGGAACTGCGCTCCTCGCCGTACATCTTGGGATCCACGTCCACGCCGCCGGTGAACACCGCGCCCGCGATTTCGCCCGCTTCCGCGGCGCGCACGACTTTCTTGCGGTCGCCGGGGTCCACGGCCCAAACGTCATGGCTCTTGAAGCCGATTTTCAGCCAATCGACGTAGTTGCCGCACACGATGGCGTGGCGCTTCTTGTCCTTGTGGTCGTTCATCGAGACCGAAACGAGGATTTTCTTTTTGGGGGCAGTCATGCGCGCGAAGTATACCCAAATCGACTGTCCTGGGTTGTTATCCCAATGAATTTACCGTAATTGTCAAACGAAGTGGCGGCGGTCCGTTCCTTTGCGTACACTCGCCGCATGTCCATCCACAACCTCACTCCGGGCAAGAAAGCCCCCCAGATCGTCAACGTCGTCGTCGAGATTCCGAAGGGCTCGAACAACAAGTACGAGATCGACCACGAGTCCGGGCTCATCAAGCTGGACCGCGTGCTGTTCTCGTCCATGTTCTACCCGGCTGACTACGGCTACATTCCTGGCACGCTGGGAGACGACGGCGACCCGCTGGACGCGCTGGTGCTGGTGACCAATCCCACCTTCCCCGGCACGCTCGTCGAGGCCAAGGTGCTTGGCTACCTGGGCATGATCGACGGCGGCGAAGGGGACGAGAAGCTGCTGTGCGTCCCGACCTGTGACCCTCGCTTCAAGCACATGAACTCCATCAAGGACGTCGCCCCCCACGTCCTCGAGGAGATCGCGCACTTCTTCCGCACGTACAAGGACCTCGAGAAAAAGAAGGTCGAGATCCTGGACTGGAAGGATGCCAAGGACGCGTACGCCGTCGTGGAGAAGTCGGTGAAGAACTTCAAAAAGTAGGTCAGTCCAGCGCCGCTTTGGCCGCCGACAGCTCGGCAAGCTCTGCCGTGATGTTGGCCTGCCGCGTGGAGTTGTAGGTCATCGTCAGGTCGCCCATCAGGTCGCTGGCGGCGTCCGACGCGTTGCGCATGGCAACCATGCGTGCAGAGTGTTCCGACGCCACGGATTCCAGTACCGACTGGAACACCTGCGTCTTCGTGAGCTTGGGCAAAATGATGTCGAGCACTTCGGTGGGGGACGGCTCGAAGATGTATTCGGGCACCTTGCCCATGTCCATGTGGTGCATCTCCTTCTCTTCTTTGGTCTTGCGACGCGTTTCCTGCAGGCTCTGCAGCACGTCGCGCACCTCGCTGGGCGAGAACGGCAGCAGCACCTTCACGGCGGGCTGCTGGATCATGGGCGAGATGAAGTCCGTGTAGGCCAGCACGACGTGGTCGTAGGTGCCTTTTTGGAACTCCTGGATGGCCAAATCCGTGATGGGCGCGGCGTCCTTGATGGTGGGGTGGTTGGACAGCGACGGGAACGTGGCGATGACGTTGTGCTTCTGGCGCGTGAGCATCTGGTGGCCTTTGCGGCCCACGGTGATGAACTCGATCTTCTCGAACGACTTCAGTCCTTTCAGCCCCTTGATGTACTGGTTCAGCGCGCGCATCAGCTGGATGTTCAGCGGGCCGCACAGTCCGCGGTCGGACGTGAAGACGATCGCCAGCACGTTCTTCACCTTGCGCTGCAGCAGGAACGGATGCCCCTGCGCGTGCGAGCGCCCCACCGACAGCAGGATGTCCCACGCGTACAGCGCGTAGCGGCGCAGCGCCTGGGCGTGGGCGACCGCCTTGCGCATCTTGGAGGCGGCCACCAGCTCCATGGCTTTGGTGACCTGGCGCGTCGATTTGATCGCCTTCATCTTGCGCCGGATATCGCGGAGGCTGCGGGCCATGCGTTACGCGGCGGGGGAAACCTTGGGCTGCCGGGCGTCCTTGTAGTTCGCGATGAGGCGCTTCAGCTGCTCTTCGGCGTCGGCGGTCAGTTCGGTGGCCAGGACTTTCATCAGGTCGAAGTGCTTGCTGCGCATGGCGTCCAGGAACGTGTCCGCGAACGCGCGGACCTCGGCGACCGGGATGTCGTCCAGGGCGCCGTTCACGGCCATGTACAACAGGGCCACTTGCTCGCCCACGGACAACGGGGCGTACTGATCCTGCTTCAGGATCTCGGTCAGGCGCGCGCCGCGGTCCAGCTGCTTCTTGGTGGCGGCGTCCAAATCCGAACCGAACTGTGCGAACACCGCCAGCTCGCGGTACTGGGCCAGGTCCAGGCGCAGTTTGCCGGCGACCTTCTTCATGGATTTCTTCTGGGCGGCCGAGCCGACGCGGGACACGGACGTGCCGACGTTTACCGCCGGACGGATGCCTTTATGGAAGAGGTCGGACTCCAGGAAGATCTGGCCGTCGGTGATGGAAATCACGTTGGTCGGGATGTACGACGAGATGTCGCCGGCCTGCGTTTCGATGATCGGCAGGGCCGTCAGCGATCCGCCGCCGTGCTTGTCGTCTAAGCACACCGCGCGCTCCAGCAGGCGGCTGTGCAGGTAGAACACGTCGCCCGGGTAGGCTTCGCGGCCCGGCGGGCGGCGCAGCAGCAGCGAGATCTGGCGGTAGGCCCAGGCCTGGCGGCTCAAGTCGTCGTAGACGATGAGCACGTCTTTACCCTCGTCCACGAAGTACTCGGCCATGGCGGTGCCGGCGAACGGGGCGATGTACGACATGGCGGCCGGTTCGGACGCCGACGCGCTGACCACGATGGTGTAGTCCATGGCGCCGTGCTTCTCCAGTTCGGCCACCGTGCGGGCGACCTTGGATTCCTTCTGGCCGACCGCGACGTAGATGCAGATGACGGGGCGCTCGGACTGCTGGGTCTTCTTCTGGTTGATGATGGTGTCGATGGCCACCGCCGTCTTGCCCGTCTGACGGTCGCCGATGATCAGCTCGCGCTGGCCGCGGCCGATGGGGATCATGGCGTCGATGGCGGTGATGCCGGTCTGCATGGGCGTTTTCACCGACTTGCGCTCGATGACGCCCGGGGCGATCTTTTCCACCGGGTACATGGTGTCGGTCCGGATGGGCGCGCCGCTGTCTTTGGGCTCGCCCAGCGGCGATACCACGCGGCCGATGAGCGCCTCTCCCACGGGCACGGAGAGCACGCGGCCCATGGTCTTCACCGAGTCGCCCTGCTTCACCTTGGTGTAATCGCCGTAGATGATCGCGCCGACCAGATCCTCTTCCAGGTTCAAAGCACTGCCGATGACTCCATTGCCAAAATCGATCATCTCGCCGGCGCCCACGGTGGTGAGGCCCGAGATCTTGGCGATGCCGTCGCCGACCTGCACGACGCTGCCCACGTGCTCCTCGGTCACCGAGGGTTTGTAGGTGGCGATGCGCTCCTCGAGCGTTTCGATCAGGTTGGTGCTGATATTCATGGGAGAGTGCGGAAAAGTGGGATCAGTCGTTCAGCGGTTCAAGGAAGGTGCGCAGGAGTTCCTGCAGCGCGCCCTGCACGCTGGCGTCGATGCGGTGGTGGTCCACTAAGACGACCGCGCCGCCGATGATGTCGGGGTCGACTTTGCGCCCCAGGCTGACCTGCTTGCCGGTGGCTTTGGCCACCGCAGCGCCGACGTATTCGGACGTCAGCGTGTTGTCGCGCGGGACGATGATCATGCCCGACGAGCGGTCGCCGCGGCGCTTCATCTCGCGCTCCACGGTTTTCAGGAATACGCGCTTGGAGTAGCCCGGCGCAATGCGCTTCAGCAGCACCAACGCGCCGGCGCACGCGTCGTCCAGGGTGGCCGGCTCTTTCTCGGCGTGGTCCACCAAGGCGCGCGCGATGTCGATGGGGCGGGTGCGCATTATTTCAGGATGGCGGGAAGGTTTTCCTTCAATTCGTTCTCGAACTGCTGCTGGTCTTCCTTGGAGAACTCGCGGCGCAGGATTTTTTCGGCCGATTGCACGATGGCGTGCGCGAGCTTGGTCTGGATGCTCGCCATCATCTTCACGCGGTCGTTCTCCAGTTGCTGCATGCCCTTGGCGACGATCTGCTTGGCATGCGCGCGGGCCTCCTTTTCGATTTCGGCGCGGATGGCCTCGGCTTCGCTCTTGGCGCGCTCCAGCAGGGTGCCGGCCTCGGTGTCGGCCTTGCGCAGGACGTCGGCGCGTTCCTTATCCAGGAGTTCCTTGCGGCGGGCGATTTCACGCGCGTCTTCCAGCGATTTGGAAATGGTCGCGCGGCGTTCGTCGATGATGCGGAGCACCGGCTTGTACACGAACTTCGCGAGCAGGAACGTCAGGATCCCGAAGTTCACGACCTGCGCGAGCAGTGCGTAGATGTCGATGCCGAGGGCGTTGACCAGTTCCGTCATGATGGCGGAGGAAAAAGGGGTGAGGGAGGAGGCTTACGAGACGAACTTCATGATCAGGGCGATGACCAGTCCGTAGATGGCGATGGCTTCGGCGAAGGCGATCGAAAGGATGGCGAAGGTCTGGATGCGGGCGCCGGCTTCCGGGTTGCGGCCGATGGCTTCCACGGCCTTGGCGCCGATGAAACCGATGGCGATGGCGGGGCCCAGCGAGCCGAAGCCGATGGTGATGGCGACGGGCAGGTTCTTGTCGCCGAGCAGACTGACTGCTGTGCCGGCTGCCTGTGCGGCGGTAGGAGCGTCCATAGAGAAGGGGAGGAAAAGGGTAAGAAGGATTTATGCCATGGCGGGAGTCTGGGGCGCGGGCGCCTTGTCGTGGTCGTCGTCATGCGGCGCGTCGTGGTGCGTGACGGCGATCTTCAGGAACACGGTGGTGAGGAGCGCGAACACCAGGCCTTGGATGAGGCCCACGAACAGCTCCATGCCGAGGAACGGCACCGGCGCCAGGTACGGCACCAGGTACGAGATGACGATGAGCAGCACTTCGCCGGCGAAGATGTTGCCGAACAGACGGAAGGTGAAGGAGATGACGCGCGAGAGCTCCGAGATGATTTCCAGGAAACCGACGAACGTGCCGACCGGGTTCTTCCACGGCGGGACGAAAAATTTGCCGGCATATGCTCCGGCTCCCAATTCCAGCATGCCGAACACCTGCACCGCGGCCATGGCCGTGAGCGCGATCGCCAGCGTCATGTTCACGTCGGCGTTCATGGAGCGGAACAGCGGGATGGCGGCTGCGTGGCCGGCGTGCATGCCTTGGATCGTGATGCTGCCGACGCCGGGCAGGATGCCCATCCAGTTGCCTGCCACGATGAAGATCAGCATGGTCGCCAGCATCGGGAAGAAGCGGCGCGCCAGCCGGTCGTCATGCAGCACGGACGCGAAGAGGTCGTACAGGCCCATCACCACCAATTCCACGGCGGCCTGCAGGCGGCCGGGGATCAGCCTGTAGCCGCGGCCGTGGACGAACAACGCGCCGCCGAGCAGCGCCAGTACCGCCAGCCAGGACATCAGCATGGTGTTGCGGATCGCCAGAGGGCCGACGTGTCCGACGACTTCCGATGCGAGCGAAATGGCGATCATGCGGAGGGCGGGCGGAAGAGATCATGCAGCGCCTTCTGTTCGATTTCGGCTTCTTCGTCCAGCAGCTCTTCCTTCTTCTTCACCTTCGGCACCACCTTGGGCAGGCGGCGCATGATATCGCGCAGGCGGCGGGTGACGATGATGGCCGAGCAGACGAACGCCAGCAGGATGCCGACGAACAGCATGAGGGGCTTGGTCCCCCACATCTTGTCGAGGAATCCTCCTCCGATGCCGAACAGGATGGCCGGCACCGCGATGGTGTAGCCCAGTTCCCAGGCGAAGCCGATGCCGAGCAGCGTGCTCTCTTTCGGATCGACGTCTTTTACCACGGGGATTTCGGTGCCGTCGGTGGAGTGGAACATGCTTTTCTTCATGGTGGCTGGTTAGACGGATGTGCGGCGGGAAGAAGAACGGAGGCGGCGGATGGACATCAGGCGGGCCATCTCGCGCTCCAGCGTGGCGGTGGCGTCGGCGAATTCCTCGGAGTCCGTGCGGCGGGCGTTGCGCAGTTCCTCGGCGCGCTTGCGGGCCAGCTCGATGGCGTCTTCCTCCAGGCTCTCGGCGCGGTCGGCGATATCGGACAGGATCATCAAGCCGGTCTGCCCCACCTGCACCACCCCGCGCGAGACCGCGAACAGGTGTTCGCCCTCGCCGGTGCGGATGATCACCGTGCCGGGCTCGATGGTGCTGAGCAGCGGGATGTGGTTTTTCAGCACCGTGATCTCGCCCATGCCGCTGGGCAGCGTGACCGAGGTCGCTTCGCCGCTGAACGCGCTGCCTTCGGAGGTGATGAGTTCTGCGTGCATGGTTACGCGGGTTTCTTGGAAACGTCGTCGATGCCGCCTTTCATGTAGAACTCCTGTTCGCCGACGGCGTCGTACTCGCCGTCGATGATGGCCTTGAAGCCGCGGATGGTTTCTTTCAGGGTCACGAATTTCCCCGGGATGCCTGTGAACACCTCGGCGACGAAGAACGGCTGCGAGAGGAAGCGCTGGATCTTGCGGGCGCGGAGCACAGTCTTCTTGTCGTCTTCGGACAATTCTTCCATGCCCAGGATGGCGATGATGTCCTGCAGCTCGCGGTAACGCTGGAGGATTTTCTGCACGCCGCGCGCCACGTCGTAGTGTTCCTGGCCCACGATCGCCGGGGTCAAAATGGTGGAGGTGGATTCCAGCGAGTCGACGGCCGGATAGATGCCGAGTTCCGCCAGAGCGCGCGTGAGCACGATGGTGGAGTCCAAGTGCGCGAACGTGGTGGCCGGGGCCGGGTCGGTGAAGTCGTCGGCCGGCACGTACACCGCCTGCACGGACGTGATGGAGCCCTTCTTGGTGGACGTGATGCGTTCCTGGACCTGTCCCATTTCGCTGGCCAGCGTGGGCTGGTAACCAACCGCCGACCGGATGCGTCCGAGCAGGGCCGAC
>CAYSWB010000030.1:0-13546 GCA_964434575.1 uncultured Candidatus Peribacteria bacterium | reverse complement strand
CAGATCAAGAAGGTGGAAGAGCTGGTGAACGAAGGCATCAAGGCCGACGTGCCGGTGAGCTACGTCGTCATGAGCGTGGACGAAGCAAAGGCTGCCGGAGCCATCGGCGTGTTCGACGCCAAGTACGGCGACAAGGTGAAGGTCTACACCATGGGCAAGTACAGCAAGGAAATCTGCGGCGGCCCTCACGTGTCGCACACCGGCTTGGTCGGCACCTTCAAAATCCAGAAGGAGGAGAGCAGCTCGTCGGGCGTACGGCGCATCAAGGCCGTGGTCTCCGGCGGACCCAAGGACATCGAAGTGGCGGGGGAGGCGAAGTAATTCTTGACGCATTGTGCGCAGCTGGTTAGGGTTCGCTGCCTTTCGCGCATTCATGCCATCAAAACCCTGCTCCGGACCCATCGGTTTCCACATGGCCGAGCCCACGCCCGGACACCTGGGCGTGTTCGCGCGCAAGCAGAAGCTGGACGGCGGCAGCCGGGTAAACGTCATGCTGCCGGCCGGAAGCAACAGCAGGTTCACCGCCGAATTGGCCACCGCGGTCATGACCCGGCTGCACGGCGAACACCGCGACGCCGCGCTGAAGCTCATCGCCCGCGTGGACGTGGGCGACACGCCGGCCGCCGGCAACGTGAAGGAGGCGACGGCGGAAGAGCTGGATGAACTGGTCGCGGCGCTGAACGCGGACCCGGAGTCCCACAGCGACACCACCATGGAAGGCAAGCCGTGGCTCCAGCAGCTGGAAGTCATCTGCGAGGAGCTGCACCAGGAATTGGTGCTTTTGATCCAGCGCCAATCCAACTCGCGCGTGGAAGCCGAACGCGCGGTGAACCCGCCGGAGCAGGAGCGCGAGATCGTCGGCGAGCCGACGCACGTGGTGCAGCTGTCGCACGTCGGCAATTTGGCCCGCCGCCAGCGCATGGGCATCGAGGACGGCTTCCGCAAACCCGGCGCCTTGCCGGTCCCCCGCCGCAACGTCTCCGTGCTGACCAGTAACACCGTGCGCCCGCCGGCCAGCGGTGTGCGGGAAAACCCGCTTGAGACGCTGTCGCTGCTGGCGGCGTTGGCGGAAAACATGGGCGTACCACTTTCGCAGATGCGCCGCTACGCCTCGGTGATCAAGGGCATGCTGTCGAAATGATCGCGCATGGCGCGCCCGGAAAGCCTTTTGCATGAGGAACCGGGCCTGCGTAGAATCGCCGACTGTGAAGACCGCACGCCGCCTCTGGCCCGCCGCACTCGCGGCCATGCTGCTGTGCTGGACGGGATCGGCGATGGCGATGGAAACGATACTGCTCGATTTCCGCGCGGGGAAAACCAACGCCGAATGGCAGGCCTTGGGCCCAATCAACGTGGAACAAGTCCCGGACGGCCTGTTGCTGAGCACCGGCCCGGCGACCGGCGCCCTGCTGACGGACACGCGGCTCGACTGGCTGCCGCATGCGGGCCGGCTGCTTTCCAGCAGCCCCGCCGGAGCGGAGATCAAATTCGTCTGGGCGTACTACGCCGATGCGGATCCGCAGACCTACAGCATGAGCGTGGACGTGCCGGTGGACACGCTGGCCGTCACCAGTTTCGATCTTTCGGGTTCCAAGAAATGGCATGAAGGCGAAAAGCGCATCGGACTGGCGCTGCCCCCGAATACCACCGCGCTGGTATCCACGCTGGAATTCGCCCGCTGGAACGCATTCGAGCACGTGGCCGAAACATCCGCCGCGTTCTGGTGGATGGACCAGTACCGCCCGTATTCCATCAACTTCACCTGGGGACCGCAGTGGGCCACCAACCCCGTCATGCGCCAGCATGCGTACATCAATCCGCCGCCGACCACCCTCTCCACCACCTACATCCTGTTCTGGGTCCTGGCGATCCTCACGGGTGCCTTGGCCGCATGGTACGCGTTCGGCGGCCGCACGCCGTGGAAGCGCCGGCGCGCGCTGGCGGTCGCGGGCATCGGCTTCGCGGCGGTTTGGCTGCTTCTGGACCTGCGCATGGGAATGGAGTTCCTGACCTGGGTGCAGCACGACCACGCCACCTACGTCTCCGGCCAGGCGCCGAACCGCACGTTCCGCGACCGCGACAACTTCTACGACTTCGCCGCGTTCGCCGCTCCGTTGCTGGCCGACCGCCAGAGTTACCTGTTCTTCGCCGAACGCGAGTGGCCGTACCTGGGAAACATGCGCTACCTCACGTACCCGGCCGTGCCCGGCAACGGCTTCGACACCGATGACACCTGGGTGATGTACCGCCGCCCGGACATCACGCTCAGTGCCGACGGCCGCCTGATGCTGGAAGGCGTGGCCATCACGAAACCCGGCGTCATGCTGGGTACGTTCGAACCCGGCTCGTTCGTCTTCAGGGCGACTCCCGACATCCTCCCATGACGTTCCTCGCGCTGCTCATCGGCATCACCGTCCCGGCTCTGCTCGGCTGGCTGGCCATCGCATGCGTGGAAGGCCGCTCGCCCGTGCTGGGCAGACTGGAGCGTCTGGCATGGTCGCTGTCGCTCGGCGTCACGCTGATGATGTTCGCGGCGCTCATCGCCCACTGGACCGGGCTCACCCGCCTCAACCTGGCCGGCTTCGCGATTCCTGCCGCGCTGCTCGCGCTGGCGCTGGGCATCTGCGGATGGCGCAACGGCGGATTGCGGGCCGCATGGTCGTACCGCCCGGAGCCGCATCCGTCCGCGCCGGTGCCGCGCGTGGCGAAGATCGCGCTGGGCATGCTCCTGCTCTGGACGTGCATCAAGCTCATCGCCGGAACGTACGATCTGGTAAGCGTTCCGACCTACTGGGACGATTCGTTCAACAACTGGAACATGCGCGGCAAGATGTTCTTCGTGCTGGAGCGCCTGGAGCTCACGATCCCGGTGGGCAACGGCGTGGTGCAGGCCGAAACGGGCGTCAGCTCGTATCCGCCGACCGTACCGCTGATGAAGACGTGGTTATCCGCCGTGCGCGGGTCATGGCAGGAGCCGCTGGTGAACGGCGTGCACATGATCTGGTTCTTGGGACTCCTCGCAAGCACGTACTTCTTCCTGCGGCGCTTTGCTTCCATGCCGGTTGCCTGGATCGGCACGTACGCGCTGGCGTCGTTGCCGCTCATGCTGATCCACGGCGCGAATCCGTACGCCGACATGTTCGTGTCCGCGCACGTGCTTGCGGCGGCGGCATGCGTGTTCTTCGCCGGACGCTGTGATGGCGGCGCGCGCCGGACATGGGTGCGGCTCGGAGGCCTGGTGATCGGACTGTTGGTGTTCACCAAGAACGAATCGATGCTGCTCTACGCCCCCGTGCTGGCCGCGCTGCTGGCGTGGACGGTGCTGCGTGCGAGTTCGGGCAAGGAGCTGGGCGAGCGCCGCAACCTGATCGCGGCAGCGCTCGCGGCATCGGCCATCGTGCTGCCGTGGCTTCTGTTCAAGTGGACCCACGGACTGTCGTTCGGCAACGCCAAGGCCGTGTCGAGCCTCGGCATCAGCTTCTCTCCCACCGCCGTGCAGGCGATATGGTTCCACCTGAGCCACGAACCCAACTGGCTACTGCTGCCCATGCTGCTGCCGCTGCTCGTGGCGCTGAACGGACGCCGCGGCTGGAACGTGCTGACCGTGTTCCTCGGCGTGGTGCTCGCCGAACAGTTCTGCATTTACGCGTTCACGTCGTTGGCCAACGAAGCGATCCTGCAAACGGGACTCAGCCGCGGCCTGCTGCACATCGCGCCGGTCGCCGTCGTGCTGTGCGTCCTGCTGATCGAACGGCTGCGGACAACGGACGCTTAGTCTTTTTTGCCGAGCAGGCCCATGAGGGTTCCTTTGCGCCTGCGCCAGTACAGCCAGGCGATGATGATGAATGCGGTAAGGGCGATGAGGGCGTTGATGACGCCTTCGGCGCTGCTGAATCCGGCCAGCAGCCCGGCGGCGGCGATGCCGCTGTATCCCAGCACCATGAAAAACATCTCGCGCAGCAGGAAGCCGCAGTACGTAGCCAGCAGGAACGTGCGGGTGCGCAGCTTCACCAGTCCGCACGCCATGGACACGGGCGTGGACGGCATCATGGGAATCGAGCGGATGAGGAACAGCACGACGCCGTCCTTCCAGCCGCCGCCGAAACGTTTGCCGAACGTCTCGATCTCCTCGTGCGAGACGCCCAGGAATTTGCCGAAGCGGGGGGTGAGCACGTCCTCGAATTTGTCGATGATGACGTAGAACAGATACGCGCCGATCGTCTTGCCCAGCACGCCGATGGCGCAGACCAAGAACAACGCGGGCCAGCCGTATCCTTGCTCCTTGGCGATGCCGCCGGCCAAGGTGGCGACCAGCGGGGACGGCACGGGCGCGATGACCTCCTCGACGATGCCGCCGACGAACACGAATAATTCGAGCGGGACCTGCTGGGCGAACGCCTGGAGCCACGCCATGACTTCGGAAACGATGTGATGCATGGCCGGCATTCTAGCCGCCGGCGCCGGACGGCGCATTACGAAAACGGAGGGTGGTCGAGGTCCTCCGTTAACAACGAATCGGTTGCGGTTTCAGCCCTCTCCTCACTCCCCCTTTGCCACGGCGAACGCGCCGCTTCCGGTCTCCGGGTGGAGAGAGGGGGCGGCATGAACAGTCTGCGGGATGGTCTTGGAGTCGATACGTTCTGGCATGTGTGTGTTTTATATACTATACAACATTTTCATTATTTTAGCAAATACAATCATGGACGAACGCCTATGCGTCCCGGCCGGTCCGTTTGGCATTTGACCCGGCAAACGACCGGGATTACAGTCACCGGCCACCATGGAAGCCACCAGTCCTAACGACGGCCCCAACACCACCGAGTACATGAACCACGGCTATTTCCTGCGCGTGCAGCCGGGCGCGGTGACCCTGAACGGCCCGCACACCACGTCGCACGTGGAAATCGGTGAAGGCGTGCGCGCCTACGACGCGAAGGCGCTGAAGAAGCTCAAGGGCATGTCGGCCCGCCAGGCCGCCATGACCATGCGGCTGCTGGGTTGGCAGAAGCACGACGAAAGCAGTGCGAAGAGCGAACTGGAAGACGACGCATACCTGGCCGGCAGCAGCTCCCGCGTGGACCAGTGGATGCTGGGCGCCAAGCGCTGGCTGGACAAAGCCGTGTGCCGGGTGATCCTGCTCGAAGGGCTCTCGGACCGCTTTGACGGATTGGCAGCGTACGCGGAGGAGGGTTCGGCCGCATTCTTGGCGGCTGCAGGCGAACTGGGCGCGATGCTCGATGAACTGGAGCAGCTGCGCGGAGGAATTCCGCCGAACCGCACCAAAGACATCGTGCCGCAGCTCATCGATACCGGTTTCCGCCTCCGTAGCGCCAAGCAAAACCTCGAATCCGGAGCGGCCGTCATGACAACCTTGGCTGACACGCACAGGAAGATGAAAGCCGCGTACTACCCTTCCCAAACCGTCGCCTAAGTTTTAAAAGTATGAAATGGCTTGGGAAAGGGCTGAATTTGGTATTGGCGAAAAAATGTGTACTTCGTGTTGAGCGCTAGCCAAAAAGGACCATGACAAATCTAGAGTACAAAATGTATTCATACCATGCGAACAGAGTCCGCTCCAGCCCTAAGGCTTGCTGAATTTCCGCCAATGAATATGATTGAACGATCACTTCCGGGAAACAATCTTCCCGACAAGAGATCTTCACACCAACAGTCCAAACACACACTCCCTCGAGAGCAAAAAAACGTCCGGCCGGACACCACACCAAAACGACCCGCTCCCTCACACCACCGTCGATCAGAGAGGATGATGCCTACGGGCGCTTGCTGCACTCGTTCCTCCCGGCCACACTTCCTTGCATCTATTGCACAATTCTGGGTATAGGTGCGTCTGTACTTCCTCGTAGTCATCCTTCTCTCTGCTCTGCAAAGCCGTTCCGCGACGGGCGAGGACCCCCCGCGGAATGCACACCCCTCACTCCCCAGTGTTTCCCCTGCTCCCTTCAAACGGACTCGTGGCAAACCGGTCCGGGGACCTCGCCTGGTCACGAGGAGAAACAAGCGACCGCAGCACAGCAGCGTCACAGGGCTCCTCCCCTTCCACTCTCCATCAGCGTCTCGGTCACGCCTCACGGCACGCCCGACATCGCCGGAGAAACACAAACACAAAGGCTCCGTAAGGAGTCTTTTGTTTTATGCGGGGGTTCCCAACATCTGGCGGAGCTTCTTGAGCGCCTTGTACTTTTCATCGGAGACGATATCCCTGGATTTGCCGACTTGGGCCGCGATGTCGGGCACCGACCATCCCTCGCGCGTAAGCCTGACGATGGTCTGCTGGATGGCGGAAAGTCCGTTCAACAGGTGCTCGACCGCTGCCCAGAGGGCTCCACGCTCGCGTTCCACGCGGTCGGTGTCATCGGGGATCGGCAGCACAATGGCCTCATGCCGCCTGGCGCGCAGGTAGCGCTTCTTTACGCGGTCCACGGCACGGACCAGCTCCGCGCGTTCGTCGCCGCCCGGATTGTCGGTCATGGCCGCCCATGCGGCCCCCACACTCCCCAAGCGTTCTTCCAGCAGGATCTCGACGACTTCCTGCGTGGCATCGGGCCAGTTGTCGCCATGCAAGCGGGCGTTGCGCCAGCAGGTGGAGCAGTACTTCATCACAAACGTGACGCAGCGCGGAGGTATGCCATCCGGAGAAAATTCCCTGCTGTTTGACATCCGCTCACTCATATCTGGATTAGAATAGAAAAAAGAGGCCGCGTCAAAAATACGACCGCTTATCCGCCGGCAATACCGCTGGGCACTGCGAACGCTTTGGTATCACACGGCGTATTCGGTATGCTTCGAGCCATGCATTCGTACGCCGCCATCCTGGGAAACAATCCGATGATCAGCGCAGCTGAGCTCAGCGCGCTCCTCCCCGACCTGACTCCGCAACGCGTCTACGCCAACCAAATCCTCACGTTCCAGACCAAGCATGAACTGGATCAGGATTTTTTGAACAAACTCGGCGGCACGCTGATGATCGCCAAATCCGTCATGAAAGGAGAGGCCAAGCCCAAGCTGCAGGACATTCCGACGATCCTGGCCGCCGAGCTGGCTTCCGTGAAAGGAAAAGCGACGTTCTCGCTCCGCTTCGTAGGCGTGGCCCCGGGCGAGGCCAAGCACTACTTCTCCGACTGCAAGCAATTCCTGAAGTCCAAGAGCACTCCCAGCCGCTACGTCGGCAACGAGATGAAACCGCCGATGGCCATCCAGCTGCATGACGAAGGGCTGCTGGACCCCAAGAAGGGCTGTGAACTGACGGTACTGAAGGACAAGGAAACATTGTGGATCGGCCGCACGGTCGCCGCGCAGAACATCAAGGCCTACACCATGCGCGACATGAACAAGCCCGTGCGCGACATGACCGTCGGCATCCTGCCGCCCAAGCTGGCGCAGGTCCTGCTGAACTTCGGATACTTCCTGGTCAGCCGCAAGCACTTCAAGATGCCGTCCGAGCTGACCGTATTCGATCCGTTCTGCGGCACCGGCGTCATTCCCATCGAGGCGATGCTGCGCAAGTGGCACGTGGTCGCTTCGGACAAGGAACTGAAGGCCGTGAACGGCACCAACAAGAACATCGAATGGGTGCGCAAGACCTACAAGATCAACAAGAAGGACGTGGACGCGGACGCGTTCAAGCACGACGCCACCAAACCGTTCGAGCTCAAGGAGCTGCCCCACATGGTGGTGACGGAAGGCTCGCTGGGCCCCAACATGAAGAGCCGCCCGATGCTCAAGGACATCGAGCGCCATGCCAAGAACGCCGAGGCGCTCACCGAGAAATTCCTGGAGAACTGCGCCGCCACGTTGCCCGGCGTGCCGGTCGTGATGACCTGGCCGGTGTGGTACTCGCAGAAGCGGCCGGTCACGCTGGCCAAGTCGATCAAGACCGCCGAAAAGCTCGGATACAAGCTCGTGTTGCCCCCGCACACCATCGGCGGCAGTCGCGCCACGCTGCTCTACCGCCGCACCGACCAATTCGTCGGCCGCGAGATCGTGCTGCTGGAGCCGGTGAAGCAGGCGTAGACTCCGCCCATCCCCTTTACGCCGCTTGGTTCCACGTTTGCCGTCACCGGCCGCCACCGCGCTCCGCGTCTGCATCGTGGTCTTTTGCGTGCTGCATATGGCGGCCATCGCGGCATACGTGATGCCCCGGCAGACCAAGTCCGATGCGTGGAACGTCTTCGCGCAAAAGGCCTTCAACCTGGCCAGGCCGTACGTCCTGAGCTTCAGCCAGTGGCAGAAGTGGGACATCTTCTCGCCCGATCCGCTGCGACGCTCCTCGTTGTACAGCGTCGACATGCTCAAGGACGAAGGGTGGCAACCGCTCCGCACGATCGATTTCAACGCCGTGCCCTGGTACGACCGCGCAAAGGAGCTCAAAATCCTCGGCCGTCTGGAGGAGGACTGGAAGGACATGGCCATCCCGTTCCTGGGCAACGAATGCGAACGGTTTCCGGAAGCAGCCGGTCACTCGCTGCGCCTACAGGCGTACACCCACGTGGTTCCCAAGGACCTGGATAGCCTGAAGCGCCTGTCGACCACCAAACTCCGGACGACCGAGAAAACGCTCGGCACCGTCGATTGCCTCCCGCAAGCATGAGTACCGCCCGCGCCATCGGCTCGCCCTGGAAACGCATCGAGCGGTTCTGGTTCCGTCCGGTGTCGGCCGCGGGCTTCGGCGCCATGCGCATGTCCTACGGCGCGGCGGCGTTCATCGTGTTCGCACTGCAGTGGCACAACGTGACGCGGTACTACGCGGACACCGGGCTGATGCCGCACGGCGCCCTGTCGTACTTCCTGCGCGCCGAATACCGCTTCTCGATTTTGGACTGGGTGACGGTCCCGGCGGTGTGGTGGCTGTATCTGCTGCTACTGACTTCCCTGCTCTTCGTGATCGCGGGCGTTTGGACGCGCGTGGCCTTGCTGGTCTCCACGGTCCTGCTGTTTTCGTTCCACGAATACAACCCGGTGCTGCTGGACGGCGGCGACACCACGCTGCGATTGATCGCGTTCATCCTGCTGATTTCGCCGTGCGACCGCTCGTTCACGCTCACGAACATGCTCAGGCGCATGCGGCGCGTGGTGCGGCATGCCAGCGACCAGCCCGCTTCGGAACGCACCATGCCGATCTGGCCGTACCGGCTTCTGCTGTGGCAATTCATCTGCATCTACCTCAGCTCCGCCTGGGAAAAGCTGAGCGGCACCACCTGGCTGGACGGCAGCGCGGCCGCCATCGTGCTCCACCATCCGCACTTCTCGCGCGTGCCTCCCGCCGTCGCCGACCTCTTGGCACACCTCAGCCCGTTCGTGACGTACTTCGTGCTGGTCGCACAGCTCAGCTGGATCCTGCTGCTTCTGCTTCCGCTGCTGGAGCGCTTCGTCCCCCTGCCCGCCGGAATGAGCGGAACGGTGAAGCGCGCCGTGCTGCTTGGCGGCGTGCTGATGCACCTGGGCATCACGCTGTTCATGGACGTGGGCATGTTCTCATACGTGGTGTTCGCCGGCTATGTGGGACTGCTGCTGGATGAGGATTTCCGCGCCATGCGCGAATTCTTCAACCGCAAAACGTACTCGATCGTGGTGCTATTCGACGGCTCGTGCGGCCTGTGCCGCCGCAGCGTGACGGTGCTGAAGTCGCTAGACTGGCTGCACCGGCTGACGTTCGCCGACTTCACCGACGAACGCGCCCGGCTGGAATACGCGCCCACCATCACGCCGGCCGAGCTGGAAAAAGCCATTCACGTGCGCTTCTCACCGACCACGTTCCTGAAAGGCTTCGCCGGCTTCCGCGCGCTGTGCCCGCACCTTCCCGCGCTGTGGGTGCTGGTGCCGCTTCTGTGGATTCCGGGCATACACATCCCGGGCGAGTGGGTGTACCAAAACATCGCCGCGCGGCGGATGCGCTGCAGCGACGGGGTGTGCCGGATTTAATTCGGCATTCCCGGGAAGGACGCGGAGCTGGCTTGGCCGGCGGCCGAACAGAAGCAGTCGCGTCCGAATGGCTGGCCGCGTACGCACGACTCACCCGCGGGACAAGCGCCGCCGCACTGGAGCGCGCCGCCCATCTGATACGCGCCGCAATTGGCGGGTGGCGTCGTCGGCAACGCGGGGTCCACTCCACAGGAGCACAGGTCGCGGCCGAACGGCTGGCCCTTCCGGCAAACCTCTCCGAATGGGCACGCGCCGCCGCATGAGGGGAACTCGGAGCCTTCGGGCGCGAAAGCACCGCACTCCAAGGGAGACGTCTCGGGCAACGCGGGGTCCGGGGCGCAGATGCACCCTCTTCCAAACGGGTTGCCGGGCTGACAAACCTGGCCGAAGCCGCACCCTCCGCCGCATTGCGGAGCACTCTGACCCGCAGGAAGATATTGGCCGCATTCCAAGGGAGGGGCAGATGGAAGGCCGGCGGTCGGAGGAGTCGCAGCGGTGGGCGCCAACAATGTGGCCTTCATCGGAACCTGGAACACCGCCGCCGCACCCGCAGCCAGGCTGACGGAAGCGAACGCCAGGGCGAACATGGAGGCGTTGTGGTTCTTGAAGGACATGCGGAAGCGTGGGGAATGCCCCCCATAGTAAACTCTCGCAAAGAATGTGCAACATTCACTTTTGCCCTAGTCCACGCCGCATTCGCCGTCGTCCGTAGTGCCGATGACCTCGGGGAGATGGGTCGCCCCCGCCGAGGCGGGAATAAGCACCCGAACCGCCGCTCCGGTGGCATCGGCAACAACCGCGGGGTTCGCCAAGCGGAAGCGACCGAACTGCTGGCGGACCGCCATGGGAGGCTCGAAATGGGTTTCTCCCTTGGCCAGCATGACGCCGGTAACGGCGGCGGCGACGGCGGCGACTTCGGACGCGTCGTCAGGAGCTTCCTGTCCCTGCTTGGCCCACCACGCGCGCACCGCGGCAATGAGGATATCGGCGGCCAGGGTGATGGCAGGCGGCGTGGCCGGAAGCGCGGGTCCCTTGGGCTCGGTGTCGAGATTGGGGGCGGGCTGCGACTCGTCGGCTGTCGGCTGGGCTTCTGGCATAGCGCCCTATGCTAGATCGGAGATGAAATCTGTCAACAAATACGCTCCTGTCCAGCGGATTCCCGTTATTTAACAAATATGTATAAATATGGTATAATATACATATGGCCATCGAAGTAAAAGCAGAAGATCTGGAGGCCCCTCCCGGCGAAGGAAAGATCGCAAGGGCGCTGAATAACTTTCACGGACGCCTCCGTGGTGGGTACAAGCGCCGGTTGCTGAACACTGCCATGGCCGACATTCCCATGCGGGAGGTGACGAGCGGTTCGGCGGACGAGCCAAACAAGCATTCCGAAAGGCGGCTGAACCAAACGCTGCGGGAGTTCTACAAAACCATCGACGATTTGCTCGAAGGGCTTGGAATCACCGGGGAACGCGCCGAGCAACTGGTGAAGGCGGCGACCAGCGGCGGCCGCAAACTCTCAGCCGATGAGCAAGACGCGCTGACGGAATACGAGCGCGTCGGCGTGGAGGCCTACAAAGCCCTGAAACTGATGGGTTACACGGACTCGGACATCGTGGGATGACAACGGCGGCGGCCTGGGGTAGCCTGGCCCGCTGCTATGACCACCACTCCCCGACCACCGGAGCCACATCGCATCGAGCAGTTGCGCGGCGTTTGCGGTCAGCTTTCGCAAGTGGTGACGGCCCTCACCATCGTGGAACAGGAGAACGTGCGCGCGACGCTGCGGCAGCGCGTGGCCGAATACCGCGCGCGCCTGCATGCGCTGGGCATCACCGAGCAGACCGCCGACGCGATCTGCGCCGCTGATCCGGGCTATTACATGGATGCCGGACTCTACGCGGAAACCATGGCATCCAGGCTGCTTGCCATGACTGCGGACGAAATTCCGCTCTCGCGGCATTTCCGCGCGCACGTGGGCGAGCACACCGAAGGCGAAGTACGCACCGACACCCTGGCCGACGTCTTGCAGCCGGAATACGCCGCGCCTGCGACCTCTCAGGCCATCATCCGGCGGTACCGAAGCGTGGTGGGCGTGCTGACCACCACCGCCATCGCGCTGGGCGCGCTGAATGCCGTTCGCGGCCCGCTGCAACCGGAGACTTCCTCGGCCTGGTGATCATTCGCTACAGTACGAGCGTGATCACCCTGCTCTACTACAAGTACGTACCCATCGCCGACCCCGTGAAGGAGGCCGACGAACATCGTGCTTTGTGCAAAAGCCTGGGCCTGAAAGGACGCGTACTGATCGGCTCGGAAGGCATCAACGGCACGTGCTCCGGACCCGCCGACGCCATAGCGAAGTACAAGGAAGCCATGGCCAAGCACCCGCTGTTCTCTGACGTTGCGTTCAAGGAATGGGAAACCGATGCGTTCACGTTCGAGAAGATGTTCGTGCGCGTGCGTCAGGAAGTGGTGACGCTGCGCAGCGACGTGAAGCTGGAGAATAAGGCGCCGTACGTCTCCCCCGCCGGTCTGCACGAAGAGCTGGAGCGCGGCGAAGACCTGGTGCTCATCGACATGCGCAATGAGTACGAAGCGAAGATCGGCAAATTCAGGAACGCGGTCGTGCTCCCCATGGAAAACTTCCGCGACCTGCCGACGCTGCTGCCGAAGCTGGAAGCATACAAGGACAAGAAGGTGGTGACGTATTGCACCGGCGGCATCCGCTGCGAGAAGGCCAGCGCGCTGCTGCGCCAGAGCGGCTTTGAAAACGTGCGGCAGTTGGAAGGCGGCATCATCAAATACTGCGAGGCGTTCCCGGACGGCCATTTCGAAGGCTCATGCTTCGTCTTCGACCGTCGCCTGCGCGTGCGGTACCAGGGCAAGAACCCGCCGAAGTACTTAACGGACTGCGAATTCTGCGCCACGCCCTGCGACGCCTACCGCGACTGCGCCGACGACGCGTGCCACGCGCTGTACATCTGCTGCGACGCCTGCCACGCCAAACACGGCGGACTGTGCACGGCGCACCCCGTGGCGGTCGCCGCCTGATTTAGACCGAGCGCTGGACCGGAAAGAGGTCTTTTCGCCGTACGTACACGGCGACGATGAGGATGATGCCGAACAGGATCAGACGGACCGGGCCGATGAGATCGTAGGGCAGCGGGACGAACCGCAGGCCTTCGCGGAGCAAGCTCAGTAGAACGACGGATGCGGTCACGCCCCACACGCTGCCGGGCATGCCGGCCACCACGCACATCACGAAGAAGATGAGGTTGGTGAACGAATAGTCGCTGGGGTGCAGCAGGCTGATGTACTGCGGGAACAGGAAATTGCTGAGGAACGCGCCCACGCCGGCGACGAGGAACGCTGCCAGGTGCACCTTCTTCCGGCTGACGCCGATGGCCTGCGCATGCCATTCGTTCTCGGCCAGTGCCGCCAGCTGGCGCCCCAGGATGCCGGCGTTGATGCGCCATAGGAAGAGCACCCACACCACGGCCACCGCGGCGGCGGCAACGGCGAACGCGGGCAGGCTTTCAAGTCCCGGCAAACGCGGGATACCCGGAATACCCAACGCGCCGCGCGTCAGCGGACCCGAGTTGGC
>CAYSWB010000029.1:12012-15312 GCA_964434575.1 uncultured Candidatus Peribacteria bacterium | reverse complement strand
GTCTTGCTGACGATGGCCGTCAGTTTGCGCAGCGCCTGGCTCATCAAACGGGCCTGGAGGCCCATCTGGGGCTCACCCATCAGGCCTTCGATTTCGGCGCGCGGCGTGAGTGCCGCCACGGAGTCGATGACGATGATGTCGATGCCGCCTGAGCGCACCAGCGTTTCGGTGATTTCCAGCGCTTGTTCGCCGTCATCCGGCTGCGAAACCAGCAAGTTGTCGATATCCACGCCGATCTTCTTGGCGTACGAGGTGTCCAGCGCGTGCTCGGCGTCGATGAACGCCGCGCGGCCGCCCAGCTTCTGGACCTGGGCGATGGCGTGCAGGGCCAGCGTGGTCTTGCCGGAGGATTCCGGGCCGTAGATCTCGATGATGCGGCTGCGCGGCATGCCGCCGCCGAGCGCCAAGTCCAGGCTCAGCGAGCCGCTGGAGAAGGTTTCGATCTTGTGGCCGGCGTGAGAGCCCATCTGCATGACGGCGCCGGCGCCGTACTGCTTTTCGATTTCGGCCAGTGCGGTTTTCACCGCGGCGTCTTTGGCGTTGAGGAGCGCGCCCTTGGAATCGTCACGCTTGGTGGCGGCTTTGGCGGAAGAAGGGGCAACCGCGGAGTTACCCGTGGAAGAGGATGCTGCCTTGGTCATTGGGAAATGTGGGAAGAAAAATGAGAGGTGGAAGATCGTTCACCCGCACTGTCGCGGAAACACCCTGATCGGTCAAACGATCTGGCTTGCAAACGCCAAAATCTATTACGGTGTACTATCGTACACCTCTTAGCGGGATCGGCACTTTCCGATGTTCTGTTGCGGGTCGAAGACGTCGCAGTATTGGCCCGCCGGACAGAGGATGCCGGCCGGTCCGCCGCATGGTTGAACGCCCGTCGACGTGCCGCTGCCCGTGCCCGCGGAGGAGCTGGAAGACGACGAAGCGAAGGTCATGGATCCCATCACAGCGGCGTACTGCAGGCGCTGCGCGCTGAGTTCCAGGGCGATCGGAGAGAACTTCACGCGGATGACCTGTCCGCCGCGCAGGATGTGGACTTCCTCGCCGCCCGGAGGGGCGTTTCGCATCTTCACGGCCACGTTGCCGGCCACCACCGCCGGGATGCCTTCGGGTAAGCCGCTGGCGTCGATGGCGTCCAGCGTGAACACGGTGCCGGATCCGCCGTCGGCCGCGATGAAGCTGATGCTGCGCTCGGCGGCGGTCGCCTGCCAGGATTCCGGCGCGGAGAACGTCAGGTTGAGCGCCGGCAGCTTCCATTCCTTCATGGTCTCCTCATGCTCGGCCACGACCACGGAGGTCACGGCGAGCACCGGCAGGTACTTCTCGTGGACGTTGCGCTGCAGGTCGCCCGTGACGAACACGCGCTTGCCGGCGAATTCCTGCAGGTTCAGCGTCTTGCTCTCCAGGAGGAACGCGGCTTTGCCGTCGGCATACAGCGCGTGCGTTCCGCGGCGCACCAGCGAGACGCCGGTGCCCACGAGCACGCCGGTCTGGCTCATGGGGCCGTAGGTGTATTGCGCGGCCGTCTCGCCTCCTCCGCCGTTGCAGGCGGCCAGGACGGTGACGGTGGTGAGGGCGGCGGCGATGATGGCGAGAGGGAGTTTGCGCATGGGGCGGGAAGTATAGCACAAAAAAGCGGCCTTTCGGCCGCTTGTTTGAGATCGAGGGGATGAGCCGATTACTTGGCTCCCTTCTTCTTGGACGGATCGAAGTCGTACACGGCGCGGCCGACGCGGACGAAGTACGGCATCTTCTGGAGGTTCAGCGAGATGGTGCCGACCTTCACGGTGCGCTGCTTGGAGACTTCCTCGATGATCTGCTTCTTGGACAGGGCGCCCTTCTCCTTCAGGATCTTCTCGATGACATCGGCGACGGTGCCCGGCTCGTAGCCCCACTCGCGCAGAGCGTAGAGACCGCGGCCCACCAAAACGAACTGCGGGTAGCGGATGAGCTCGTTATGGACGGCCTGGACGGTGACGTTCTTGTGGTCGAACTGGGCTTCCTTGATGCGGTTTGCGATCTCCATGAAGTGCAGCGGCTGACCGGCCTTCTTGAGGATGATCTCGACCTTGTCGCGGATGGAGCGCGGGCGGACGAAGCGCCATTCGGTCAGACCCCAACCCTCGGAGATCTCACGGAGACGCTCGTCGATGGAAAGGCAGGACAGGATCAGCTCCGGGCTCGGCGTGCGGCCCTCGAAGGCCGGCATGGACTGGATGGACGACACGAGCTCGGCGCTCTTCATGCAAGCGTGGCGCTTGTTGAGGAACTTCACGGCGAGATCGATGATCGTGTTGATGTCGTCCTGGGACAAGGTGGCCAAGCGCCAGAAGGGCTTGCAGGTCATGCTGCGACCCTCGCTGGAGAGCTCGCTGTCGATGCTAAAGGAGAGGCGGAGGATGGCGCCGTCCACGACCGGGGTGCCCGGCAAGCGCTTCAGCACGGCGGAGATCAGTTCGCTCGCCAGCATCACGCCGCCATGGGCGCGCAGGATGCCCTTCGCCATTTCGTTCACTTCGTTCAGCTTCGTCGTGCGGACCGTGCGGCGCAGCTTGGAAAGCGCGATGCTCTCGATCTGGCGGATGCGCTCGCGGGTGACGTTGAAATGCTTGCCGATCTTCTCCAGCGTCTGCTTGGAGTGTCCGGCGATGGCGAAACGTCGCTTGATCACTTCCGTCTCCTTCTGCGTTAACACCAAGAACAAATCACTCAGGAGTTCCTGAAGATTAATCGAGATCTGGGTCTTGCCGGCGGCCGGCGACGCGGACGAAGAGGAAGTGGTCGTAGACATGGACGAAGCGGAAGGAACTAAACTAGCTTGTTCTACCAGAAGGTTGACAGGAAATAAAGATCATCCTGCGTTCCGTCCGCAAGGACAGAACTTTTCTCGTGGACAAGGGCTAAAGAACAATTTGGGATCTCCCAAAAGGTTCTTATAGTATAACTATTTTCCTATTTGTCAACACCCTTTTTATACTTCTCTAAAACGATCTGCAAAATGGCGATCGCCGAGCGGGCGTCGCTGTCGGTCTTCATGCCGCGCTGCTGTGAGGTAAAACGCTCGTCTACGAACTCTACAGGCAGTCCAAACGCCTGTTCCAGTGCAGCTGCAACGTCGCGCACTTTGCCTGCCTGGGAGCCTTCGTCGCCTCCCGGCAGCCTGGGCAGGCCGACGGCGAAACGCGTGATTTTCTTGACGTCCACGACGGGCCTGAGTGCTTCGACCAACTCCCCCGCTCCGCGGTGCTGGATGGTGTCCATGGCAAACACGATTCCCGTGGCATCGTCACCGTACGCCAC
>CAYSWB010000029.1:0-11912 GCA_964434575.1 uncultured Candidatus Peribacteria bacterium | reverse complement strand
GCTGGATGGTGTCCATGGCAAACACGATTCCCGTGGCATCGTCACCGTACGCCACGCCGGTACGTTTGTTGCCGATGTCGAGCGCGAGCAGCGGGGCCATGACGACAGGATGACGAAGAAGTCAAAGAAGTCAAAGACGACAACGATTGAAGTGGCCGGACACAAAAAAACAAGGACCATGCGGCCCTTGTCTTCTTTGAAATCGTTGTCGTCTTTGTCGCCCTACTTCTTCTTGAACAACTTCGCCAGGTTGGACTTCTTGCGCGCGGCGTTCTTCCAGTGGATGAGGTTGCGCTTGGCGGCCATGTCGATGGCCTTGAACGCCTGCGACATCGACTTCTCGGCCTCGGCGGACTTGCCGGCTTTGGCCAGGTCGCTCGTCTTGCGGATGAGCGTCTTCATGCGCGTCTTCACCGGAGCGCGGCGGTCGCGGCGCACCAGGGACTGGCGGGCGTGCTTGATGGCGGACTGGATGATCGGCATGACCTAAAGGAAGAAGAAATCGGGGTAGAGAGCTTGCAAAGGGTAGGGAAACGGCGGCGGGAAGTCAAACCCCGCCGGAGGGCCGTATTACTGGGAGACGGCTTCGATGAGCGGGGTGAAGTCTTCCATCATCGCCTCGAACGGCTTGGCGACGGACGGCTCGTCCACCTTCACGTCGGACACTTCCTTGCGCTCGGAGACGACCTTCATCGAGACAGCCGGGCTGCCGAGGAACGTGGCGCGGACGGCCATGTCCAGCTTCATGTTCTTGTACGAGTTGCCAAAGACGAGCGAGAACTTGTCGACCGTGATCTCCGACGCGCCGGCCGGGATCATGATCTTGCCCGTCATTTCCAGGGCGTCCTCGGTTGCCTTCTGGATGTCGAAATCCATGCTGAGCAGCGTCGGCGGCGGGGTGCCTGCCGGCGGAGCCATCTCCGGGTCCATTTCCATGCCTTCGCCCATGAGCGCGGGCTGGTTGTAGACGGTCATGGTGAACTTCTTGGCGGTGATCGTTCCCTCCGCGACTTTCTCGCCTTCGGCGACGAGCGTGAACGCGTCACCCTTCTTCTGGAAGTCGAGGTTCTCGGACGGGTCGGCCGGATTCTTGAGGGTCACGTGGGCGTCGCCGTTCTTTTCCATGAGCATATCGATGTCCATGGTGACCGTGCCGTCGGTCTCGGCCAGCTGGCCGACGAAGCCGCGCGGGTCGAAGGTGTCCTTGTCGATCCACACCACGCCGTTGAGGCTGCCCATCTTCTCGATGTCGGCGCGCATGTCGGCCTTGGCTTGTTCCATCTGGGCGGTCATCTCGGCGTTCACGCCGGCCGGGTCGTTCTGTTTGACGATGTAGTCCATGATCGCCTCCAGGCTGGCGGCGAGCTTCTGTTTGTCGGTCTCCACGCGGACACGGAGCATGCCCTTCTCCTCGGGCAACAGCTCCATGGCGTTCCAGAAGCGCACCTTCTTGGTGAGATCCTGGATGTCGGCGGCCGAGTTGCTGTACTGGGAGACGGAGCGCTCCAAAATCTGCTCGACCGTGATGGCCGGCGTGCCGTCCTCGGAGTTTTCGGCCAGCAGCTCGTTGATTTCCTCGAACGTGGCCATGTACCAGGCCGACGCGACCTTGGCGTCCAGTTTCACCTCGCTCTTGCCGGGCTGCTTCACCACCACCTCGGCGATGTTCACGAACATCTTGGCGTTCACGCTGCGCACGTTGGCGACCAGCGCGGCGCTGGCCTGCTGCATGGCCTGTCCGGGCAGACCGAACATTTCGGCCGGGGCGGACGCGGTGAGGTCTAAGTCGGCGGACGCGTCGAACTTGATCTTCTTGGCGTCGGTGAGGTCGGCCGCCTGCTTGGCTTTCAGTTTGGCGTTCAGGCTGCCCGGGAAGATGTTGGCGATGGGCTGGGTCTCCACCGTGACGTCGGTGGACGTCTCGGACTTCAGCGGATTGGCGTACTTCTCCGTTTGCTCGGTGACACGGGCGACGATGCGCTCGTGCATCTTGTCCAGCACCTGCTGGGCGGTGAGGTTCGAGCCGCCGCACGCGGCGAGCAGCATCAGGGAAACTGCGGACAATCCAAGAGCGAGACGCTTCATAAGAATGGGGAAGAAATACGGACGCGAATGCGTGTTTCGGATCGAAACGGTAGCACGGACGGCTGTCACGAGAAAGTCCAGCTTGCGGCGGCCTCCCTGGGTCCCCAGCATGTTTCGCGTCAGGAATCATGGCAAGCCGCATCATCTGGACACGAAAGAAAGTGTGCTACCATCGAAGACGTCATCCGACGTACAGCTTTGTTCACGCGGTACGCCTTTTGTCCGTTTCCCTCCCCTCTCCCATCCTATGTGCGGCATCTTCGGATACATCGGGACGAAGAAGAACGCTGGCGCGATCGTCATCAAGGGCTTGAAGAATCTGGAGTACCGCGGGTACGACTCGTGGGGCGTGGCCATGCAGGTCGGCAATGAGGTGAAGGTCGAGAAAGACGTCGGCAAGATCAGCGGCGTGAAGGACGAGGACTTCGCCGACGAGTGCATGCTGGCCGTGGCGCACTCGCGCTGGGCCACGCACGGCGGCGTGACGAAGGAGAACGCCCATCCGCATTTCGGCGACACCAAGCGCGTGGCGGTCGTGCACAACGGCATCATCGAGAACTATCAGGAACTGCGCGCAGAGCTGGGCGCCAAGGGCCACGTGTTCGCGTCCGAGACCGACACCGAGGTCATCCCCCACCTCATCGAGGACTTTATGAAGGAGGGCCTGACGCTGAGCGAGGCGCTGCGCGCAGCCTGCAAGCGCTTCCACGGCCGCTACGCCATCCTCGCGTTCGAGAAGGACACGCGCATGCTGGCCGCCGCCCGCACCGGTTCACCGCTCATCGTCGGCGTGGGCAAGGGCAACGAGTTCTTCGTCGCGTCCGACATCCCGGCGTTCCTGGAATACACGCGCACCGTGCAGTATCTGGATGACGGCGAGATGGTGTGGGCAGACGACGACGGCATCCACTTCCAGGACATCGCGACCGGCGAGGAGCGCAAGAAGCGCAAGGTGAAGATCGACTGGGAGGTGAAAGACGTGGAGAAGGGCGACTACGAGCACTTCATGATGAAGGAGATCATGGACCAGAAAGAAAGCATCCAGCGCGCCGTCCACCAGGACGACGAGGAGATCCAGACCGTCGCCGACGCGATCCAGAACTGCCTTGGCTGCATCCTCACCGCATGCGGCACCGCCCACAAGATGTGCATGGCCGCCGACTACTTCTTCTCGGTGGTCGCCAAGCGCCACGTGAACGTCACGCCGGCCAGCGAGTTCCCCATCTTCCATCACTTCCTGAAGCCCGAAAGCCTGATCATCGTGGTGAGCCAGAGTGGTGAAACCGCCGACGTTCTGGAGGCCATGAAGGTCGCCAAGGCTGCCGGCTCCAAGGTGCTGGCGATCGTGAACTCCGAAGGATCTTCGGTCTCGCGTCTGGCCGACTACACGCTGCTGATCAACGCCGGGCCGGAGCGCGCCGTGGCCTCGACCAAAGCCGCCACCGGCCAGATGGCCGTGCTGCTGCTGGTCGCCCACGCCGTCTGCGGAAAGCTGCATGAAGGACGCACGCTCCTGATGGAAACCGGCGGTCAGATCAACGATATGCTCAACCCGCGCTACATCTCGCACATCCGGTCCATCGCCGCCAAGGTGTACAACCACAACAACATGTACATCATCGGCAAAGGTTGGAACTACCCGATGGCCCTGGAAAGCGCGATCAAGATCCAGGAAGTCAGCTACATCCACGCTGAGGGCTTCGCCGCCGGCGAGCTGAAGCACGGACCCATCGCGCTCATCGAGAAAGGCACGCCGTGCATCGCGCTCATGGGCAAGGACGAGTTCACCAAAGACATGATCAGCAACATCATGGAGCTCAAGGCACGCGGCGCGTACATCATCGGCGTCGCGCCGGAAAAGAACGAGGTCTTCGACCTGTGGATCAAGGTGCCGGACGCCGGACCCGCTCAGCCGATCGTGAACGTCATCCCGGTGCAGATCCTGGCCTACTTCCTGGCCGTGCTGCGCGGCAAGGACCCGGACATGCCGCGGAACCTGGCGAAGAGCGTGACGGTGAAATAGGGATTCAGGCGAGTCAGGGGAAACAGAAGAGTCAGAAGATGGCTTGTTTTGACTGAAGCATAGGTTTCACCTGCTTCTCTGCATCCCCTGTTTCCCCTGACTCCGAAGCCGCCGGCGGCTTCCAAAAACCTTCGTTTTCGGCTATAATAAGGAGAAACCCATACCCAAACCCCTATGTTCCGCGAGCACCGTCTGTTGTCCCAGAATGTCGAAGGACCGCGTGGTCCCGAAACCAGCCCGTTCCGCGACATGTTCTCCAACCTAGGAGAGCGTGCCAGGAACCTGTTCGGTCGCCTGACAGGCCGTGATCGCGACAGCCTGCGTTCCACCGTCGACACCTTCGGCCGCGACTTCAACCGTGTGCGCGGCAGCCTGGTGGAAGACGTGCGCCGCACCCTTCCTCCTGCCGTTCGCACCCGCCCCGAGGCCGAAGAGGCGTTCCGCGAGGAGCCCGATCAGGAAGTGTCGAGCATGCTTGATGGCTTCCGTAAAGAGAGCGCGCAGCTGGACCAGCAGCGCGACAAGGTCTTCAACGAGACGCTGTCGAAACTGGAGGCGCTTCGCCAGGAAATGATCAAGGAAGAGAACGCCGAGGATCAGGCCGCGGCCAAGACGCAGGTGGCCGCTCCCAGGCTCCCGCTCACCCCGGCTACTCCGGCGCCGGTGGACCTGCGCGCCGGCGAGTTCCCGGCGACCCCGGAGGGCATCCGCCAGCAGTTCCGCTACACCGCCGAGCGCTTCGGCACGCCCGAAGGCTACGCCCGCTTCCTCGCCGAGCAGCTGACGACCGACGACCGCTGGAACAAGTTCCTGCAGGCCATGTTCGAGTACGCCGAGAACAGCCCCGGCACGCCGGCTCGCATCCTCAACCTCAACAATATCCAGGACACCGACAGCTGGACGCCGCCGCTGCAGTTCATGACGACGTACAACGCCAACGGCAAGATCTCCGGCGACTGCGAGGACCTCGCGTTCTTCGCCACCCATATCGCCCGCATGCAGGGCAAAGCCGCGTTCAACGTGGGTCTCGGCAGCAACGTCGCCCAGCGCACGCCGGAAAACACCTTCCGCCTGCGCGCCGAAGGCGGCCACGTCTTCAGCGGCTGGTTCGAGCCGGGTACCGGCGGACAGCGCGTGCTGAAGATGGTCACCACCCGCGGCATCGTGGATGCCAACAACGCCCCGATCGGCCAGGCCGGATTGTTCACGGCCACCGCCAACGCCGGCGAGACCGACGCGCAGCTCATCACCCGCCTCTACAACCAGGTCGCCTCCGTCACTGCCGGCAACGCCCTCCCCTCCGCCATCCGCACGATGGACGCCGGACAGGTGCAGAACCTGCACGTGCTGGCCGGCGGCAACGGCTTCGCCCTCCACGGCAACGTCGCCCTGCTGCTGCGCCACGGCGAGCTGGACGGCCTGCTGCAGCGCAACCCGCCCGACCACGCCGGCGTGGTGCGCATCGTCCGCGAGGAGCTCGCGCGCGACCAGGGCAACCTCGGCCTGCATGCCTCGCTCATCCAGTTCCTGCTCTTGGCCAACGACCGTCCGGCCATCGAGCCGGCCATGGACGCGTTCCTCACCGCCCTGCGCGCGACGCCGCCCGTGTCCCGCAACATCGTCACCGTCGCCGCGCTGCGCGACTCGCTGATGTCCTCCGGGTTCACCGACCCGAAGACCCAGGAACTCAACCGCCTGGTGCAGACGTGGCTGGAGACGAACGTGCGGCCGGTATAAACGGAAACAAAAGAGTCAGGGGAGACAGGAGAATCAGGGGAATCCCCGTCTCACCTGTCTCCCCTGTTTCATAAGCGTTTTATTTCTCGTCCGGCGGAATGCCGTAGTACTCGAACAGGAAGCTGGCGATGTCTTTGAACAGCGGCGCGGCGGACTTGGAACCGAAGTCGTCTTTCTTGGGGCGGTCGAGCTTGATGAGGATGACGAACTTGGGATGGTCGATGGGCGCGTAGCCGGCGTACGTGGCGATGGTCGAGCCGGTGCCGGTTTCGTACTTGCCGCCCGGTCCGGCGATCTGCGACGTTCCGGTTTTGCCGGCGATGCGGTACCCCAGCACGTTGCCGGCCTTGGCGAAGCCGTTCTTGGTGCCGCTTACCAGCATGGCCGTGACCGTTGCGGCCGTCTCGGGCTTGATCACCTGTCCGACGACCGTGGGCGTGCGCTTGTCCACCGTGCCGTCGGCGTGGCGGATTTCGTCGATGATCGTGGGTTTCATCAGCTTGCCGCCGTTGGCCAGCGCGCTGAATGCGGTCACCATTTGCACCGGCGTCACCGAGATGCCCTGGCCGTACGAGGCCGTCAGCACCAGCGCGTCGTTCCATTCGCGCCAGCTCTTCAACACGCCGGGTAGCTCGTTATCCAGCTCGATGCCCGTAACGTTGCCGAAACCGAACCGCGACAGCGCCGAATGGAACAATTTGCGGCCGAGCTTCTTGCCGATGCTCGTCATGCAGGTGTTGATCGAGAAATCCAGGCAGTCCACCATCGTCACCTTCCCGTAGTAGGCGTTCAACGCGTTCTTGATGGTGAACACGTCCACCTTCACCGGGCCGGTGTCGTCGTAGATGTCGCCGGGCACCACTTCGCCCTGGTCGATGGCGATGGCCATGGCGATGGGTTTCATGACCGATCCCGGTTCGTAGATCTCCTGCACCGCGCGGTTCACGTACGAGCCGACGCCGATGTTGTTCTTGTACTTCAGCCACACGTGCGGCCTGTCCGTCGGGAACACTTCGCGGCGGTTGTTGTCGCCGATGTAATAGTAGTAGCGCGTGAGTTTGCGCAGGTCGTAGAGCTGCTCCAGCTCGCCGAGCTTGGCCTGCGTCTCGGCCGACAGCTTTTTGCGGCCTTCCATGGTGATGTCCTCTCGGTACGCCTTGAGCACGCGGCTGTTGTCGACCGGATCGAAGATCTCGATGACGATGCCGGGCTCCTTGGCCGGGTCGATGTACACCGTCTCCTTGTCGTACACGGACGCATACGCGTTGTTGTCGAACAGCGGCGCGTTGGCCAGCGCGATGATGCGGCCGGTGTACGGGTCCATGACGATCGCCTGACCGCTCTCGGCGTCGATCTTGCTGACCATGGAAGCCAGCAACGATTCCACCCGGCTCTGCACGAACCGGTCGATGGTCAGTACGATGGTGCTGCCGTCGCGCGGGTCGATGAACTTCTGGTCCGATGACACGATCTGCCCGCCGAAGGGGTCGCTGACCGACGCGATGAGTCCTTCCTGGCCTTTCAGCGTGGAGTCGAACGTGCGTTCGATGCCGTATTGCGGCTCTTGCTGCGCGTTGATGAACCCGGTGAGGTGCGATGCGATCTGCGTGTCCGGATAAAAACGCCAGTGCTCCGGAATCAGCGCAACCGCACGGAACGGGTCCAAGACCCCCTGAGCCAGCTTGCTGCGGGTCTCCTTCGGCAGCGCCGCGATCTTGGCGTCGGTATCCTCGTCGGATTTGCGTTTCAGCTCCTTGAGTTTCATCGATAGCATGGGCGGCAGTCGTCCCATGATGGGGACGTAGCGCAGCGGTCGGCGGATCATGCGCTGCTTCAGCACGGCCGGGTCCTGCAGCAAGATGGGCGACAGCTGGCGCGAGATGGCCGAGATGTCGTTTTGGTTGATGAGCTCGGGGTTTGCGTAAATCAACGAATCGGCCTCGTTCACGTACACGCCGGCGATGCTGAGCTGCGCCACTTGGACCAACTGCATCTTGTTCGCGCTGTACAGCAGCGGCGCGAACGTCACGCGCGTCTGGCGAATACGCTCCTCCACGTCGCGGGCGAATCGGCGGCGGACTTCGGTGACGTCCGGGATGTAGGCCTGGTCTTTCAGCACGATGCCGCCCGACATGGCCGGCGCGTCGATGACCGCACCGCTGAGCGTGGCCATGGGTTTTTTCATCGGGTCGAATGCGTCCTCGTACAGCGAGATCAGTTCGTCGGGACACGACGGTTTGCCGGCCCTGCATTCGCGGTCGAAATCGGCGGTGACCAGCAAATCAGCCAGCGCGTCTGCGATGGCGGCGTATTCCGACGTCGAGACGCAGGCGCGGTCATTGCAGAGCGTGAGCGGGTCGATGTACAGCAGGTCCAGCGTCGTGTTCGTGGCCAGGATGCTCGTCTCGCCGGTTTTGCTGTTGCGGGAGAGGATTTCGCCGCGCTTGGCCGGCAGAACCACGCCGCCGTATTGTTGGGCCTGAGCGATCTGGTGGTACGTCGCGCCTTGAATGATCTGCAGATCGATGAGGCGCGCGACGATGATGGCGCACGCGCAGAGCAGCAGGCCGTGGAGGAAGAAAATGCGCATTTCAAACGAGCGCTTCTTCTGCGTTTCCGACACCGTCGATGTGTATCGTGTCAGCGGCACCGGGGCAGTTTACCACGGACGGATTCAGGCTGGATTAACGGTAGAGCGAACGTCCGGTGACGAACGCGCACAGTTCGTCCAGGCCGTGCACCGCCATGCGTTGCAACTCCGCTACCGTATGGCCGTCCAGCATGGTCTGCAGCCCCAGGTCGCGCAGGCTGTGGTCCTGGCGGACATAGGTAGCCGGCACGCCGAGCATGCGCGCGAAGATCACCGGATGGTACCGGTCGCCGATCACGTGCGCCGAGCGGTTGATGAGCGCCAGGAGGTGTTCCAGCGTTTCGCTGGGCTCGTACGCGATTCCCCACTCCGAGGCCAGCCGGCGAAGCGTGTGCCCGTCGCGTCGCGGGTCCGAGCTGGCCAGCGTCAGTGGTTCCGCATGGAGCCTCATCATCTTTCCGTCCAGCGTCAGCTCGTTGCGTTCCAAGCGCGCGTTGTGGACGTGGTTGTGCCGCAGGAACAGCAGCGTGCCAGACCGTTGGCTTGCGCGGGCGGGCATGGGCCGCAGCCAGGCTGGGTCGGCCGAACGCGCGACGCGGTGCCCACGTCGCAGCAGCAGGGCGTGGCTTTCCGGTTCGCGCGCCACAAAGAAGCTCTTGGCGGCCTGCGAGGTGTCGAATGACGGATGCAGCGAATGACCTGCAAACGCGTGACGGATGCCCATGGCCGCGCATGCGGCTGCGTCGCGCAGCATGGCCGCGCCGCGAGCGTCGTCCGGAGATTGCAGTCCGCCGCCGGGCGCGACGATGACCGCGTCGAACTCGCGGAACACGTCCGAGAGATCGGTGTCGAATCCGTGCTCGCCGTAGGAATCGCACAAGCCGCGCAGGTGGGATCCGCCACGCCAGTCGCCCGCCGGAACGGATACCAAGTCGATCCGGGCCCCGGGAACCCGCTCGCGCAGTCCGCGGACCAGCTGCTCGCATATGCACAGGTCGCCGAGGTTGCCGCGCAGCCACGCGTGCGTGACCAGCAGCCGCGGGCGCCGGCGGCGCAAGAAGAGCGGGAGCATCAGCACGAGAAGCAGCGTCGCCGCGCCGATTCGCGGTGGGCGAAATGGTCGGGCTGCTTGCACAGCGCGTGCTCGCACGGCAGTTCGGTCAGGCGGCCCGCAAGGACGGATGCCAGGACGTGGCGGCCGGGGCGTCCACCGGCCAGCGTGCCGCACACGATGATATCGTCGCAGATCAGCGTGTCGCGTCCGTTCGACGGCTGCAGCGCGACGTGCGCCAGGTCGGCGGTGCGCAGGAATGCGAAGCGGCCCTTCGCCACGTCGGTCGCCAGGTCGCCGCCCGGTTGCGATGTCATGTGCAAGCCCTGCAGGTACTCCTTGGCGGGGTCCAGTTTGATCCCGAACGCGCCGGTGACGGTCTTCGGCGGAGCCCCTTTCAGTGCGCATAGCAGGTCCTCGAAGACCCGGTCGTCCGCCGGCAGCAGGTCGTCGTCCATCACGCCGGTGAACTCGCTGCCGGTCAGTCCGGCCAGGAACCAGCGCGGCCAACAGGCCGCGTTCCATGACGACCGCACGTTCCAGTCGATGCGCGGGTCATCGAACGGCTCGCCGTTGTTCCAAAGAAAAATCGCCGGACGGACGGTTTGGACGTCCAGGGCGTCCAAGATCCTGCGCATGTTTTCGGGGCGCTTCCAGTTGGTGAGCACCACCGTCAGAGGGCTGTCGCGGGGCACGCGCGCTGGCGGAGCGGCCGGCCGGTTCAGGAGGCGTCTGAAGAACGTCAAAGCACTCCCGACGGTACCCGAATTGCCGCTTGGCGGCTACCGCACGATCATGTCCTCGCGGCCGGGTCCGGTGCCGATCAGACGTACGGGTACGGATGTCTGCGTCTCGATGAAATCGATGTACTTCTTCGCCTCCTCCGGCAGCTCTTTTTCCTGCTGCAGGCGGAAGGTGGAGGATTTCCAACCCTGCAGGTTTTCGTAGGCAGGCTGCTCGTCGCTGGTTTTGCCCATCGCCACCGGCACCTGGTCCTCGTCGTCCAGCACGTCGAGCTTGGTGATGTTCCAGCACGTAAAGCCGTTGAGCATGGCGGCGTAGCGCAGGTCCGAGATGTCCAACCAGCCGCAGCGGCGCGGACGGCCGGTGGTGGCGCCGTACTCCCCTCCCCGCTCGCGCAGGCGGTTGCCTGTCGCTTCTTCGGCTTCGGTAAGAAACGCGCCCGAACCCACGCGGGTGCAGTACGCCTTGGCCACGCCCACGCTGCCTGTCAGCGCGCTGGGCGGCAGCCCCAGTCCCTGCAGCGCTCCGGCCACGGTGGTGGAGCTGCTGGTGACGAACGGGTACGTGCCGTGGTCGATATCGAGCAGGGTTGCCTGTGCGCCTTCGACCAAAATGGAGCGCTTGGACTGGAGCATGGCCGACAGGAACTGCGGTGCGTCCACGATGCGGTTATGCAGCAGTGCGGCGGCGGCGTGCATCTGCTCGGCTTCCAGTTTCACGTCCACGGCCACGCCGTACATCGCTTTCAGCTCCTTGGCCTTGGCCTCCAGCATGTCCTTCAGTCCGCGCTCGTCTAAACGGCGCAGCGCGTTCAGGCGCACGCCGCTGCGAGCGGCTTTGTCCATGTACGCCGGGCCGATGCCGCGCTTGGTGGTGCCGATCTTGTCGTCGCCGCGGCGTTCCTCCATCGCGCCGTCGATGAGCTTGTGGAAGTCGAACACGACATGCGCGCTGCCCGACAAGTGCAGGCGGTCCAGAATATGGATGCCGGCCTGCTTGAGCGTGTCGATTTCCTGCAGCAGGGTGGGCAAATGGATCACCATGCCGGCGCCGAGCACGACGGGCTTTCCTTCATGCAGGCATCCGGCCGGCAGCAGGTGGAACACGTGCTTCTTACCGCCCACCACGATGGTGTGTCCGGCGTTTGCGCCTCCGCAGGCGCGGGCGATGACGTCGTAGTGTCCGGCCAGAATATCGATCACCTTTCCCTTTCCTTCGTCGCCCCACTGGGCGCCGATGACGGCGCAGACGGGACCTAGGTCGTTGAGGAGCTTTTCCATGAACGGAGCATACAAAAGGACGCCGAAGACTCCAAGGTCACTCGTTGCGGCGATGATTGATGCCCCCAATGTTCCCGTGAGTTTCTTCTGCCACTTCTTTGTGCGCGACAAAGAAGTGGCCAAGAAAGCGCGCGCAATGGGCCACCACGCGCGCTCTCCGCGTGATCGCTCCGGCGCGCAGACCGCACACCCCCGAGCTCATTGCGCACCACCCCTTGGTGGCTTGAGCACTTCCCCGAAGTCCTGAATCTCGCCACATGCCCTTCGTTCTTGTCTGGTTGTTGGACACGGCGGGCAGTGTCGCGCATCTGGCCGGTGCCGTTACGCTCCCGCCGAAGTACTCCGTGAAAAATTTCGAAGAAATTTAGGAGTACGAGGCGCGTGGAGCGTAGGCCAGACGGC
>CAYSWB010000028.1:4003-15819 GCA_964434575.1 uncultured Candidatus Peribacteria bacterium | reverse complement strand
CGCTTGCCGAGCAGGTTCTGGCGGAAGCGGCCCTGCTTGCCCTTCAGCATGTCGGACAGCGAGCGGAGCTTGCGGCGGTCACCGGCGGTGAAGAGCGCCTTGCCGGCGCGTGCGGAGTTGTTGAGCAGGGTGTCCACGGACTCCTGCAGCATGCGCTTTTCATTGCGGCAGATGACTTCCGGGGCGCCGATGCTCATGAGCTTCTTGAGACGGTTGTTGCGGTTGATGACGCGGCGGTAGAGATCGTTCAGGTCGGATGCGGCGAAACGGCCTCCGTCCAGCTGCACCATGGGGCGCAGGTCGGGCGGGATGACCGGGATGCGGGTGAGCACCATCCACTCGGGCTTGATGTTGGCCTGGTTGAGGGACTGCACCAGCTTCAGGCGCTTCATGACCTTCTTCAGGCGCTGGCCGCTGGACTGCAGGCGCTCCTTGCCGAGCTCCTCGATGAGCTTGTCGTAGTTGATGGCGGTGATGATCTCGCGCAGCGACTCGGCGCCGGTGCCGGCGCGGAACAGGTGGCCGAACTTCATGTTCATCTCGCGGAACTTCAGCTCCGAGAGCACGGCTCCCACGCGCAGGTTGCGCAGGTCCTCCAAGGCGACCTTGTAGTTGGACTTCAGCGTCTCGAGCTTCTCGGCGGTGCTCTTGTCGAGCGCGTCGAGCTGGTCGCGGGTGGCGTCGCCGGACTTCAGCGTGGCGAGAGCCTCCTCGTGCTCGCGCTTCACCTGGCCGCGGCGGGCCTCGATTTCACCGGACAACTCCTTTTCGGCCTGGGCCTTGCCGCCCTCTTCGACGTTCACGACGATGTACGCCGAGAAGTAGACGATCTGTTCGAGCGTCTTGATGGAGAGGTCCAGCAGCAGTCCGATGCGGGACGGCGAGCTGCGGAGGAACCAGATGTGCGTGACGGGGACGGCCAGGTTGATGTGGCCCATGCGCTCGCGGCGGACGATGGAGCGGGTGACTTCCACGCCGCACTTCTCACAGATGACGCCGCTGTAGCGGATACCCTTGTACTTGCCGCAGAAGCACTGGAAGTTCTTCGTGGGACCGAAGATGCGCTCGCAGAAGAGCCCATCGGGTTCGGCACGCTGGGTGCGGTAGTTCACCGTCTCGGGCTTAGTGACCTCGCCGCGGGACCAGGTGATGACGTCCTCGGGGCTGGCGACGCTGAGCGCGACGGCATCGAAGGAGTCGGAAGTGCGGGGCGTGAACGCCATACGACTGAGGAGGAAGAAGATGGAATTCGTGGCTCCCCTGGCGGGGAAAATGGCACACGAACGATCGCAGCGCCCCCGGGGTGATCGTCTGAATCACTGGGGGAACTCCGAAGATTGTGGCTGCAGTATACGGAAAGAAGACGCAGGTTCAAGTCGATTTTGGACAAACTTGCGGATGCAGGGAGTCAGGGGAAACAGGAGAGTCAGGAGAACGACAAAAATCCTTTGTTTCCTCTGAATCCTTTTACAACCCCGAATAATCCGGCTCATCCGTAAAGAACCGCTTCCGCACCTCTTGTTCGGGCAACCGGAACAAGGCCGGCCAGTCGTGGATGCGGTCCAAGTCGACCTGGGACGCGAAGCGGTAGCCGCGGTGGTGCTGCAATTCGCTGGCGTACACCCGCCGGGTCTCGGCCACTTGTTCGGCATCGCCGTCCCTCCGTTCGCCGCGCAGGACCATCGTCTCGTACATGTGCTCCAGGTCCGCGCGGTACCCGTGGATGCGCGCCATGGTGCTCTTCAGGTCATCATCACCAAGGACGGGCTCGGCATCCGTGGCAAACAAGAGTTTCCGCAGCGGTTCGCGGTCGCCGGTCTGCAGGAAGCGATAAAACAAACGCCTGCTGAGGAAGCCGAAGAATTCATGGGTGAGATGTTCCCTGCCGCCGGGTGCGGCCTGCTCACGGAGGTAGTGGCCGTACTCCTCCCCCACCGTTTCGCCGTTCCGCGCTTTTTCCGGATGGAAACCGATCGCGTTCACGTCCAGGATGTATCCATTCGGCAAGCTCGAGTACTGCGACCAGCAGATGATCCGCGGCAGGGCGGCTGGGTCGACGGGCAAGCCAAGGTACTCGCCGTACTGCGTGAGCATTTCGGCGTACGCGCTTTCCTGGTCTGGCGAAAAGTTGCTGGGGTGTTCGGCTAAAAACGCCTGGAACGCGCGCTGGCACTCTTCCGGCGTCCGCACGACGTTGGCCGGCGGATCGAACAGATTCTCGTCGTCCGGCGGAGCGGGTTCGGTGATGCCCATTGGTATGCGTGTGTATGTTTGGACGGTCGCTGTTTAGACGATCGCGCTCGGCCCGTCGCCGCCCAGCAGCTTGGGTTCGTCGGAAGCGGGCTGCTTCGGCATCTCCTTGAACATCTTCTCGAAGGAGCCGTCGTACGCGGTGAGGGCTTTCTGGAGCGTGGCCATTTCGTCTTCGTCCAGCGTGAGTTGGGAGGAAGCGTTCTTGCGACCGTCGTCGACGATGGTGTCGATGACCTTGGCTTTCTCGGTGAGGTTCACGTGCAACACGATGAACGCGCTGCAGCTCTCGCACTTCAGCTGCAGGAGCATGAAGTCGTCGCCGGCGATTTTGATCGACGGAAAGTCCACCTGCACGCGGGTTCCGCACTGCGGACAACGCATCTGTTCGCGGATGCGGACGAGGATCTGGTGGAGTGAGTGCGGGTTGAAATCCATAACTTGATCAGTATAGCAGAATGCGGCCCGGAAAAATATTGAAAAATCCCGAGTTTTCCACATCCGGAGGAGATTCCACACTTAGACTCGGCACACCGCAACAGAAAACGATAACGAAGCAAGTTCGAGTTCGCTAGGATGCGGAGCAATGTCTCCTCGTGCCGTCCGCCGCCGCTCCGCCAAGAAGACCTCCGCGCGACGTTCCACGGCCAAGCGCATGGTGCAGAAGGTGACCGGATGGAACCTGGGAATGCAGATCGGCATCGCAGTTTCGGCGATGGCGCTGCTTGCGTTGCTCGGCGTGGTGGACCGCAACATCTTCTCGGCCGCGCTCGGCACCGCCAAAGACCCGACGATCGTCGCGGTGGACATCGGACTGGAGCACGACGCGCCCACGGCGGTGGACATGCTGGTGGCGCGCAAAGGCATGCTCGGACACATCGAAGTGAACAACACCTCCACCTTCCCGCTGGAAGTCAGCCTGCCCGAAGGATGGGAGCGCACCGAAGTCCGCGGCGGTTCCATCTGGCTGGTGGTGCAGAGCGATCCCGAGTTCGGTTTCGTGAAGTGGACCATTCCGGCCAAGATGGGCATGACGCTCAAGACCACGCAGGTCCCCGACGAGATCACCTTCCACAGCCCGTCGGGCCAGACGGCATCCATCCGCGTGACGAGCGTGGACATCCAGACCGAAGAGCGCCACGACCGCAGCCTGTTGTTCCAGAACGTCGCCCAGACCAAGCTGTGGGTGCCCACCGAGTAAGACTCCAGGACTCCTTGGACTCCATGACTCCGATCTTGCAGGCACGCACATCTTTTCTGAAATCGGAGTCCAGCGGGAAGTCCTGGAATCCCCCATCACCGTGTTTCGGCGTATGATCCCGTCACGCATGGAGATCCTCCCCATCAAGACGGCGGTGCTAAAAACGGGTGACGACTTCGCGTCGATCATCGCCGCTTCGGGCGTGCTCCAAGACGGCGACGTGGTCGTGGTGTCGTCCAAAGCGATGGCGACGTGCGAGGGCGCGGCGATCGATTTGTCGAAGATCAAACCCACAGCCGAGGCCGTGGAGTGGAGCAAGAAGTGCGGCCAGACACCCGAGTTCCGCCAGGCGGTGCTGGACGAAACCACGCGCATGAACGGCTGGGTGGGCGGCAGCTGCCCGCACGCCATGTTCACGTACCTGAAGCCCGACGGCTTCCCGGTCGGGGCGCTACTGTCGGCCAACGCGGGCCTGGATTTGAGCAACGTCATCAAAGGATACGCGATCGGCTGGCCGCTGGACCCGGTGGCATCCACCAGGAAGCTGGCGGCGGACGTCCGCGGGAAATCCGGCAAGAAGGTCGCCGTCATCCTGGGGGATTCATGCTGCATGCCGGCGCGGCTGGGCGTGATCGCGTTCGCGCTGACCGCCTGCGGCATCGACCCGCTTGTCGACCACATGGGAACATCGGACCTGTTCGGCAAAACCTTCCGCATGACCCGCGAAGCGGTGGCCGACCAGCTGTGCATCGCGGCCAATTACGTGATGGGCAACACCGCCCAGCAGACGCCGGCCGCCGCCGTGCGCGGCCACGGCCTGACGCTCACCGACTTCTGCGGCTGGGTCCCGGGCATCGAGCCGGAGGAAGACCTGTTCCGCGACATCCTCTGGAAGTCCCGCTAAGATCGCGCCATGCAATTCGTCGTCCTCTGTTCATCCCGCGGCACCGTCTTCGCCTCCACGCTGGAGCGCATGAAGGACGGCTCGCTGACGGCGACGTGCCTGGGACTGGTGGCGGACAAGGCGGAGCGCACGTGCGTGCAGACCGCCAAGACGGCGGGGCTTGCGGTGCAGATCGTGCCGCGCAAGAAAGGCGAACCGCGCGAGGAATACGACAAACGCGTGGACGCGGCGATCCGCGCTTTGGGCGGCGACGAGCGGACGCTGATCGCCTGCATGGGCTGGATGTACATCCTGTCGCCGTGGTTCGTGTCGCAGTGGCGCAACCGCATCCTCAACGTGCATCCGGCGTTACTGCCCAAGCACCCAGGCGACCACGCGCACGAGTTGGTGCTGGCGGCCGGCGACACGGTGTCGGGCATGACGATCCATCTGATCGACGAAGGCGTGGACACCGGCCCGACGCTCCTGCAAAAAGAATGCCCGGTCCTGAAGGGCGACACCGTCGATACGCTGAAGGTTCGCGTGCAGGCGCTGGAAAAAGAATGGTTCCCGAAGGTGCTGCAGATGATCGAAACCGGTGAGATGAAGCTGCCGGGGTAGCGGGAAGTCGAAGACGACAAGGAGCGGGTGCATCCGTGTAGCCGGATGTCAGCCTCGTTGATTTCTTTGAAGTCCTTGTCGTCTTTGTCGCCCTAAATATACCCCTCCGCGTGCACGTCCGCCTTGGGAATCCCCCACTGCTCCAGGCAGTGCGTTTTGACATCCTTCACCATGTCGGGCGCGCCGCAAATGTACACGGCCGTGTTCTGCTCGCGTCCGGCCATGACCTGCGGCGCCATGATCTGCACGCGGCCGCGGTGGCCATGCCAGTCTTCCTCGCCGGACGTCAGGGATGCATGGAAGGAGAAGTTCGGATACTGCTTGGAAAGCTCCGAGAATTCGTCGATCCAAAACAGGTCGGCTTTCGTACGAGCGCCGAAGATGAGGTCCATGTTGCGCTTCTCGCCGGACTCCAGCGCGTGCTTGATCATGCCGCGGAACGGCGCGACGCCGGCGCCGGTACAGATGAACAGGTAGTCCTTGGATGTCTTTGCGGGCTGCAGCGTGAACACCCCGAACGGTCCTTTCATGACGATCGTGGTTCCGGGCTCCAGCGCCTGTTCGATCCAGGTGCTGGTACGGCCGCCGGGAAGGATCTTGATGCACAGGAGGATGTCCGGCTCGTCCGGCGTGGACGCCAGCGAATACGCGCGCGGCTGGATGTTTGCGGGGTCCGACACCAGCGGGACGTCGAACAGCACGAACTGCCCGGCCTTGAACGCGAATCCCTCGGGCTTCTTGAAACGGATTTCATACACGCCCGGAGCGACGAGCTTCTTCTGGGTGCAGGCGATGGTGAACGTGGGGACGGCCATGGAATGAGAAAACGAACCTCTCTCGAAGTTTATCACATGGCGAACGGATTCAGGGGAGACAGGAGAACAAAAAATGACGATCCCCTGACTCCTCTGTTTCACCTGATTCTCGTGAATCCCTATTTCTTCAGCACCTTCAAAAACTCATCGAACAGATAGTTCGCGTCCTCCGGACCCGGCGTGGCTTCGGGGTGGAACTGTACCGAGAAGTACTTGCCGGATTCGTGGCGGATGCCTTCCACCGTCTGGTCGTTGGCATTGGTCCACCAGACGTGCCAGCCCTTGGGCAACTTGGCCTGGTCCACGGCGAAACCGTGGTTCTGCGACGTGATGATGCAGCGGTCGGTTTCGGCGCCGTCTTTCCACTCCACGCACGGCTGGTTGCAACCGCGGTGGCCGTACTTCAGCTTGTACGTGTCGCCGCCCAGCGCGAGCGCCAGCAGCTGGTTACCCAGACAAATGCCGAACGTCGGGATCCCCTGCTCCACCGCCCACTTCATCTGGGCGATGGTCTCCTTGCAGACCTTCGGGTCGCCGGGGCCGTTGCTGACGAACATGCCGTCGTACGTCAGCTCCTTCTTCGTGAGGTCGTAGTTCCAGGGCACGCGGTGCACGCGCACGCCGCGCTTCAGCCAGCTGCGGATGATGTTGCGCTTCATGCCGCAGTCGAACGCGACGATGGTGGCGACGGGGTTGCCGGTCTCGGGCTCGTAGGTTTCCACGCCCTTGCAGCTGACTTCGGCGACAAGGTTGTCCAGGTTCGGATCCGGGATCACGCCCGGGTCGGTCTTGGAGTCGTCCTGGACGATACGGCCGAGCATGACGCCGGTCTCGCGCAGCTTCTTGGTGAGCGCGCGGGTGTCGATGCCCGAGATGCCCGGGATGCCGTGGTGTTGCATCCAGTTGTGCAGCGAACTGACGGCGGTGAAGTGGCTGTACTCGCGGCTCTCGGAACTGACGATGAGCGCGCGGACGTGGATGTTCTCGCTCTCGAAGTTCTTGGAAAAGCCCCACTGGTTCTTCTCCTCGGTCGGCACACCGTAGTTGCCGATGAGCGGGTACGTGAAGGTGAGGATCTGCCCGCGGTAGCTCGGATCGGTCATGGATTCGGGGTAGCCGACCATGCCGGTGTTGAAGACGACTTCGCCGTCGGTATCGACGTTCGCGCCAAACGACTGGCCACGGAATACCGTGCCGTCTGCGAGGATCAAACTTGCCATCGCGCGGAGTCTACCGGAGCGGACGGCCGCGTCCAAGGGTTCGGATAGAAATTCCCACGCAAAATGCGCGGAAAACATGGTGAAGCCTGTTTTTCTCTACAAACGCCGTCTTGATGGCTAGTTTGAGCCAAGTTCTTGATATTGACATATATAGTAAATTGTTTTATTATTCAATAACCGTGAAAACGGCATAAAAGGCTCCTTGGCAGCACCGGAAACCGTGTCCCCCGTAATTTCCTGCCAGTCGCTTTACATGCGGCGGGTAGGAATGCTGTGGGGGACACAGCGATTGATCGATTCTGATTCTTGACCGCGTGCGCACGGTGCACACACGCGGTTTCCCGAACTTTGCACCACGAACCGGAGCTACCATGACCCCGACCAAGATGGCCCGCACGAGCCTGATCGTGCTGTTCCTCGCCGCGTGCATGTGCACGCTGGCCACCAACAACAACGCGGCCTACGCGCAGGCCCCGGCCAAGGGCGGCAAGCTGCCCCCGCCACCCCCGCCGACGGACCCGCTGGACCGCATCGAGTCCGCGCTGGACAAGCTCGACAAGCGCCTGTCGGCCGTCGAGGACGACGTGAAGACCCTGAAGGCCGACGTGGCGACGCTGAAGGGCGACAAGGCCAAGACCGACAAGAAGACCAAGGACTTGGACACCCGCGTCACGAAGGTCGAGAGCCGCGTCACGACGCTGGAGAAGCGCCCGCCGCTGAAGATCACCGAGTACCGCACCGTGTATAAGTCGGAGCCTCCGACCTACATCTATGTGCGGGAGCCGGGCATCCTCAAGCGTCAGGTCTTCACCTACGTCACCGACAAGTTGCACGTCTACGTGGACACCTCCAGCACGTGGGTGCTAGTGACCAAGTAGGCGACCGTCCAGCAGCCTGATTTCTGATTCTCTTCCCCCACAGCGTGACCCGTCAGTTGCCCGAGAGGGTGGCTGGCGGGTTTTCGCGAGTCCGCGTTCAGGAAATTGCTCCGCGCAATTTCCTGATCTCCTGTTCCAAGGTCTCGATGCGACCGACCATGTTCTCCATGCGTTCGGCCAGCCGGGTCAATCGTGCGGTGCGGTCCGTGGAAGGCGGCAAGCGACGAGTCTCCGCGACTTCGCGGCGGGCGGCATCCATGTCACGGCGCGTTTTGGCCATTTCATCCTCCAATCGTGCAACAGCGGACGTTTCCGGACGAGCCGGCTCCGCGGGCCGCGTTCGCGGCGTGCGGCGCGTCGCCGTTTCCTCGCGAGCGGGCGGTGCAGCCGGAAAACCATCGCGGCCCGGAGTGCCGGTGCGACGCGGGGTGCGGGTGGTGGAAGTCTCTTCCTCGTCGCGCGGCGGAGCCGGCGGGAAGCCGTCCACGCCCGGGGTGCCATACGGACGCACGCGGCGGCGCAGGGCATCCAGGCCGGTCTCCGTGTCCTCGCGGACGCGGCTGCGCTCGGAGCTGTATTCCGGCGACAGCATGGCCAGCGGGCTGGGGTACAGGCCGGTGGGAGCGACGTAGAAGGGCTCTTCGTTTTCGGTATACGGCAGGAGTTCGTCGGCATGCGGGCCGAACAGGCTGACCAAACTCACCTCGCCCGGCGTGCCGAGCAAGGCGCTGAACGTGCGGTCGGCACCCGGATCATCCAGCGAGTACGAGCGTCCGTCGGCGAAATCGCCTCCGGTGAAATCCGGATACGCGGACGCGTCGAAGGTCAGGCGGCCGCTCTCGGGCTGCCAGCCCAGACCGCCTTCGACGGACGGGTAGTCGCCGCCCAGGCGAAGGTAGCGCGACAAGCCCGGGATCAGCCCGGACTTGCGCAGGTCTTCGAACAGGTTCGTGCGGATGGCATCCACGCTCTCTTCGCCCTCGCGCACCGCGGCGCGGGCTGCCTCGCGGCCCTCATCCCCCACCGACTGGTCGCCGTACACGCGGCGCAGCTGGGAAGTCAGCTCGCGCAGCTCGTTCATGTACGCGTCGATGTTCTCCTCGGACTCCACGTTGTCGCGCGGGGTATCCACGCGCTGGCTGAGGAGACGGTTCTCGGCGCTGAAGTTGAAGTGCATCATGGTCGAAAAAAGGAAGAGGCTGTCTTACGCGCCGATGCCGGCGACGCGGTCTTTGGCTTTGCGCATGGCAGCCGTGGCCAGCGTGGCGGCGCGGCCGAACTTGTTGAGCGTGCTCTCGCGGTCCTTGGGCGTCATGGCGTCGGCGCCCGCGGCCAGGTACTGGATGAGTGCCTGGGGCATGAACGTCATGGTCTGGATTTTGGCGCGGAAGGCGGCTGCGGACATGGTGTTGGTGTGAGGAATCAGATCAGTATAGCAGAAGAATGCCGTTTCTGGAAACCCCCGGGCCAGAATACGGCCTTTCCAGCCTGGTTTTGGCATGTCAGGCATAATTGACATTCAGTGAAATTCTGGTACTCTGGGTCAGTTTCCGGTCCTTCACACCATCAGCCCCGGTGCTTTTGCGCTTGGGCAAGTCCTCCAACCACCCTGTTTTGCAAACGGGGACGCCTTCCGGGAGCCTGCAGAGGCCCCGGACCGACAGAGGCGCCCCACCAGGGTCCCCTACCGCATCACGCTACGTGTGAACCACTGCCGCGCGAGCGGGGGAGACAGTGGTTTAGACGAAGCAGGGTGTGTTGGGGGAGCAATCCACAACCAGAAACCCGGGCGCGAGCCCGGGTGAACTACCAGAAAAGGAACTCGATCCGATGAAACCGATCTACATGGCGATCGTGCTAGGGCTGGCCACCCTCACGACCCCGACCGAAGCCAAGGCCCAGTACTACTACTCCGGGTACTACTACTACGACAGCCCGGCGTGGAGCCTCGCCACGGTGAAGACCTACACCACCGCGAGCGACTACAACATCTACGTCAAGTCGTGGGCCTCGACCGGCACCCGTTCCGAGACGTTCGTGGACTCGTGGGGGTACACGTGGACCGTGAATACGGGCACCACGCACCTCAAGCGGGGCTACGACTATGTCGGCAGCTACTACTACGACAGCGCGTGGCGCTACCAGCGGCTCTGCGGGACGATCCGGTACTGCCCCGACACGGGCATGCTGATCTACACCTGCCGCTGCGGCTGGAGCTACTACCGGTACCTGTGACAACAACCTCAACCTCTAACCTCTAACGAGGAAGCTGTGGTGCTCCCCCACAGTTTCGACATGCCCGGCAACCTGGTTACGTGCGGTCAGGCTGAGCAAGACCCTCGAGCCCCTTGATCTGCCCTTCGACAGCGGTAAGCGCCAACTGCAGTTCACGGAGCTTGTCGCGCTCGGGCTTGATGCGCTCCTCAGAAGCGCTTTCTGCAACGAGTTTGCGAACCAGGTCGCGCTGTTCGTTGAAGGCTTTTTGGGCGGAAGCGAGTTCCTCGTTCAGACGCGCACGGAGCTGGTCCGGGGTCTCGCCCGGGCGCAGCGGCACGTTGCCCACGCGGCGCTCGCCGGTGGCGGGGTCCACGGTCACGCCGGGTTCGGCGGCCGTCTCGGTGCGCGGAGTCGCGGTGGAAACCGGCGTCTCGGTGCGGGCCGGGGTCACGGCGGATTCGTCGCGCTCGACATCCGTGCGCAACGCCGCCAGTTTGGCGAGCGACTCATTGAGGACGCGCGTGCGGTCCGTGTTGAGGCGCTGGTTGATGGTGCGCGCCTCGTTGAGCAGCGCGACCATGCCGGAGGTATCGATGCTGAAACCGGCGTCGCCCTCGAACATGGACGCATCGCCGTCGCCGTAGAGCTCCAGGAAATCGGTGCCGTCTTCGCCGCCGACGGCGACGCTGGCGAAACCGTCACCCTCCACCGGCAGGCGGTACGGGGTGGCAGGGCGGCGCTCCAGGTCGCGGAGCGTCTGTCCGGCGCGGTCGTACTCATACCGTCCGGCGCGCGGACCGTATGTTCCGCCGAGGCGGAGGTAGCTGCGGATGTTGGGGATCTCGCGGCGGATTTCCGACATGAACTGGTCTTTCACCTGGTTGAACTCCTTGCCAAAGCTTTCCACGATCTGATTGAACTGGCGGCGGTTTTCCGGCGACAGCGCGCTGCGGACCATGTCGGAAACGCCCGTCTCGATGCGGGACATCATCGCGCGCAGGTCATTGGAAGACGGCAGCTCGGGGCCGCGCGCGTCGGGAGAGCGCTGGGCGAGCATCCGGGATTCGGAGAACTGCATATGCATGGTGGCGTGTGGAACGTGGTGTTGGTGTCGGGTCGTGCCTTACTTGCTCTTCTTGGCCTTGGTCTCCAGGGCGGAGATGGAATCGGCGGCGCGCTTGGCCGCTTCGAGCATCTTGCCGGCGGCCGCGTCGATCTTGCCGGCAATGCGCTCGCGCACGTCGGGCTTGAGCGTCTCGGCGATGGACACAAGGTATTGCACCAGCGCGCGCGGCATGAAGCCGGCAGTGCTGACCTTGTCGCGGAACGTGGAAGCGTTCATGGGAGTGTGAGTATGGGTATTCCTCTACAGTATACCACGAAACAGACCTCCGGAGGAAGGAATGGGGCGCTCCGGAACGCTTAGCGCATGGGCCGCGTGAGATACGCGGCGACTTCGTTGTAGCGGTTGTAACCGAAGCTCGCCTCGTTGGCGGTCGGGCTGGCCGGCGCGTCGAACACCACCACGCCTTCGCCAGCCGGTGCGTTGCGGTCGCCGAGCGCGCGGGCATGGTCGAACGCCGTGGCATGCCTGCTGCGGCTGCGCTCCCACACCTGGCCGATCGCCTCTTCCGCGCTGCCGACAACGGGGCCTTCCTCGTACCCAAGGACGTGCATTTTGACCAGGCGGTATCCGCCGGGAACCTGCTGGACGTAATACGTGGACGAGTG
>CAYSWB010000028.1:0-3903 GCA_964434575.1 uncultured Candidatus Peribacteria bacterium | reverse complement strand
TTTTGACCAGGCGGTATCCGCCGGGAACCTGCTGGACGTAATACGTGGACGAGTGCGTGTCGTGCGTGGCAAGGACCAGCGTACGTGCGCCTCCGGTGCCGGGATACTGCTGTTCACCCATGGTGCACAGGTGCTGCAGCAGGAAGGCGAAGTCTTTGCAGTGGCCGCCTCCGAGGAACACGGTGAGCTCTGGGCTCTGCAGGTCGGCTCCGCGGTCCACGCGGTCGCGGCCCGAAACGGTGCCGATGCCCTCGCCGGTGGTGCGGGCGGTGAACGTCATGACGCCGGTGACGGCTTCAGTCATGGCCTTGGGGTTGCCGCGGCAAGCGGTGACCAAGTTGCGCATCCAGCCGCGGACGCTGTCTAGGTTGGCGTTCAGTTCGGCGTCGAGCTGGCGCTTCATGTCGGCGGCCTCCGATGTGCGGCCGGCGTTCAGCAGGCGGCGGTACTCGCTGCGACGGGCCTGGCGGCTGCCGGACGGATCGGTGGCTTCGGCGTAGGAACGGACCGGCTCGCCGGTTTCCGGGACGTAATGCGTGCCGGTGGAAAGGCGGTAATCGGCGGTGCCGGAAGCTCCGTCGCGCGACGGCAGGCGAACGGTGGTCGGCGACAAGGCGCGGATGACGCTGGGGCGCGGGTTCCTGGGGTCGCCCTGACCGCTGTAGGAGCGGACCTCGGACGGCGAGAAGCTTCCGCCGGAGGCGTTGCCGACAAGCACCTGGCGCAGGCTGCCGTCGCGGCCGTACATGTACAGCGCGGTGCCGCCACCCGGAGCCGGGATCTCGAAGACATCGTAGTTGGCGGTCTGGCGCTGCTGGTCGCCGTTCAGGAAGTTCGGGCCGTTCGGCGAGAAGCGGACTTCCGTGCCGGACGACGGTCCCTGGTCGATGACGTAGTTGTTGCCGCCGGTCGAACGCAGGACGAACTGCGCGTTGGCGACCAACCGCAGGTCACCGGACCGGCTGGCGTATGCCAGGCGCGAACCCTCGACGGTCACGGTTCCCCTGTCGCCGGAACGGGCGCCGATGGCGACGCGCAGGTTCTCGGCGGCGGCCGCGATGTGGCGGGCGAAGTTGGCGGGATCTTCGACGTGGTTGTTGGCGATGTAGCGCTCGATGTTCGCGCGGTTCGGGGCGAACGAGACGCCCTCCGGGAACCGCAGAGCCAGCACCGTGTTCACGGCACGCTCGGTGGCGTTACGACCTTCGGCCACCGGAGCCGGGCGGTCCGGCGTGGTGGGCGTGACGGGGCGCTCGGGCGTGGTGGTCGGGGTGGTGCCGCCACGGAGGAGAGCTGCTTCGGCCTGCAGCGTCTTGAGCAGGTTGCCGGTCGGATTCTGGCGCTGCCAAGCGTTGTTGCGGAAGGCGTAGAACTCGGTCGTGCCGTTGTTCATGGCGGTCACGTCGTACCAGGTTCCGGCCACGCTGACGCGGCGGCTGAGTCCACCGGGGATGGTATCCACCGGCTGGCGCGCGGTGACGGTTTCGCCGCCGGTCGGGGCGGTGTCGGGCGGGCGGACGGTGGTGGTCGGGGTGGTCGTCGGAGTCGTGGGTACCCCGGTGGGACGGTAACGGGCGTCCAAACGGATGGTGGCGGCTTCGGCCTGCAACGTCTTGAGCAGGTTGCCGGTCGGGTTGGCGGGCTGCCAACCGGCTCCGCGATTGACGTAGAACTCAGTGGTGCCGTTGAAGTTCGCCGTGACGTCGTACCACGTGCCACCGATGTTCACCGAACGGTTGAGTCCGCCGGAGATGGCTTGGATGGGCTCGCGGCGGCCGACGGTTTCGCCGCCGGTCGGGGCGGCTTCGGGCGGACGGGTCGTCGTGGTCGGGGTGGTGGGAGTCGTCGGGACGGTGGTGCCGCGCATGGCGGCGGCTTCGGCCTGCAGCGTCTTGAGCAGGTTGCCGGTCGGGTTGGCGCGCTCCCAGACGTTGTTACGGAACGCGTAGAACTCGGTCGTGCCGTTGTTCAGGGCGGTCACGTCGTACCAGGTGCCGGCCACGCTGACGCGGCGGCTGAGGCCGCCGGGGATGGTATCCACCGGCTGGCGCGCGGTGACGGTTTCGCCGCCGGTCGGGGCGGTGTCGGGCGGGCGAACGGTGGTCGTGGGAGTAGTCGGGGTAGCGGGGGTGCCGGAGCGGCGGTCGATGGCGGCCTTGCGCAACGAAGCGATGCGCGTCTGCAGTCCCAGGTTGGCGGTGCGGTCCGGGGTCGGGAAATTCACCCGAACCCAGCGTCCGCCTTCCAGTTTCTGCACGATGGCATCCCCCGTCGGCGGAACCTGCAAATCGTAGTTCTGGCCGAAGACGACGCCGGTGCTGCAGGCGTATTCGCCGCTGAATTCAACGTTGCTCCACGTACCGCGGACCTCGTTGCTGCGCTCCGACTGAAGGTAGCGCACCAGGCGCTGGGATTCCAGCTTGGCTCGCTCCTGAGGGTCCCTCACGTCGGGACTGATCGGCTCGAAATCGTTCGGAATATGGATTTCGTAGGGACGGGGGCCGGTGTCGGGACCAGTCGGCGGCATGGGATGTGTGTGTTTGTGTGGGAGAGAAAGGAAAGGGACCGATGAGTTTGCACCCTCGGTCCCTTCCGTTCGTCTCTAGAATGATCTGTGTGGAGTCGTGACCGTGCTTAGCCGTTCAGACTGCCTTCGCGGCGGGGGCCGGAGCCGACGATGCGCGGCGGGGGCGGCGGAGCGTCGGTGCGGACGACCGGAGTCACGCGGGCGGTCGGGGCGACATCGGTGCGGGCAGCGGAGCTGGCGACGATGGTCGAACCCGGGCTGTTGACGTTGTTGACGGTGGTCGTGGCGCGGTTGTCGACGTTGATGGAACCGACGTAGAACGCGGTGCTCGGGACCGTGGCGGTCGGAGCGGCGGCCGTCGCGGAGGTCGTGGCGACCAGGGGCAGGCCCTGGGTGCGGGCGAACTCGATGTCGGCGGAGACGCGGGCGGAGACACCGCGATCGGTCAGGTTCGCGCCGCGGCGGACGCAGACGCGGACCGGGCGGCGGATGTCGGCGTCGGCCTCGACGACGAGCATGTTGTTCGGGCTGCGGGTGATGACGCGGTTGGCCTTGGCGACGCGCTCCTCACGCTCCTTGCGGATGGAGGCGACTTCGCCTTCGACGCGGGTAAGATCGGCGCGCATCTTCTTGAACTCGGGAGTGCCCTGCGGAGTGCGGGCCAGCTGGGCGCGCATCTGCTCCATCATCTTCATCTGGGCCTCGATGCTGCGGCCCATCATCTGGGTGCGCTGCTGCTCGATCTGGAGCAGGGCGCGGATGAGCTCGATGATGATCTTCATGAACTCGCTCATGCGCTCGCGGCGCTCCTTGGTCTCGGGGCCGGTCGGAGCGGTCGGGCCGGTGGTGGCGGTGAGGCGCGGGGTGACGACGGCCTTCACGGTGTTGCCGTCGATCTGGAAGCCAACGCCTTCGGCGGCGGTGGTGGCCGGGATGCCGAGCTCGCGGGTGAGGCGGGCGACGGCGTCGACGCGCTGCGGTCCTTCCGGAATGCGGACGAGGGCGGCATTGAACGGAACGAGAGCGGCGGTGACGGGAGCGGCGTTCAGGTTAGAGCGGTTTGCGGCAATGGCGTCGGTCAGGGTCTTGCGCTCGCCATCGGTACCCAGGCGGACGGCCTCCGGGGTGGTCGGGGCGCCGTCGGTGACGTTCATCGTCACCTCGGTGCGGTGCGGGCCGCTGACGAACTCATAGCGTCCGTTCGGGGCGTTCTCGATGACGACCTTGCCTGCGACCGCGGTCATGCGCTCGGGAGTCGTGCTGCCGGGCTTGGTCACCAAGACCTGGGCGTCGGCGGGCTGGACGTTCAGCGTGATCTTGCGGCCTTCGACGGTCGTGGTCATGGGACCCGAAGCCGGACGGTCGATGCGGGTGTC
>CAYSWB010000027.1:0-15938 GCA_964434575.1 uncultured Candidatus Peribacteria bacterium | reverse complement strand
GAGCGCGTGGTTCGGGACCACGAGGCCGAAGGTTCGAGTCCTTTCGCTCCGACCATTGTCATCATTCCATGGTGAAGAACAGGAGTCTGGCACTGGCATCGATTTTCTTTACCGTCTTCCTGGATCTGCTGGGTGTCGGGATCGTCATCCCGGTCATCGCCGTGGTCGTGTTAAAGGGAGACGGCGGGCTGTTTCCGCTGGGTACGCCGCATGAGCTGAAGAATGTTACCCTCGGACTGCTGATCGCCGCGTATCCGCTGGCGCAATTCGTGGGCGCTCCCATTTTGGGCGCGTGGTCCGATCACATCGGCAGGCGCAAGGTGCTCATGACCGTCCTGACGGGAAGTTGCATCGGCTACTGCCTCTTCGCCATCGGCATCGCGACCAACGACCTCGCGCTGCTGTTTGTCAGCCGCATCATCGACGGATTCGGCGGCGGCAGCGTGGCCGTCGGCATTTCGGCCATCGCCGACATCAGTGACGAGGAGTCCAAAACGCGCAACTTCGGATTGGTCGGAACGGCGTTCGGACTCGGCTTCATCTTGGGTCCCTACATCGGCGGGCGCCTGTCCGACCCTACGGCGCTCAGCTGGTTCACCTTTTCCACCCCGTTCTGGCTGGCTGCCGGCCTCTGCGCGCTGAACGCGCTGTTGGTGTTCCTCTGGCTGCCCGAGACGCTCAAGACGTCCATCAACACCAAAATCAGCCTGCTCACCGGCGTGCGCAACATCCTGCGTGCCTGGCACATGCCCAACCTGCGCACGATGTTCATCGTGTCGTTCGTGCTGGCGTTCGGCTTCAATTTCTTCACGCAGTTCTTCCAGGTGTTCATGATCGAGAAGTTCAACTACTCGCAAAAAGACATCGGCGATCTCTTCGCCTACATCGGTTTGTGGATCGTGCTGACCCAGGGCTTGCTGCTGCGTCCCATCTCCAAGCGGTATTCACCGGTGACCATTCTCACGGTTTCGGCGCTGTGCCTGGCGGTGGTTCTGCCGGTTCTCGTGGTGCCGAATGATCCGAGGGCGCTGTACGTGCTGCTGCCGCTGATCGCCGTGTTCCAGGGGCTCATCCAACCCACGTCCATCGCCGTCGTGTCGGATCTGGCGAGCAAGGATTCCCAGGGCGAAGTGATGGGCATCTACCAGTCCATCCAGTCGCTCGGCATCGCCATTCCGCCGATCATCGCCGGTCTCATCGTCTCCGTGCACATGAACATGCCCACCATCGTGGCAAGCGCGTGCACGTTCATCGGATGGATCGTGTTCGTCACGTTCTTCCGCAGGGAACACCGCGAACTGTTCCACGAGGTATAAAAAAAGCGGCTCCCGGAGGAACCGCCTTCTTTTGGATCGCGATTAACCGCGCTTCTCCATCTTGTTCTCGATTTTCTCGATCTTCTTTTCCATCTTGTCCATGCGCTTCTCGAACTGAGCCTTGCGCTTGTTCATGCGCTCCTGGAGCTTGCACTTGGTCCAGGCGCGGACCAACTGGGCGCGCTCTTTGCCCTTCACGGTGCGGGGCGGCTTCTGGCAGCCGGCAACCGAGCTGGACACGGACGACGAAACGGCAGACGAGCTGACAGAAGACGACATGGCCGACGAAGACATCGAGGACGACATCGACGAGGCGCTGCTGCTCACCGCGCTGGAAGACATGGAGGAGGACATCGAAGAGGTCATGGACGAGGACATCGACGAATCGGAGGAGCTCATGGACGACGTCACGGAAGACGAGGTCGACGAAGCGGCCGAGCTGGAAGAGCTCGAGCTGCTCTGGGCCAGAACGCCCGTGGTCATGGTCAGCGCGACGGCGCCTGCGACCAATCCCTGAAGAACTGCGTGCTTGTTCATGGAAAGGGGGAAAAGTACAAAAATGCCGGAATATGGTACCTGAAACCTGCCGTCAGTACAGCCCCATGTATACTGAGGGCCATGACTACACTTTCTCCGGGAATGGCGGCGCCCGATTGGTCCGCCACAGATCACGCCGGCGCCGGTCGTTCCCTGGCCGGTTACCGCGGCAAATGGCTGCTGTTGTATTTTTATCCCAAGGACGACACTCCGGGCTGCACCATCCAGGCATGCGGCATCCGCGACGCGTTCGCGGATTATCAGGGCGTCGTCGAGGTGCTGGGCGTCAGCAAGGATTCACCCGACAGCCACCGCAAGTTCGTCGACAAGTACAAACTCCCGTTCCCGCTGCTCGTGGATACGGACGCTTCGCTGATCGGCAAGTACGAGGCAACGTCGGACGGCTTCGGCAAACGCGTGTCCTTCCTCATCGACCCCGAAGGCGTCATCCGCAAGATTTATACCGGCTTCGACTGCACCGTCCATGCGTCCATGATCCTGGATGACGTGAAGGCGATGCGGGCCTGAGCTACTTGCTGGAGGACGAGCCCGAGCCGGCCAGCAGCCGCAACTGCCTCGTGATCGCGGAGTGCGCCGCGTCCGCTTCGCGCTCGATTTGCGCGCGGACGGCCGGCGTGAGATCGGGGCGGAAGTTGTTGAGATAATTGTTGGCCGCGGCGTAACCCTGTTTGGAGCTGAGGAGCAGCCAGTAGTACGCCTCCGCGTAGTCTTGCGGCAGGCCTTCGCCGTTGCCGTACATGGCGCCCAGGTTGTATTGCGCAGCGGCCATGCCGCGGTCGGCGGCATTGCGGTACCACTGCGCGGCACGGGCGTAATCCTGGCGGATGCCGTCGCCGGTGCGGTACATGTTGGCCAGGTTGAACTGCGCCTGCGGCAGCCCCTGCTCGGCGGCCTTGCGGAACCACTCGACTGCTTTGGAGTGGTCCATCACGACGCCGCTGCCGGACACGTACATGTTGCCCAGGTTGAACTGCGCTTCCGCCAATCCGCCTTCGGCCGCACGCGTGTAGTGGAACGCGGCTTTCTCGAAGTCGACTTGCACGTCGATGCCGTGCTGGTAGTCGTAGGCCATCTTGAAGGCGGCCCGGGCTTCTTCGTTGCTGATGCTCACCGAACACGATGCCAGCGCGGCTGCGGCGATGAGGGCGAACGCGGTGTGTTTGCTCATGGAGCGCAGTATACCGCATGGCTCGGGCCGGTGTATGCTTCCGGCCATCGGAACACATGCGAACGCGAAGATTCCTCGTCGGCTTCGGCATCACGGTCGGCGTGATCGTGCTGGTGACCGCGACGTCGCGCATGGCGCTGCAAGGCAGCCTGCTTGGCGGCGAAAATGGGGCTTCTTCTTCGTCTGCGGCACCGGTTCTTGAGCCCCTTGGAGATCCGCTGTCCGCCGATGCCCTGACGCGCGTGCGGTACGTGGTCGCCGATTCGTCCGTGCGCTACGCGCTGGCGTCTGCCGGATTGGGATTCGCGATGGAATTCGGCGCCGACGGCGTCTACACCGCTTCCAAAAAGGCGGCCGGACGATCGGGCGTGGACGGCGCGTACCTGGACTTGAGCCGCATCGCCGTCGGCGACATCGACGGAGACAGGCGGCCCGACGCCGCAGTTCCGCTGATCGTGACCGCCGGCGCGCTGACGTTCTCGGAAGTCGCGCTGGTGCGCAACCTCGGCCAGGATGCCGGCGAATATCTGGGCGGCTACCCGCTTGGCATTTCGCCCGGCATCACCGGCATCAGCTTGCGTCCCGACGGCACCATGCACGTCGATTTCTCCTACGTCCCGGTGCCTGGACAGGAGCCCATCGACGCCGGTATCGACGTCGTGGTTCGGCAAGCCCGGGACGAGAAGGAAGAAAATGGACAGGAATCGTCCGCATCCGCCTCGCGGTAGGTGCCGGCGCAACGCCGTTCGCTTGCAGGCGGGCAGGGCGGTGCTACGATGCTGGACAACATTCTCCCCGTGAACATGCCCACGCTGTACCTGACGCCGTTCGAGCAGAAACTCGTGCGGTCCGATTTGCTCAAGGAATGGAAATGGACGCTGTCCGACGAGACGCTGCAGTCGTATGAAACGACCGACGAACTGGACGCGCGTCTCAAGCTTTTGAGCAAGAGCCGCAACGTGGAGCTGGAGAGACTGTCGCAGAAAATCAGCGCCAAGCTGGACATGGGCGAGAGCCTGGAGAACCTGCCCGAGGATGTTTCCGACGAGGCATTCACGCTCATGCTCTTCGGCATCGGCGCCATGGGTATGACCGCGCTGATCGAAATCCTCAGCCGCGATGCGAAAAGCCAGGATGATCTCTTCAACATGGCCGCCCTGACCGCGGCCCGTCACGCCCTGCTGCAAGCCAACAGCTCGCAGGCCGCTTCCAAGTAATTCCTCCTTTCCACCCCCTACCATGGCCAAGAAATCAAAGAACCCCATCGAAACCCTGCGCGAAGCCGGAGTGGACGTCGAGAAGTTGACGATGCCGCCGGAAATGAAGACCAAGTACGACGCGTACAAGCAGCGTTTGGCCGATCAGGCCGCCGGCTACAAGGAGGGTGCCAAGGATAACAAGACCAGCCTGCCGCGCCGCGCAGCGGGTGCCCTGCTGGTGAATCCGGTCACGAAGACCGCGCTCGTCGCCGGCTTGGGAACGTACGGCGTGCTTACCGGACTGAAGGCCGCCAACATGCATCCGTCCTGGTTGAACGCCGGCGTCTTGGACCGCGCTTCCACGTCCAGTGCGGAGTGGCTGCGGAGCTTCGGCTCCGGCGGAGCGACCCGCTGAAGAACATGTGGTATACTCACGGCCGTCTTTCCCCTTTGTTTCCATGAAGAAGTTTTCCCCGTGGTTGATCGTTCTCGCGGTCGTCGTCGTTCTCGGCGGCTGGCTGGCCATGTCGTACAACGGCTTGGTGTCCGCCAAGGGAGGCGTGGACAACGAATGGGCGCAGGTGGAGACACAGTACCAGCGCCGCGTGGACCTCATCCCGAACCTGGTGAGCACCGTGAAGGGCGCTGCGAACTTCGAGCAGGAGACCTTCCGCGCCGTCACCGAGGCCCGCAGCGCATGGGCCCAGGCCAAGTCCGTCGGCGACCGCGGCCAGCAAATCGAAGCCGCCGGCACGTTCGATACGGCGCTGTCTCGCTTGCTCGTGACCGTGGAGGCATATCCGCAGCTGCAGGCCACCGCGGCGTTCCGCGATCTGATGACGCAGCTGGAAGGCACCGAGAACCGCATCGCCACGGCACGCCGCGACTTCAACAACGCGGTCATGACGTACAACATCAAGGTGCGCCAGTTCCCGGGCAATATTCCTGCCATGATCTTCGGATTCACGGCCGAGAAGCCGTTCGAGGCCGCTCCGGGGGCCGATCAGGCCCCGTCGGTCGACTTCGGATCGTAAACCCCGCATGACGCCCATCCTGCGAGCTGCGGCGACGGTACCGGTCCTGCTGGGTTTGCTTTGGGCACCCTTCGCGTACGCCGAATTCCAGGTCCCGCCCAATGACGGCTACGTCACGGATGCCACGGGCTTGCCCGAGCCTCTCATCAGCCCTGCCCAGGATGCCGCGCTGGAGGCGATCCTGGCCGACTACGAAGCCCGCACCACCAACCAGATCATCGTGCTGGTTATCCGGTCGCTGGGCAACGAGGACCTGGAACAGACCGCGACGCAGATCTTCCGCGATTACGGCGTGGGCACCAAGCAGAACGACAACGGCATCCTGGTCTTGGTGTCGTATGACGACCGCGCCGTCCGGCTGGAGGTCGGCTACGGTCTGGAGGGAGCCGTGCCGGACATCGTGGCCAAAGGCATCATCGACACGGACATGATCCCGCGCTTCCGCGACGCGGATTATGCCGGAGGCATCGCGGCCGCCGTCGATTCGCTGCAGAAGCACATCGGCAACGAGTACACCGCCGAGCGTTACTCCCAGGAGTCCGGGGACATGGAAGCCGGTGGCTTCGGCCTGTTCATCGGGTTCATCCTGCTGCAGTGGATCTTGTCCATTTTAGCCCGCACCAAGTCGTGGTGGCTCGGAGGAGTGTTCGGGTTCTTCGGCGGCGTGATCCTGGCGATCACCTTCGGCTGGTGGCTTTCGATCCCGCTCTTGGTTTTGCTTGGCCTCCTGCTCGACTTCGTGGTGTCGAAGAACTACCACGCTCGCGGTCCCAACAGTTGGTGGGCCGGCGGCAACTGGGGCCCGGGCGGCGGCGGACGATGGGGCGGCGGAGGCGGGGGAGGTTTCGGCGGCTTCGGCGGCGGCAGCTCGGGCGGGGGCGGCGCGAGCGGACGCTGGTAAAGATTAAGGGTGGGTTAAGAGGTGGCTGATGCAAAACGTTTTTTTGATGGTGGAAACGGGTTTTCCATCCGTACAATGCAGGCATGACCATCGCCACCCTCGCACTCGTCGCTCGCTTGACCACCGATCTCATGACCGTGCCCGCACCGCCGGTGCACGTGGCCGCCGTCGTGCCCGCCACCGGGTATTCCGTATCGGGCGCCGGCGAATTGACCGTGAGCGTTTCCGAAGCGCAGCCCGTCGGCACGATCGCGCAGGGTGCCTCCCGCGTACCGTTGCTGACCATGGATTTGTCGGCATCGTGCGACGCCGACATCACCGTCAGCGAAGTGCGCGTGCGCCACGTCGGTCTCGGTTCGACCGAAGACATCACCGCCGTGTACCTGCTCAGCGACATCCGCCGCGTGTCGCGCGCCACCCGTTTCGAGCGCTCCGGCGCCGTCGCCACGCTGCGTCCGCGCGCGCTGACCATCAAGAAGTGCGAATCCCAGCGTCTGCAGGTGGTGGCTGATTTCTCGCGTGAGGCGGCCGCCGGTGCCGAACACGGCGCGGAGATCCGCCTGTCTTCCGACGTGCAGTCCACCGCCAAGTCTGTGACGCTGGAAGCCGGGAACGAAGGCCTGACCGTATCCACGTCGCCGTCGAACGCCGGCAACATCACCGTCAAATTCCTGTCTTTGTCGTCGAACTACCTGCGCTACGGCCGCATCGAGACGGTCGCGCGCGTCCAGCTGACCGCCGATGCCGAAAGCGACCACATCCTGCGCTCCATCACGTTCACCAACGACCAGTCGGCGCGCGACATGGATCTCATCAATCTGGCGCTGGAAACCACGTCCGGAAAAAAGCTGACCAACTCGGCGGCCAGGATGCGCGGCAAGCAGGTGACGCTGCAGTTCGAGCCCACGTACATCCTCAAGCGCAGCCAGACCGTCGTGCTGCTGCTGAAGGCCGAGGTCCGCGGTTCCATCACGCGCAAAGTGGACTTCAAATTGGAGGAAGAATCGGACTTGGACGCCGGTCCATACCGCAGCCGCAACTGATCAAACAGCCGTGTCGAGTGAAGATATTTCAGTTCCGGCATCTCGTCGCGTATCCTTGCGGCCCATGCGATATCTGTTCGTCGCCGCCGCGTGCCTTCTGGCAGCGGGCTGCACCCAACCACGCGTCCAGCTGCAGCCATCCGAGGTGTTGCATGCCAGCGTCGTGGCCAGCAACACGCTCGATTCGTTTTCGTATGCCCTTCAAGCCGGAATCCGATTGTCCGAGGACGGTATTGCGGCGATGACCGGCGCGCTGAGAATCGACGGCACGCTGCGCCGCGAGCGTACGATCGCCACCGGCATCGGCTCCATGGAAGTCGCGCGGCCGGGACCGCTCGGCATGGTGATGCTCCGCATCGACGGCGCCTACGCGCTCGTGCCCCAGCAGCGTCCGGCCATCCGCGTGGACGGTGTTTCCACAGCGTCGGGCGGCGTCATGTTGCAGCGCGATACCGAACGCCGATGGATTTCGCTGCCGCTCGAGGATTCTCCGTCGCCCATGCAGTCCGCATCGCGCATCGACCAGCGCTGGATCGCGCTGCAGACTTCCGCCTTGCAGGTCACGAAAGACCTCGGCCTGGCAGAGGTGGACGGGCGGGATGCCTACCACTACGCCGTGGCTCTCGACGTGGACGCCCTCCAGGCGATGTTCGCCGGACAGGACTCGCAGGAGCTGCGAGACACGCTGCGCGACCGGCTGAACGGCGAAGTATGGATCGATGCGGACACGTTCCTGTTGCAGCGCGCGGTCTGGCGCCTGAGTGATCTGCAGATGCCCGAGGGAAGTCTCTCGATGGACCTCGATGTGGCGGTTTTCGACCATAACAGGGCCCAGGCACAGATTGCGCCGCCGATGCCCAACGAAATCGAATATCCCGACGATGCCATCTTCGCCACTATTTTCTCCGGTGCGCTACTTCCCTTCATGCACTGGTAAGGAGCTATACTGAAAACCGCTAGAGATGCCGGATCAAAACACTCCGCCACCGCTCGACGGAATCACTTCCGCAACGCCGCCTCCGCCGGCTGCGGTACCTCCGCCTGTGCCGGCCGCTCCCTCGGCTCCCGCCGCTCCCGTCGCAGCCGCACCTGCCGCGGCTCCCGCCGGTACGCCGCCTCCGCCCGCCGCGCCCGGAGCCCCGGTCGCGCCCACGCCGCCCAAGCCAAAGAAGTCCGGCGTCAACCCGACCATCGTCGTCTTCGGCGTGATCATGGTGCTGTACGCGCTGCCCGCCTTGTTCCTTTCGGCGATCTTCCCGACGCCGGACGGAAGCCTGGGTGAACTGAAGGCCGGCGCGATGGCCGTATACGGCATCGGATTCGTCTTCTGGCTCGCGCTCGGATTCCTGGGCGTCATGCGCATCGGCACCATCAAGGAAAAGCCCAAGATGCAGCGCATGGCTCTCATCCGCCTGTGTCTGTTCGAGGTGCCCATGCTGCTGGTCAGCGGCGCCACCGTCGGCATGATCGCCCGGCCGCCGACCCTCACGCTGGATATCATCGCCCCGCTTACCGCCAGCGAGCTCGTGTCGCCGCTGTCGGTGACGTTCGGCATGGACACGGCCAAGAAGATCTTCGACCTGGAGAAGCTCCGCCCGCTGAAGTACGAATGGGACATCGGCAACGACGGCCTCATCGACCAGGAAACCTTCGACGCCCAGGCCACGTTCCTGTTCCCCAAGCCCGGCATCTTCAACGTGGTGGTGCGCGTGCTCATGACCAACAACACGCGCAAGACCGTCACCAAGCGTCTGGTCATCCCGCGCGCGAGCTTCGGCGTGGAGCCTCCGTACCCGATCATCGACGAGCCTTCCAGCTTCACGCTCGACCACCTCTTCCCGAAGGGTTCGGACAACACCGCGCCGAAGCTGGTGAAGGCCAAGTGGGATTTCGACGGAGACGGCAACGTGGATTTCGAGAGCGACAAGCCCAGCGCCGCCTGGACGTACCACAAGCTCGGCTCCGTGAACGCGTCGGTGGTCATGACGCTCAGCAACCAGACCCAGCAGACCCTCCAGCGCATCGTGCAGGTTGTGAAGCCGCCCGTGCAGCCGTTCCCGATCACGCTGGAGACCGAACCGTCCACGCTGCTCGGTCCGCCGCCCTTCGGCGTGCTGTTCGTGCTGAAAACCGACGAGCCCATCGCCAACGTGTCGTGGAACTTCGGCGATTCCAAGACCGCCGAAGGCCTCCGCGTGGCCAAGGTCTACAACGAGGTCGGGAACTACACGGTTACCGCGCTCGCGCGTTCCCAGAGCGGCGCCGTGGCCAAACTGACGCGCGTCGTGCGCATCACCAACCCGCTGGAAATCCGCGACCTCGGATTCGAGGGAAAGCCCGCCGTGCGCAACTTCGTCATCGACGGTGAAGTGCCGTTGACGGTGAACATCACGCCCATCACCACGCAGCCGCTGATTTCGTTCTCGTGGGACGCCCCCGGCGCCACCGAGGTGCTCACGACCGACAAGACGATCAACGCCGTGTACCGCAAGGAGGGCAAGTACTTCCTGGATTTGATCGGCATCGACCCGGACCAAAACGTCATGCGTAAACGCATCGCCGTGAACGTCAGCACCGCCAAATCGGACGTGCAGTTCACCATGGATCCGCCCGCGCCCACGGCGCCCGCGCTGGTGAAGTTCGACGCTTCGGACACGTTCATCGTCACGGGCGAAGAGATCACGGGCTTCGAGTGGGATTTCGGCGACGGCTTCACGGCCGCCGCCGGCACCAAGTTCTCCGGTTCGCGCATCGAACACCTCTACGAGCGCCCGGGAACGTACATCATCAAGCTCAACGTCCGCACGACCGCGGGCACCGTGTACACGCGCGACCGTCAGTTGGTGGTGCGAGCGCCGCTCATCGACGCCTGTTTCATCGCCTCGCGTAAGTCCGGCAAGGCCCCGCTCGGCGTGCGCTTCGACACAGGCTGTTCCACCGGAAGTTTCAGCAACTGGCTGTGGGATTTCGGCGACGGCTCGCAGAGCACCGAAGCCAACCCGACGCACGTCTTCTTGAAGACGGGAGAGTTCCGCGTGGTGCTGGTCGCCACGGACAAAGACGGCCTGCGCAGCAGCAAGGAAACAATCATCTCGGTGACGGGCGATTCAGTGGACACGCCTTCCACGCCGCCTCCTCCTGAAGATCCGCCCGTAGAAGAATCATCTGAATCCTCTTCCGAAGAATCCCCATGAAAACATTCATGAAGAAAGGCGGCTTGGTAAAACTCATCGCCCTGCTCGGCGTGCTCGCCATCGTCGGCAGCGCGCTGCTGCCCGCGCTCAGCGCCGTTCCGTTCTAAGCATTCCCGCCAGCGAAGCGGTGGCCTCCGTCACAAACGGACGTCCTTTCCACGCGCCATCGGCTGCGGCCAGGAATTCTCCGGCGGCCGCGATCATGGCGCCGTTGTCGGTGCAGTAGACCGGCTTCGACGGCAGCCGAAGCATCACGCCGTGTGCGGCGCATGTTTCTGCGGCCATCGAGCGCAAACGGCGGTTGGCGGACACGCCGCCCACCACGTGCACTTCGCGGATATCGCGGTGCTTCTCCAGCGCGCGTTCCAATTGCCGCACCAGGTGGGCGCAGATGGCCGCTTCGTAACTCGCGGCCACGTCGGCTTTCTTGGCGTCCGTTGTCGCGCCCAAATCGCGCAGCAGGTACTTGAGAGCCGTCTTCAGCCCCGAGAAGCTGAAGCCGTCCCGGTCGGCCATGGGAGAGGGGAATGCATAGGCGTCCGGATCGCCGTCCTGCGCCAGTTTGGACAGCTGGGGCCCGCCCGGATAACCAAGGCCGAGCAACACGGCGCCCTTGTCGAAGGCTTCGCCGGCCGCATCGTCCACGGTGGATGCCGCCAGCGAACCGCGCAGGTGATCCGTGCGGTGCCACAGGTCGGTGTGACCGCCGGAAACCGACAGGGTGAGCATGGGAAATGCCGGATCATCCGTGGCATCCAACCAGGTGGAGCTTAAGTGGCCGAGCGTGTGGTGCACGGGGATGACGGGAATCTTCCACAGGCCGCCCAACGTGCGGGCGGTGGTGGTCCCGACCAGCAAAGAACCCAGCAAGCCTGGACAGGAGGTCACGGCGATCGCGTCGATGTCGTTTTGGGTCACGCCGGCGTCCTTCAGCGCCTTGTCCACGACCGGAAGGATGCATTCCACCTGCCTCCTGGCCGCATATTCCGGGATCACGCCTCCCATGTCACCGAACTCGCGTGCGGAACTGGCGATCACGCAGCTGCGCACGGTGCGTCCGTGTTCCACCACGGCCGCCGAGGTTTCATCGCACGATGTTTCGATACCGAGGACGCGCACGGTGACGGGGGAGGGGATTGGGGGCTACAATCCCAGTGTACTTCAAACACGCATGCAGTTCTTCCCCTCGCGCGAGATCGCGCTCAGCATCGGCCCCCTGAGCATCCACTGGTACGGCATCATGTACCTGCTGGGTTTTACGATCGGCATGTGGCTGCTGCCGAAACTCCAGAAGCTTCGCAGTCTCGACATGACCGCCGCGCAGCGCGAGTCGCTGGTGTTGCACGTCTTCTTCGGCGTGTTGCTCGGCGGCCGGCTGGGTTACGTCCTGTTTTACGGCGGCACGCACTTCTTCGAGCACCCGCTGGAGATCTTCGCCGTATGGCAAGGCGGCATGTCCTCGCACGGCGGTATCATCGGCGTGATCCTGGCTCTGCTGCTGTTCACCAGGCGCCAGCGGATTCCGCTGCTCAAGCTTACCGACACGGTCATGGTGCCCGTGGCCATCGGCTTGGCGCTCGGACGCGTGGGCAACTTCATCAACCTGGAGCTCTACGGCACCATCACCACGCTGCCGTGGGGCATGGCGTTCCCCGGGGCCGATGGCCTGCGGCACCCGACTCAAATCTACGCGATTCTGAAAGACCTGCTAATCGCCGCGTTGTGTTTCTGGCACATCAAACGCACCGCCGGCGTCGAACGGGCCGCAGGCGTGACGACCGCCATCTTCCTTGTCTCCTACGGCATCCTGCGGTGCGTCGTCGAAACGTTCCGCGACCAGTCGCCGTACGGGTATATGCCGTTTCTCGGACTCGACATCAGCCGCGGACAGCTGCTGACGATCCCGGTGATCGCGCTCGGCGTCTTGCTGTACGTCTGGACGCGCCGGAGGGCTTAGTCGCCCGTCGCCTGCGTTTCAAACAGCAGCTGGCGCGCCACTTCGCGCTCGTCCCACGGAATGAGTCCGTCGCGCGTCTGCATCGTCTGGCAGGCGCCCATGCCGCACAGCACCACGCTGTCGCCGGGGTTGGCGTTGCAGATCAGGAAGCGGATCGCCTCGCGGCGGTCGGGAATCTTGAATCCCTTCGCTTTCTCGGTATTCACGCCGGACCAGACTTCGTCGATGATTTTGGCCGGGTCTTCGGTCTGCGTTTCGTCGGTGGTGACCACCACCCAGTCCGCGAGTTCGCTGCAGATTTTGCCGATGACCGGGCGCTTCTCGCGCATGCGGTTGCCGCACGCGCCGGTGAGCACGAGCACCTTGCCGGGAGCCGGAGTCATGGCGCGCACCGCCTGCAGCGTTTTTTCGTACGCCAGCGGCGTGACGGTGAAGTCCACGAACAAGCCGAAGTCCTGACCTTCGTCGATGCGCTCCAGCCGGCCAGGAACGCCCTTGAATGCCGTCACGTGCTTGGCGCAGTCTGCCAGCGGCATGCCGGCGGCATGCGCGCAGGCGATGGCGCACAGGGCATTCTCCAGATTGAACAGGCCAGGGACGCCGAGTCGCAGCGGGTACACGTTGCCCGAGCGGTCGTGCATGGTGGCGGAAACGCCATTGGGTTCGGCTTGGATGTCCGTCAGCCACAGCGACTGCTCGCAGCCCGGGAAAGGCCCCGTGTTGCCGGTGCCGTCGTAACCGATGGTGTTCGTGCTCCTGATGTTCTTATACAGCGCGAACGTTTCGTCATTGGCGTTCAGAACCTTGGTACCCTTGCCGCGCAGCATGTTGAACAGCAGCGCCTTGTCGGCGCGGTAGCGCTCCATGGTGCCGTGGTAATCCAAGTGCTCGAGCGACGTGTTGGTGATGGCGGCGATTTCCGGACGCATGGGCCCGAGCCGGCCCTGCACCAATCCATGGGACGCGGCCTCCGCCACGAACCATTCGCAGCCGGCATCGGCGCATTTCTTCAAAAACGTTTGGAACGGCGCGTGCTCGATGGACGTCATGTGGGTTTCGTTCCACGAAACCTCGTCGTTGACCTGGAAAAACGTGGTGGACGCCGCCCCGACGGTTTTCCGTGCGCCGCGCAGGATGGAAGCGGTCATGCCGGTGACGGTGGTTTTTCCGTCCGTGCCGGTCACGCCGATGATGCGCATCTTGGATGCCGGGAAACCGGTTTTCAGCGCGGCTTTCCAGCCTTTGGAGCGGTGAAACGCCACCCGCAGCGGATGGCGGTCGGAGATGTGCCGTTTCACGAGATTCTTCAGCTTTCGCACGCCTTCAGGATACCACGCGTGATCCGGATGTCATCGGCGATGGCCAGCTTCAGCGCTTCGGCGTCGGGGAAATCCAGCACGTCCCGGACGCGGGCCAGCACTTCCACGTCGATGCTTCCCGGCACGTCGGCGATCGTTTCGTCCAGGATGTGCACCTCCAGCGATTCGGCGTCCTTGAAGACGGGACGCGGACCGAAGTGCATCGCGCCGCCGTAGACCTTGCCGTTCATGGTCACGCGGCACACGTAAATGCCGTGGTGGAAATCCTTCGGCACGTCGCCCAAGTCCATGTTGATGGTCGGCACCTTCAAACCGCGCCCGCGTCCGGCTCCCCGGACGGTACGCGCGGAAAAGCGGATACTGGGATCAAGCCGTGGCGGTAGGCGGAGATTGGTCACTCGGCGGCGGGGTGGAAGGCGCTTCTGAGGCAGGGGTCGGAGAGCCGGCGCGGCTCTTGCGGATGTCCTGCATGATATCACTGAGTTTGCGCGGGTCACCACGGGCTCCCAAATTGATCGCCGCCCGGAAATCGCCGACCGACGCCCTCATCTGCGCGACGTTCTTGGTGCCGCCGGGCAGCGGGATGGGAATCAGCGATGCCAACTGCAAGCCCGTCTTCACGCCGCCGACCGCCATGGCCGATGTGAATTTGAACACCCACTCGGCGGGGCGGAATACCAACAGCTTCAGGCCCAGCCCTCCGCCGTTTTTCAGCGTGGAGGCGACCATCGCGCCGGGCACGTCGAACGCGCTGTTGCGTCCGGCGGCCTTCGTGTCGTTGAGCACGTTGCGCCCGCTGTCCTTCGCGTCGTTGAGCGCGCGTTTGGCTTCGTTGCCGACGAACCGGGCCGCGTCTTCGATTCCGGGTGACATAAAAACTGGAGAGTGTCGGGAAATCTCTCCAGTATAGCAGAAAACGATGTTTTTGGCGACCTTAGGCCTTGGCCACGTACTTGTAGACCCAGACGGCGGCCAGCGCGCCGACGATCGGAGCCAGCAGGTACATGGGCGACACGGAGCCGATGCCGACGGCGACGGCCGGGTTCAGGACGCCGTTGCTGGCGACCGATGCGGCCAGGATGCCCAGCAGCAACGATCCGCCGATGGTCAGGCCGGATGCGGCCGAGTGGACCTTGCCGTGCACGACGGCCGAGATGCCGAAAAGCAGCATGAACGCGCCGATGGCCTCCGCCAGGCCGACCTTGGCGGTGTTGGCGACCAGCAGCGTCGGAGCGAAACCGCTGCCGTACTCCTTGGCGGCCCACATGGCCAGCAAGGCTCCGCCGAACTGGGCGACCAAGTACGCGAGGGCATCGGGGATCGAAATCTTCTTGATGCTCGCCAGCGCGACCGTCACGGACGGGTTTAGGTGCGTGCCGGAGATGCTGCCGACCGTGTAGACGAACAGACCCACCGTGAGACCGGCGATGACCGGGGTGGCCAGCGGCCATTCGCTCTGCAGCGAGAGCGTGACCAGGAAGGTCAGCGCGAACGTGCCGATGAGTTCGGCGACGTACTTGGGCATGTTGCTCATCATGGAAGGTATGGGAAAAGGATTGCCTCGTATCCTACCACTGCGCGGCCCTTACGTCTTCTTCAGTTCGAAAAAGCCGAGCGCGAACGGGTAGCCCGGGATGAACCGGAAATGGAGTTTGCCCAGGTAGTGATCCGGCCCGACCTGGACGATTTCGTCGGTCACCAGCCGTAGCCACGCGGGATTTTCGGGCAGATTGTAGTCGATGCGGATGACGCTCAGCTCCGTGTCGCGGATGCCCTTGGCCGCGTACATGGTGAACGGATAGTTCCTGGCGATGGTCGTCCCGTCGCCGAACAGGTTGATGCCGCGCTTCTTCACCCGGTCGAATTCTTTTCCGTACCAGTTTCCGGCATACCCCGGCACCGTGCCGCGGTGTGCGCCGTCGGGCAGGACCGCCGGCATCGTGCCCTGCAGGAATTTGACTTGCAGATCTCCGCGTTGCGTCCCGTACGTCACGGCCATGCCGAAGAAGATGAACACGCCCAGAAAAATCCCTAGGATGATTCCGACGGGCTTGGCCAGGACTTTCAATGCGCTCATATCCCGATCATACCCGCTTTCGTTTCGTAGGAAACGGGAAGGCAGACTCCGCCTGTCTGGAGCCGCACTTCTTTCGGGAGAGTCCGCGAGAGGTGCGCAGTCCCTTTCGCGATATGTCTGGCGGAAGGGGTGGGATTCGAACCCACGAACCCCGTGAGGGGTTAACAGTTTT
>CAYSWB010000026.1:0-16174 GCA_964434575.1 uncultured Candidatus Peribacteria bacterium | reverse complement strand
TTCTCTTGATGACGCCGCATCCGCGGCTGGGCCAGCTGAGCTAGGCGCCCTCGGGACGCATGCTACTACACCTTCGTCGTCGCGTCCCCTTCTCTTGATGACGCCGCATCCGCGGCTGGGCCAGCTGAGCTAGGCGCCCTCGGGCTGGATCGTACTACACCTTTCAAGAAGAACGCAGGGGAAGCAGGAGAGTCAAAGGAGTCAGGAGAAACCCATAATCCCTTGAATCTCCTGTTTCTCCTGACTCCCCTGCTTCCCCGCCTCTGTCTTGCCCCAAAGCCCGGTCTTCCTCTACACTTTCCCAGCTATGCACAACATCCTGATGTCCATCGAGACGGTGATCGCGATCCTCATGTCGCTTTGCATCCTGCTGCAGCACCGCGCTTCGGGCCTGTCGGCCACGTTCGGCGGTTCCGGCGCCACCTACGTCCAGCGCCGCGGCGCGGAGAAGGCCCTCTTCGTCTTCACCATTTGGCTCGCAGTGGCGTTCTTCGCCATCGCGGTCGTCCTGATGTACATCGGTTAACGGCGCACCCGTCAACGCGCCGCGTGCCGAGTTCCCTCCACGCGTCTCTTGCTGCGTTCCCTTCTTCGCCTCATCGCGGCCATGTCGAAGGCCGAGCGTATCGCGCTCGGGGCGCTTTGTTTCGGCATGGTGGTGAGTTTGGGACTGCTGCTGCGCCAGTTCTACGTGGACAACACCGTGGAAGTGCCGGTTGCCGGCGGCACGTACATCGAAGGATCGGTCGGCGAACTGTTGCCGCTGAACCCGTGGTTCACGGTGGCCAACGACGTGAACCGCGACATCGTTTCGCTCGTCTTCGCAGGACTGCTGCGGTACGACACGGGCAGCGGCACCATCGTGGAGGACTTGGCCACGCTGAACGTGTCGAATGACCAGCGCATCTACACCCTCACGCTCAAGCCGAACCTACAATGGCACGACTCCACGAAGGAGAACCCGCACCCGGTCACGGCCGACGACGTGCTGTTCACCTTCAAGACCGTCCAGAGCCCGGAGTTCCCCAACGCCATCCTTCGCCAGAATTTCCGCGGCGTGGAGATCGAGAAAATCGACGCCCGCACGGTGCGCTTCCGCCTGGAGAAGCCGTACTCCTTCTTCACCAGCAACCTGACGCTCGGCCTGCTGCCGGCCCGCGCATTCGAAGGCCTCACGCCCGACAAGTTCGACCAGGTGCTGGATTTCGGCTTCGACCCGGTCGGTGCCGGTCCGTACAGTTTCGTGAGCCTGCTGCAGACCGACCTGTCCACCGAAGTCACGTTGAAGCGCTTCCCGCGTCCGGGTCTGCCCGAATACCACCTGGAACGCATCGTGTTCCGCATCTTCCCGGACTACACCGCGCTGCTCTCGGACATCATCAACTTAAACGGCGTTCGCCTGGTGCCCCGCAACGACCAGGGCCAGCCCATCGTGCCCAAGCGCTTCACGGCCATGCCGTACACGCTGCCGCAGTACGTGGCGCTGTTCTTCAACTTAGACCGCGAGGTGCTGGCCGACCGCCAGTTGCGCCTGGGCTTGCAGCTCGGCACGGACAAAACCGCCGTGGCGGCCGTGGCCAACGAGACGCACATCGTGGACACTCCCCTGCTGGAAATCGACCTGGGTGACTGGCGCTACAAATTCGACGGCGTGGCGGCGCAGGGCGCGTTGTTCGAGTCCAACTGGAACCTGCCCGAGAAGCTCCGCCTGCAGCGTGTGCTGGAACTGCGCGACGCCAACGCGGTCGGCCCGCTGAAGGGCATCCCGCCGGTGGCGCTGCTGGAAACCGGTGCGTCACTGGTGCTCACCGGAGCGCTGGCCGACGTGGGCCACTCGCGCCTGTACGTGAACGGCATCCTCGCCCTCACCGGAAGCCAGCTGCCGCCAGGCTCGCAAAGCGGCACGTGGCTGGTGAAGGTCCCGACGGAGCCCACGCTCAGCGGCTCGCTGAAGATCGGCCAGAACATCGTGAAGATGACGGTGGCCGACGGCGACATCGTGGACTCGGCGTACCTGTCGCGCGTCTCCGACACGCAGACCTACGAGCGCGCCGCGAAAGAGCAGCAGCTGGTCAGCGAGTTCCGACGGTCGCAGTCGCTGCCCGACGGCGACCCCAAGAAGATCACCGCGGACAACCTCTATATGGATGCCGGTTACCTGCGACGCAAGACCGACCAGGATCCCCCGCACCGCCGCGTGAACGCGCAGGGCAAAGAACTCACGCTCACGCTGCTCACCAGCAACAAGCCCGAGACGTATCCGCTCATCGCCGAGAAGATCAAACGCCAGTGGGAAGCGCTGGGCGTGGGGGTGAAAATCGAGGTGCCCACCACCCGCAAGGAATTCGAACAGCGCATGCTCCTGCGCGACTACGACGTGTTGCTGTTCGGCCAGTCGCTGCTGGATAACTTAGACAGCTATCCGTACTGGCATTCCAGCCAGACGCAGGAAAAGGGAGACCAACAGAAGCTCAAGCTCGATGCGTTCAACCTGTCGCAGTACGCCTCGCTGGAAGCCGACCTCCTGCTGCAGCGCATCCGCGAAACCGGCGACGCGAAGACGCGCGAGAAAGCGCTGAAGGACCTGAATGCCATCCTGAGCCGCGACGTGCCGGCCGTGTTCCTGTACTCGCCGTTGTACGTCTTCGCGTACGACGACAGCATCTCGGGCATCCGCTCCGGTTCGCTGGCCCTGCACTCCGACCGGTTCCTCACCCTGCAGGACTGGTTCATCGCCACCGAGCGCCGCTTCGCGCCGAACCGCAGCTGGCTTTCCCTGCCGGGTTGGCTGCTGCGGCTGGGACGCTAAACGGGCGGAACTTCCCTTCCTACCAATTGGCCTTGTCACGGTCAAACACTTTCCCTATGATTTTGCGGCTCTCGGAAGTACAATCGACTGCACGAGGCACCTCGAAACCATGGAAGTTCTCCTCCTTACCGACATCCCCGGCATCGGCCGCCGCAGCGACGTCATCGTCGTCGGCAACGGCTTCGCCCTCAACCACTTGCTGCCCACGCGCAAGGCGCTCGTCGTGACGCCCAACGTCCGCCGCCGCTACGCCGAGCAGATCAAGCAGCGCGCCATCCAGCGCGACCAGGAGAAGAGCATGCAGGGCTCCACGCTGGAGACCATCAAGGGCAAGACCGTCACCGTCACCAAGAAGGCCAGCAAGACCGGCAAGCTGTACGCCGGTCTCACCGAGAAGGCCATCGCCGAAGCCGCTTCCAAGCAGCTGGGCGTGGGCATCCCGGACACCAGCATCTCGCTCGAGGAGCACATCAAGACGGCCGGCAAGCACACGATCACCGTCAAGATGGGCGACCAGTCCGCCACGTTCACCCTGGAGGTGAAGGGCGACGAGAACATGGCCAAGTAAGGCCGAGGATGCCGGTTGCCGACGCTTGTTTTGTGATTTTCTGTTCTCCTGTTACCCTGGCGCCATGTTGTTGATGCAGGAACTCGGCGGAATGGAATCCGCCGCCCCGTCGGAAGGAGGTGGAGGCGCGTCCGAACAGCTTTCCGAAGCCGCCAAAGAGCGTTTTGCGCAGGCCAGCAAACAGATCAAGCAGATCTTCAAAGAGGAGAAGAAGGCCCGCAAACGCGACGACAGCGTGGCCAAGACCATCATGCAGTTCCTCGGCGACGAGAAGTACTCCGCGTTCTTCCCGCTGATCTCGCACCTGGCCGCCCGCGATTGCCCGTCCATTTTCATCCTGGCGATCCTGTCGCTCATCCACGAACCGTCCTCGGCTTCGGTGGAGGACTACATCCGCGACAACCGCGTGACCATCGACGAATCCACGGTCCAAAGCCAGGAATCGCTGGGCAGCGGGCTGCCGCCGGAGCTGCGCAAGCGCCTGCTGTCATGGATCTCCCGCCTGGAACTGGTCATGAGCATCGACGCGCGCAAGATCCTCATCAAGCTGATGGTGGACGAGGAAAACATCGACGGCACGGTACTGGAGCTGACCACCTCCACGCTGGTGGAATTCTTCGAGCGCTCCGAGCGCTCCATCCCCTACGAAGAGCTGCAGCCGCTGACCATGGGCATTTTACAAACGGTCATCGAACCGTACGTGGACATCATCGAAGAGCACTTCAACGCCATCCGCGAGGAGGAGCGCAAGAAGCAGGACCAGGACGATTGATCAGCCCGCGAACGCGAAATCCCGCAGCGGCGTCTGTTTTTTGCCGTCCACGTTGCCGTACAGCCGCAGCGTTGCGGCCGGCACCGCAAACCGCGCGGCAAGCCGCTTGCAGACCTCTTTTTTGGCGATGGCGAAGCGTTCCGGGTGGTGCACCCGCGCGATCGTCACGTGCGGATGGAATGCGCGGCGGTCCGTCCACGGGCAGGATTTTTTCAGGAGTGCGAGTTCGGGCGAGAACGCGACCTCGAAGAACAAGACCGTGTCGCGACCGCGTTCCCCGAACGTGCCCGGTCCGGTGATGTTGAGCCGAAACGCCGGCGTTTTGGCCGCGATCTTGGCCGCCTGCTCCCCTATTCCGGCGTATTCCAACTCCCCCACCTCGGGCCAGAACATCAGCGTGAGATGCGGCGTATCCGGATTCTGGAATGTCAGCGAATCTCCGAATTCCCTCAAGCCGGCCTGCAACCGCCGGAATTCATCCAATGCGGCGTCCTCTAAAGGCAAGGCAAGGAAGGTGCTGCGAAGAGGGAACTGAGGTTCTGCCATGCCGAAAGTATACGGACGGGATTCAGGGGAGACAGGTGAAACAGAGAATGCAAAAACCCCTGACTCCCCTGTTTCACCTGCCTCCCATCGTTATCGCTTCAACACCGCTAGGAACGCATCCTGGCTCAGCGACACCTTGCCCATCTGCTTCATGCGCTTCTTGCCCTTCTTCTGCTTGTCGAGAAGCTTGTTCTTGCGCGTCACGTCGCCGCCGTACAGGTAGCCCGTCACGTCCTTGCGCATGGCCGCGATGTTCTCGCGCGCCACGATCTTTCCGCCGATGGCCGCCTGGATGGCGATGGCGAACTGCGCCCTCGGGATGACCTCCTTCAGCTGCTTGCAGATCTTGGTGCCCACGTCGTGCGCCTCGGTGCGGTGCACGATGGTCGAGAGCGCATCGGACGGCTCGCCCATGAGCAGAATGTCCATCTTCACCAGCTCGCCCGCACGATAGCCCAGGTGCTCGTAGCTCAAGGAAGCGTAGCCGGAACTGGCCGATTTCAGCTTGTCGAAGAAATCGAGCACGATGCTCTGCAGCGGCACTTCGAAGTGCATGACGACGCGCTGTTCGATGTGCTCCATGTTCAAGTACGTGCCGCGCCGGTCCTGCACCAGCTGCATGCACGCGCCCACGTCCTGCTCGCGGCAGACGATTTCGAGCTTCACCCACGGCTCGCGGATTTCCTCGATGTACGTCGGGTCCGGGAATTCCGACGGGTTGCTGATGAGCGCGATCTGCGGGTTGTCGATCTTCAGCAAGCTGGCGCGCACGATCTCGGCCGGACGTTTCGCACGCAATTCGACCTCGTACAACACGCTCGGCGCGGTGATGACCAAGTCGCAGTCGTACTCGCGCTCCAAACGCTCCTGAATGATGTCCATGTGCAGCAGACCCAAGAAGCCGCAGCGGAAGCCGTTTCCAAGCGCCGTGTTGTGCTCGTACGAAATCTCCAGCGCGGCGTCGTTCAGCGACAGCTTCTCCAGCGCCACGCGCAGCTTGGGGTACTCCTCGGCATCGGTCGGATACAAACCGGCGAACACCATCGGCTGCACCTTCGTATAGCCGGGCAACGCCTGCTGCAGGGAATCGGATGCGATGGTGTCACCCACGCGCGCTTCCGCCACGTTCTTGAGTCCGGTGACGACGTAGCCGATCTCGCCTTCGTTGAGCGAAGCGGCCGAAATGTACTTGGGCGCGAAGAATCCCACGTCCTGCACTTCGAAATCGACCTTGGAACCCAGCAAACGCACTTTCTTCCCTTTCCTGAACTCGCCGTCGATCACACGGGCATACGCCACCACGCCGCGATACTCGTCCATGACGGCGTCGAAGATCAGCGCGCGGGACGCGCCGGGCGCCCTGATGCCCTCTTTGGGCCCCGGGATGCGGTCAATGACCGCCTGCAACACTTCGGGAACGCCGGTGCCGTTCTTGGCCGAGATCGACAGGATTTCCTCGGGTTTGCAGCCGAGCATCTTCATCACCTCGCCGGACACGCGCGGAACATCGGCGGCCGGCAGGTCGATCTTGTTGAGCACCGGGATGATCTTCAGATCGTGCTCCATGGCCATGTACAACACCGCAAGCGTCTGCGCCTGGATGCCTTGGGAGGCGTCCACGAGCAGGATGGCGCCCTCGCAGGCGGCCAGCGAACGACTGACTTCGTAGCGGAAATCGGTGTGGCCGGGCGTGTCGATGAGGTTCAGCTGGTACCCCTTGTAGTCCATGCGAACCGGCGTGAGCTTGATGGTGATGCCGCGCTCGCGCTCCAAATCCATGGAATCCAGCAGCTGCTCCTTCATTTCACGCTTCTGGAGCGTTCCGGTCATCTCGATCATGCGGTCCGACAGCGTGGATTTGCCGTGATCGATGTGCGCGATGATGCAGAAATTCCTGATGTTCATGAAAGCCGGATCATGGTACAGAAAAGCACGATTTCCTCCTATCCCTTTCGCAGGAACCCGCGCAGGGCGTTTTCGCCGATCTGCAGCAGCTTCCACGCCTCGTCGGGATTCATGGCATTGGCTTCGTCGAGCTTGTCTCCCGGCTTCTGCGGCACGGCCCGGAACCGGATGCCGTTGGCCATGGCGGCGATGGCCCCATGGAACCGCTGGGTCACGACGAACTGACTGCCGGCGACCTCGGATGCCAGGGTCTCGAACGACCGGACATCCACCGTACGAACGACCTTATTCTGGATCGCCTGTCGAACTTGTTGTGCGGCAGCCTGATCAGCATCGGGCTCCAGAAGAAGTATCACAACCTCGTCCCATGTTTCCGCAACTCGTTGCTGGACTGCTTCTATAAAATATTTTGTCGTGTTCGCTCTCGGCACAATGATCAACTTTCTTGTACTGTGATGTGAAGTTCCTTTGAAGATGGCTATTGCAGGATCAAAAGTTTGAACAATAACTTTGCTCTCCATGGCCGGATAGCCAAGAAAACCCGACACGCGCTCGTAGGACTTCGGATCTCGTACGGAGATGAATGTGGCACGCAAAAGTACCCATCCCGTCGCCCATTTGGCCACTTTTCCTTGGCAAGGTCCAATGCCCTGGAACGCCAGGATGATGTTCCGCTTATGCCACCATGCCACGAATGCGTACCACCACCAGAGCACCGGCGCCTTCCAGGATTCCACGTCGGTGAACAGTGATCCGCCTCCGAACACCACCGCATCGCAGCGGCGGATGGCGCCGATGGTACGCCACCACGGACGGAACAGCGATCGCAGGCCCAACGGCAGTCGCGGATACTCGCCGGCGGCCGTGACGACCTGCCACTCGATTTCCGGAAAATGCTTCACGAAATAGGCACGCAGCGCTTCGTCGCCTAAGTTGTCCACGCCGTAGTTGCCTACAAGGATGCAGCGCATGCACAAACAGCATAGACGCAGAGCTCAATCGGCTCCACTCCTCCCCTACTTGGCGGCCTCTTCCTTCTTGGCGGGTTCGGCGGCGGGCGCCTCCTCGGCCGGCGTCTCGGCCACGGGGGCCGGAGCGGCTGCGATGGCGAACTCCTCGGCGCTGGTGAAGCGCTCGCTGATGCGGGCGCTCTTGCCGCTGCGGTTGCGCAGGAAGTTCAGCTTGGCGCGGCGAACCTTGGCGACCTTCTTCACCTCGATCTTCTCGATGAGGGGCGAGTGCAGCGGGAACACCTTCTCCACGCCCACGCCCGACGCGATGCGGCGGACGGTGAAGCTGAAGTCGGCCGGGGTGTGGCCGCGGTGAATGGCGATGATCAGGCCCTCGAAGATCTGAACGCGCTCCTTGTCACCTTCCTGCACCTTCTGGTGCACGCGGACGGTGAAACCCGGACGAAGTTCGGGGCGGGCTTTCTCGTATTTCTTGGCCTGGCTGAAAAGGGTTGGTGACGGCATTGCCGGGAGAAGTTACGCGAAAAAGAAAGGGCTGTAAAGGCCTTCCTTGCCAGAGACGCCGACAGGAGAACGAAAAGGCGCGCGAAGCGACGGGTCTCGCGGGTCCCGGCGCTGGAGCGCGCCACTGGGAAAAGAGAGCCCGCGAGAGGAAAACCTCGTTTTCCTTTCGTGAGTTTATTTGCGGGCCTCGTCGATGTCTTTCTGGATGTGGTTGGTGGCGACGGTATGGCGCGGATCGTCGACGATTTCCAGGATAAAGCGGTCGCGGAGGCTCAGGCGGTAGAGGAAGTCGGCCTTCGGGAACAGCGAGTACTTCACGTTGCGCATGCTCGGGTCCTGCGACAGCAGAAGCTCGACCACTTCCTTCTTCACGTCGCCGACCAGCAGCAGGTCAACTTTGCTGTGCGTGCCGACGAAACTGCCGGCAAGCAGCAGGAACTGGACGCCAGGCAACGACTTCAGGGCGGCGACCGTGGCGCTCTCGCCGCCGCGCACCTCCTTGGAGAACATGCTCTTGAGCTCGTGGAAGAAGAGGAAGTCCGGATCGGCCTTGTAATACTTCTTGCGGTTGCGGTGCCTGGCCTTCACCAAACCGATGCGGCGCAGGTTCTCCAGCTCGCGGCGGATGGAGTTGATCTGCTCGTTGAGCAGGCGGGTGAGCTGGCGGATGAAATACTCCTCCTCGGGATGCAGCAAAAACACCGACAACAACTTCACGCGGGTTTGGGAGCTGAACAGTGCTTTAAGTGCGTCGTGCATAAGGGATACGGGAGCGGTAAGCCCACGTTCACAAATGTTACTCACAATCCCCCATGTAGATCAAGAAAATAGAACAAAGTGATGATCCTACTTTTGTATTCATTTATTTTGTTTTATTTAAGCCAAAATAAGACATTTAATACTCATAAATTTCTCTTAATTGAACACAAAAGTTATTCATAATATTGGCGATCGACTACATCGCGTACCCAGAAAAAGACCATAGCGCTAACGATTGAGCAAAACCGCCATTTCTGCTACAATATTGTGATGGCTAAAAACAAACACCTCATTGGTCTCCTTGCGCTGGTCGTGCTGGCCGTCCTGGCCGTACACGGCGACGCCCTGGGTATTCCCCAGGTTTTGGCGCAAGGCGCCGGACAACAGGTCCGTGGCCAGCTGGGTGAGCCTGCCGTGAACATCATGTCCGTTCTGGGCATCGTAATCAGCTTCCTGACGGTGATCGCGTACATCGCGTTGTGGATCCTCCAGTACCTGCTTTCGACCGAATTCCTCACCGATCCGGTCATCCTGGCCCACTTGAACCAGATTTGGATCCTGTCTCGCGACCTCATGAACCTGGGTTTCGCGCTCATGCTCATCGGCGTGGCCATCTACACCATCATCACGGCCAAGAAAGAGATGATTCAGACCAAACTGGTGCAGTTCGTGACCGCGGTGATCCTGGTGAACTTCTCGTGGTTCTTCCCGCGCGTGATCATCGACATCGCCAATATCCTGACGTCCACGATCTACTCGATCCCGAACATGCTGCCGGGCTTCGCCTGCGTCATGCATGACGACAACGCCACTCCCCCGCTCCAGCCCTGCAAAGTGATCCTGGACGTGAAAATCCTGCCCGAAGCCGCCGAAGCGCAGGCGTTCTGCCCGAATCCAAACGACCCGAACTGCAAGTGCTTGACCGGTCTGGTGTGCTACCGCACCGGCGACTTCATCACCGCGGCCAACCTCGCACCGGGCCATGCCATGATCAACGGCCTGGCCGTCAGCTTCGCGCGTCTGCAGGCCCTGGCGCAGGTTCCCGGCAGCCCGGTCGATCCGGCCGGCGCCAGCCAGAACATCATCACCATCAGCCTGCGCATGCTCGTGACCACCGTGCTGTCCGCGGTGCTGATCATGGCCGTCACGCTGCCGCTCATCGCCCTGGCGATCGGCCTCGTCATCCGCATGGTCATCCTGTGGGTATGCGTGGCCTTCATGCCGTTCGCGTTCATCGGCTACGTCATCAACGGCAAGCTCGGCGTGCCCGGCCTGCCGTCCGAATACGACATCTGGAATAACTTCAAGAGCGCCGCCTTCCTGCCGACGGTGGTGGCCATTCCCATCGCCATCGGCTTCGTGATGCTCTCCAGCACCGCCCAGATCGCCGCGCCGAACAACGGCCTCGTCATCAACGTGCCGCTGGTCAACGGCGTGCGCACGTGGTGGCACCTCATGTGGCAGTGCGCCGCCATCGGCATCATCTACACCGGCGCGTTCACGGCCCTGAAGAGCAACCAGCTCATCGGCAACTTCACCGAGAAGGTGAAGGGCTTTGGCGACTCCATCGCCGGCGCCGCGGCCACCGCCCCGATGCTCATTCCCCTGCCGCTGCCCGGACCCGGCGGCGAGCGCCGCACGCTCGGCCAGCTCGTCAACACGCCGCGCCAGCTGCAGCAGGCCATCCAGTCCAGCGCGCTCACCGGCAAGTCGCTCAAAGAGACGTTCGGCGGCATCCGCACCGGTGCCACGAGCGAAAGCGGCATCAATATCGACCAGGCCGCCAAGACGCTCAACCAGGACAACGCGAACACGACCCGCGTGGTGGAGGCCATCCAGCGCCTCAACAACCCGGCCCTCACCGGCGCCGCCCGCGAGGAGAAGCTGGCCGAACTGCGCCAGGCGCTCATCGCCAACGGCGTCGGCGACCCGACCCGCCTGAACTCCAACAACGTGCTCCCCGAACTGCGCCGCATCGCCGAACGCCAGGGAAGCGCTGGCCGCATCGGCGCACAGCTCAACAATATCGACGCCGCAATCGCCCAGGGCCGTCCCGCGACGCCGCCCACGCCGCCCGCTCCCCCGCGCCCGTAAGCCATGCCCGCCCAGAACAATCGCCAAGAGGCGGCAAACTTGGGCCCGGAGCGTCTCGACCTCGAGCGCAACCGCTGGCAGATGCTCAAGATGTCCGTGGAAGCCATGCGCGAGCATCCGCTCCTGCCGGAACTGGAACGCATCGGCTCCCAGGCCGGTTCGTTGTGGCAGCGCAACGCCATGCTCATGAACATGCCGGAGTCCGGCGAGCAGATCACCCAGAACTGGCAACGCATGGGCGAGCTGTATGACCGCGCGATGGAACTGCGCGCCCGCATGCTGGGTACGCGCATTTCGGCTGAACTCGGCGGCGACCCGCGCGGCGGCGACGTCCGCGATTTTGCCATGGAACGCCTGGGCGAGACGTTCTCGCTGGACGGCGAAAGCAACAACAGCGCCATGCGCACGGTCAACCGCACGCTCTCCACCTATATGCGCGGCCTGACGGCCGACCCGGAAGCGGTACTGAGCGGCAACGGCTCGGCTTCCGACGGGTACTTTTACCGCCGCAACCGCCGTACCGGCCGCCTGAACGTGAACTGGCGCCGCATCGACGATGCCTACCGCAACATCGACATGATCTCCGGCAGCCCCATCGCGGCCGTGAATCCCCAGCAGCGCCAGCTCCTGCAACAAATGCGCGCCGGCATCCGCCAGGTCGAAAGCGTGGACCCGGTGGGCGCGGCGCTGGCCGACTGGCGCCGCAGCGCGCCGGTAAGCCAGGGCGATTACCGCCCGATCCGGTTTCTCACCGGCGTCGGCGCGTCGCTCATCACCGGCATGGGTCTGTACATGGGCTCCAAGCAGGGCTTCACCTGGCCGACCGCCTTGTGGGCCGGCGTGGCGGCGTTGTCGTTCAACCCCGACCTCGCCCGCAGCGGCACGTACAACGCCGTGAAGCGCCTGAGCTACTTAAACACCCCCCAGGCCCAGAACATGATCCAGCACGGCCACCTGAGCGGTGACCGCGGCGCGGCCGTCATCGAGGAGCTGCAGGAGTTGCGCCGCGAGCGCGGCGCCGAATTCCGCGCCCTCACCACCAGCCCGGGCGGCGTGACCATGGCCCAGATCGGCGAGCTGACCGAAGGCCGCAACACCCCGCTCGTCCAGGCGATGGCGGGCATGCGGTCCGACGGCGAACGCGCGGCGTTCGTCCGCATGTTCACGCAGCCCCGCAGCCGCGACGAACAACAGATCGTCCGCGAATACATCCGCGGCTTGGACCGCATCGATCCGCGACTGGAGCAGAGCAGGATGCTGTTCGGGGACCAGCAGGCTGCGGCCTAGGAAAACAAAGAAATCACGAAGACGAGGAGGTCAAAGAGTAGCCGCTCTTTGTCGTCCTTGAAGCCCCCTTACTCCGCCTTCACGAACTCCTTCACGTACGCCTCGAGCACGTCGCCCATCTCCACCGGCACGTTGCTGGTGACGCGCATGCCGCACTCGGCGCCCTCCTTGGCTTCTTTAATGTCCTTGTCGATGTTCTTCAGCGACGTGATGCGGCCGGTGCCCACCGTCTCGCCGCCGCGAACCAGGCGGAACGGCGTGCGCTTCAGATAACCGTCGGTCACCTTGCCGCCGATGATCTGCTCGCTCTTCTTGGTAAGGAACACGCCGCGGACCTCCAGGTGTCCGGTGACCTTCTCTTCCTCCACCGGCTGGATAAGGCCCTTGAGGAGCAGCTCCATCTCCTCGAACAGCTTGTAGATGATGTCGTAGTTCTGGATCTTCACGCCCTCGCGGTCGGCGGTCTTCTGCACGGACAACGGCGCGTCCACGTGGAAGCCCACGACGATACCCTTGGACGCGGCGGCCATCATGACGTCGCTTTCGGTGATGCTGCCGATGGCGGCGTGGATGACCTTGGGCTGCACCTTGTCGGTGACCAGCTTCTTCAGGCTCTCCTGGATGGACTCCAACGAACCCTGGGCGTCGGCCTTCAAGACGATCTTCAGCTGCTCGAGCTTGCCTTCGGTCAGACGGCTGACCAAATCGGCGAAACCGCGCTTCGGCTCGTTGTTCTTCGACAGCGCGTACGCGTCCATGAACGCCTGCAATTCACGGTCGGACGAGAACACCTGCAGGATGTCGCCCACCTGCGGTAGCGCATCCAAACCGGCCACCACGGCGGGGCCGGACGGCGGAACGTCCTTGATGCGCTTGCCGGACGCGTCCAACAACGCCTTCACCTTGCCCGACGCGGAGCCGGAGGCCATCAGGTCGCCCACGCGCAGCGTGCCGGCGTTGACGATGACGGTGGCCAGCGGGCCGTGAGACTTATCCAAGTGGCTTTCGATGACGGTGGCGATGGCCGGGCGGTTCGGATCGGCCTTCAGCTCTTCCATTTCGGCCAGCAACAGCACGGCGTCCAAGAGGTCGGTGATGCCCTGCTTGGTCAGCGCCGAGCACGGGATCATCGGCACCTTGCCGCCCCACTCCTCCGCCTGCAGGCCGTGGCCTGCCAGCTCGCCTTTCACGCGCTCGGGGTCGGCGTTCGGACGGTCGATCTTGTTCACGGCGACCACGATGGGCACTTCGGCGTCCTTCACGTGGTCGATGGCTTCGATGGTGGTGGGCTTCACGCCTTCCTCGGCCGAAACGACCAGGATGGCGACGTCGGTCACCTGGGCGCCGCGGGCGCGCATGGCGGTGAACGCCTCGTGGCCGGGAGTGTCCAGGAACGTGATGGGCTTGCCGTCATGCACGACCTGGTACGCGCCGATGTGCTGCGTGATGCCGCCGGCTTCGCCCGCCACGACGTTGGCGGAGCGGATGGCGTCCAGGATGGAGGTCTTTCCGTGGTCGACGTGGCCCATGACGGTGACGATGGGAGCGCGCGGAACAAGCTTGGACGGATCGTCGAGCTTTAGCAGCTCGGCCAAGTCGTTCTTGATGAGCGCTTCCACGACGACTCCTCCCTGCTCGCGCTGCACGTCCACACCCAGTTCCATGGCCACGATGGCGGCGGTGTCGAAGTCGATCTGCTGGTTGATGGTGGCCAGGATGCCGTTCTTCATCAGGGCCGAGATGACTTTGGGCACCTGGATACCGGTCTTCTCGGCGAATTCCTTCACCGAAATCTGCAGCGGCAGGAACACCGGACCTTCCTTCTTCTTGATCTGCGTCTGATGGGTGGTGCCGGGCACCGCCTTCGGCTGCAGCTTCTGCATGGCCTTGATCTCGGCGCGGCGGGCTTCGATGTCCTTCTTGCTCATCACGCGCTGGCGGGCGATGACCTGCTGCTGGCGGGCGATGGCCTCCTTGGGCACGTCGTCGAGCGTCAGCTTGCGCAGCACGTTCAGGTTCGCGTCGGGAGCCTTCTTCACCTCGGCTTCGGGCTTGGCCGCGGCCGGAGCGTCGGCGGCCGGGGCGGCCTCATCCTTGCCCTCGCCGTCATCGTCTCCCATGTCCTCGCCGTTGCCGATGCTGGCCCAATCGATGGTGATGTTCCTCTTTCCCGCGACGAAACGGATGATGCCCATGGCCAGCGCCTGGGGCACCTCGCGATCGGTCGGCTTCACGCCGAAATCGACCGACATGAGCTCCTTGCGAAGCTCCTGTCCCGTAATGCCGAGAATTTTGGCTACCTGAATAAGACGCATGTCGGTTCTTGACCGTCCGAACCTTACCACGCCGAAACGTAAAACGCCAAACGAAAGGCGTTCTTTAGGCGTTTCCGAGCTGCTTCACCACGTCCAGTCCCCCGCCCTGTTTCACATCGCCGTTCTGGCTGATCTTGCCGACCACGTCGGTGGACGGCGCGGACGGTTGCCTGCCCGCCTGTTTGGATGCGGCTTGCGGAGCGGGCTTGGCGGCGGATTTCTGGGCGTCGGTCGGACCGGCCGACTTGGGCAGCGGCGCGTTGGCCGAGTCGAGCTGGCGCTTCACTTCGTCCTTGAGTTTCTGGACGCTCTCCAGCACCGCGAGCTGGAAGTTGGCGTAGCCCTTCACCTTGAATCCCGACGCGCGGGCATGGCCTCCGCCGCCGAACAGGCGGCCTGCCGCGACGTTCACGTCGATGGACGGCGAAGAGCGTACGCTGGCCTTCAGCAAGCCGGGCTCCGTTTCGGTGAACAGCACGTGCACGTCGGCGTCCGGGATCGTGGAGATCAACTCGTCGAGAATGCCGGCGGTCTCCTTGGCCGTGGCGCCCATTTCCTGCAGGTCCTGCAGGCTGATGGCCGACCACACGATGCGGGCGGACGGATCCATCTGGATGCCGTTGAGCGCGCGACCCCAAATCTTGAGCGTGGACAGCGGCTTGGTCTTGTAAATGTGCTTGATGATCTCCTGCTGGCGTGCACCGAAGTCGAGCAGGTTGGCGGCCACCTCCAGCGACCGCGGAGTGGTGTTGGGATTCTGGAAACTTCGCGTGTCGGTGATGAGCCCGGTCAGCAGCAGCGTGGCCACATCCGGCGTAATGAGCTCCTTCCACTTCTCGTCGGTGGTGAACCACGAATACAGCACCTCGGTGGCGCTGGCGGCGGTGGGATCGATGAGGTGCAGCTGGCCGAACTGCGTATTGCTGACGTGATGGTCGATGTTGAGGATGGGCACTTCGTTGAACAGATCGACGTTGTCGGTATAGATGGAACCAAGCAGGGATAACTCGGCGCTGTCGACCACGACGATCAGATCGTAATTCACTCCCCCTTCGAGGATGCTGACTTGCTGCTTCTTGAGCTTTCCTTTCTTGGGCACCACGATGATGTTCACTTTGTTCTCCTCCACCGTGTAACGCAGCTTGTCGACCTCCACGCCGTCGGAGCAGTCCAGCGTGATGATGAACTCCTGTTCGGAGCTCACCGACGTGGACAGGTTCTCGAAGCCGGGCAGGAACTTGAGCGCCTCGGGCGGGGTGTCCGGACAAATGACGGTGCAATCCTTCCCGAGCGCCTTGAAGACGTGGTAGCAGGCCAAGGCACTGCTCAGCCCGTCGGGGTCCACGTTGGCATGCGGCACGATCAGCAGCCTGTTATGGACAGCGATTGCCTTGCGTGCGTCTGCGATGGCGGCGGGATTGAGGGGCATTTGACTTACTTTTCGTATTATTATCTCATACTATTACTAGAAAATCAAGTGGGCTAAATGTCAATAATGGCAAAGAAAGGGGTCAGTATATGCACATGAAGGCTGCAATGCCAGAGAACTTTGACACCACGGCCAAACAGACCCTGCTCATGGATCACGTATGGTCGGGGTGCAGGGACTCGAACCCTGGGTCTCCAGACCCCCAGCCTGGCGCT
>CAYSWB010000025.1:0-18674 GCA_964434575.1 uncultured Candidatus Peribacteria bacterium | reverse complement strand
ACGACCAAGAGATTAAGAGTCTCCTGCTCTACCAACTGAGCTACCGATCCAAAGACTGACGATGAAGGAAAGATCTGACACGAACGAGCAGGCTCCTTTTCTTGAACGGCTTCGCAGGCGAAGCCTGGGCAACTGAGCTACCGATCCATAGGTAAGGAGCCCGCAAATACTACTGAAAAGCACCCTTCGCTTCAACCCCTACATCTCCAGTTCACGTTCGGCCGGTGCCGGGGTCTGGTCGGACCCCGCGACCAGCGTGGGGGGTTCCTCTGCCTTCTGCGTGTTCTTCAAATGCTCCAGGATTGCCTCCACGGTTTCGCCTTGCTGGCCGAATTCGGTGTCGGCAGTCATGCTCATGACCGGCGACGACTCCGCCTGGCCAGCCGGAGAAATGGGCACAAGCATGGCCGCGAACGACACCGTGCGGGTTGCCGCGTTGCGAACCTCGCCGAGCGAAATCACCACCCGCATGCCCGTGCCGGAATCGTCCTCTTTCTTGCCAAGCAGCATGGGCAGCAGCAGTGTTTCGGGGAAATCCACGCCCAGCAGGCGGAAGTGCGCTTTCACGTCGAACAACTGGGACATCGCATGCTCATTGTCCTGCCCCGCCGGGAAATCGATTTCCCAACGCCGGTCCCCTTGCTCTTCTTCCTCTTGTACTGCGTCCAAGTTTCCCATACGCACAGTGTGCGCCTGATCGTCGCGTTGTCAACTTTCCGGATCAGGCAAGCACCTTTCTTGGCTTGATGGTGGCCTCGGCCTTGGGATTGCGCTCCATGATCGCCACCGGCAAATCCTCGAACCACGCGATGTACGGCTCGGCCGGAACCGTGCCCGGAATGGCGCGTCCGTTCTTCACGTGTTCCCACTCCGCGGCCGACAGTCGCAGCGACGGGAACCCTTTCAGCACGTCCTTCAGCGGCAGCACATCGGTCCACTTGGCCTGGTCGGGAGCGACGGCATCCTTCACATCCCACTCCCCCACCTTCGTCCGGCGCAGCGCCGCCAGGTACCCGCCGCAACTCATGGACTGCCCCAAGTCATGCGCCAGCGAACGGATGTACGTGCCCGCGCCGCAACGCACGTTCAACTGCAGGTCCGGATAGGCGTACTTGGTCACGACGCACGATTCGATCTCCACCTGGCGCACCGGCATCTCCACGGTTTCCCCGCGCTGCGCCAGCTTGTACGCGCGCTGTCCGCCGATGCTGATGGCCGAATGCTGGGGCGGCACCTGGCTGACCCTGCCGGTGAAGCGGTCGTTGAGAAGCGTCTGGATGCGCGAGCTGTCGTCCGGAATCTTCCAGCCGGCCTTCAGTTTCGTTTCGGTGATGGCACCCTCGGCGTCGTAGGTGGTGCTGGTCGCGCCCAGCTTCACGTCGGCCAGGTACTCCTTACCCAGGTCTTTGAACAGCTCGATGACCTTCAGCGCTTTCGCGCCCACGCCGAATACGAGCAGGCCGCTGGCCAGCGGATCGAGCGTGCCCAAATGCCCGATGCCGCGCTCGCTCAACGCACGGCGCACCGTGGCCACGGCAGCGTGGCTGCTGGGACCGCGCGGTTTGTCGACGAGGAGGAAACCGTGACGCATCGTGGGGCGAGTGTACCGGAAGTTGAAACGGGGCAAGCGGCAAGTTGTTACGAAGCCGACGCGGATGCAGGGGAATCAGGAGAGTCAGAGGAAACAGGAGAAATGACGAATCTCCTGACTCCCCTGTCTCCCTTGTTTCCCCTCGCTCCTCTCAGACTCACCTTTTACAGCCGCCCTCTCCGCTGTACCCTTTCTTCCATGTCGCTCACCCTGAGCTGGGATCTGTTCGTCGTCGTGTTCTTCGCGATCATCACGTCGTACAGCTTCATCATCGGAAAGAACCAGGCGATGAAGGTCATCATCGCCACCTATATCTCCATCATCGCCACGCAGGGCATCGGCAACGTGATCGTGCGCCTGACCGGCGAATCCACCGCGCTCATGCAGGTGATGGGCGTGGCGTTCAACTTCACCGTGCTCTCGGTCGTGAAGATCTTCCTGTTCGCGCTGTTCATCATCCTGTTCGCGATCAGGAGCGGCATCGACGTGACGTACACGCGCGAGACGGGCACCACCTTGAACGTGGTCTTCACGGCGCTGTTCGGGTTCGCCACCGCGGGTCTCATCGTGTCGACCATCCTGACCTACGCCACCACCAACGGCATCATCGACGCCGGACTGACCAGCGCCGCGGCCCAGCCCATCCTTCAAGGCAGCGCGCTCATGCAACTGATGATCCTGAACCAGGACATTTGGTTCACGCTGCCTGCGTTCCTGATCATCGCGGCCGGTTTCGCGCACCAGGATTGAGGCGCTAAATAGCATCGGACAATAACATGCGGAAGTGCACAATATGGCTTGCAAATGCACTTGCTTAGGCGCACCCCGGAGAGAATAATGAGTGAAAATTTCCCTACTCCCCAACCAATGAAGAACGTTCTCTCCAAGGTCGCCGCGACGGCATCCGCCGCAGTGGTCGCTTCGCAGCTGTTCATGCAGCGCGCACTCGCCGCTTTGCCCGCGCCTCCGGGAGTTCCGGGACTGTCGGGCCAGGCCGACATCAAGCAGACCATCGTGGACCTGCTCGTGAAGGTGCTCGACTTCATCACCATCGTCGGTGTCGTGTTCGTGGTCATCGCCGGTATCCGCCTGATCATCTCGGGTGGTGACGAAGGTGAGAAGGACAAGGCCAAGAAGACCATCATCTACGTCATCATCGGTATCATCGTGGTGCTTCTCGCCCGCGTGATCGTGGTGTTCGTCAACGGCCTGTTCGCATAAGCGGGCCCCCAAGATCGATTCGAAAAACGCCCTCTCCGGAGGGCGTTTTCATATCCGGGAAGCAACCTAGCGGGCCGAGCGCGTGCTGGGCGCGACGGGCACCACTTCGTTCAAGATGGCCGCCGGTGCCTCGGCGATCTCGTCGGCCAGGGCGCGGCGGGGCTTGAGCGGCTCTTTGACGATGACGGCCTTGCGCGTGACCTCGATGATGTCGGAGGCGGGCACCGGACGGCCCTCCATGAAGAACTTCTTCGGGAACATCCATTCGATCTGGAAGTGGCGGGTGTCGAACTGCATGTCGCAGCACGTGCCCAGCGTGCGCTTGGCCTTCTGCGTGACGATCTTCTGGCCCAGGATGGGGCGCGGATCTTCCAGGAGCTTAGCGATGCGGATGAGGTCCTGCGGCGGCGCCAGGCGGTCCTCGCTCTTCACGTGCACCTTCGTGCCCCACGACAGGATGTCGGCGGAAGCCAGGAACAACTGCTGCCCATGCAGCATGCCCATGCCCGACACGAAGAATCCCAGCACGTCGCCGGTATCCGGATGGGGCAGGATCCCCGCGATGGTGCCGAGCGTCTGCTGGGTTTGCTCGTCTACCACCGGAGTGCCGCGGACGATGGAAAACCGCACGTGCATGAGCTATACTATAGCTCGACATGCATCTCTTCGCAGGATCATCCCACCCGGCCCTGGCCACCGCTCTCGCCAAGGAGCTGAAGACCTCGCTGGGAAAGGTGACCCTGAAGCATTTCAGCTGCGGAGAGCGCTACGTGCGCTACGAGGAGTCCATCCGCGGCAAGGAGGTGTTCCTGCTGCAGACCGGCTCCAACCCCAATGAGGACCTGATGGAGCTGTTCCTGATGATCCAGGCCGCCAAGCTCAGCTTCGCCAAGACCGTCCACGTCGTTCTCCCGCACTTCCCGTATGCGCGCCAGGACCGCGTGGCCCTTCCGCGCGAGCCGATCTCGGCCAAGCTGGTGGCCAGCCTGCTGGAAACGGCCGGCGCAGACCACGTGATCACGGTGGACATGCACTCGGACCAGATCCAGGGCTTCTTCTCCATCCCGGTGGACGCGCTGGACGCCCGCATGGTGCTGGCCAAGTACTTCAATGAAAAGAAGCTCAAGGACCTGACGGTGGTCGCCCCGGACGCCGGCGGCGCCAAGCGCGCCAAGAAGTTCGCCGACATGGTGGGCGCCGAACTGGCGGTGATGCACAAGCACCGCGAAGCGCACCACAAGGCGCAGATCCTGGAGGTGGCCGGAGACATCGAGGGCCGCACCTGCATCATCTTCGACGACATGATCGATACCGGCAGCACGCTGGCCCCGGCCCGCGAGGCGCTGCTGAAGCGCAAGGCCAACAAGGATGTCTTCGCCGCCGTCACGCACCCGGTGTTCTCGGGCAAGGCGGTGGAGAACCTGACCAAGGCGGGCTTCACGGAGTTGGTCGTGACGGATACGCTCCCGCTCTCCGGAAAGGACTTCAAGGGACTGACCGTTCTACCCATCGCCCCCTTGCTGGCCGAGGTCATCCGCAGCGTGGTCAGCGGACAGAGCGTGACCAAGATGTACAGCTAGGTACAGGGGTTCCAGTTGACCAATCCCCCACTCTTTCGTACCCTCTGTTGGCTACAGATCCTTGTTTCGTATGGGCGACTAGCTCAGCTGGTTAGAGCGCGACACTGATAATGTCGAGGTCGGCAGTTCAAGTCTGCCGTCGCCCACCACTACATCTCGCAAAAGGGGCTACGCCCCTCTCACGGACTCACCCCGAAGTTGTGTCGCTCCAGACGGGCGGAGCCTGTCTTCGCAAGTCTTTACAAGACACAGCGAGCTCAGCTGGCGTCGCGCACCACCATCACACGCACCGACTTTCCCACCTCACGGATCTTCTGCGTGGTACGATGTTCCGCATGAGCAAAGACAACCAACCCTTCTGGGTCCGCCACGCCGACAAAGCCACCATGCTCTGTTACGGCTTCGCCTATCTCGCGGGCGGCGGCATCATTCTCTACCAAGCCGCCATCTGGTTCATCTACACCGAGTTTAACTACATGTCGGTGGACTGGTTTCTGAACGCGGTGAACGCGCCGTTCTTCTCCGATGCCGGCTCGTGGTACAACCGCCCCGAGAAATGGGTGGAATCGCAGAAATACCTGAAGCTTGTCCTGGAATGGTTCCCGACCTCGGTGGCCGCGTTCCTGCTGGGCAACTTCCTGGGCGGCGGCATCGACAACGCCGTCAACAACTGGCACCGCTCGAGCATCGTGCGCGGGGACCGGTTCGAGAACGCCTAACCCGGGCACGGAACCAAGAAACATGGTAAGATGCTGCCCTTCCCCCTTCTCCATGCGCCTGCGCTCCGCCGCTCCCCTGCTCGCCGTCCTGCTGTTTACCGCCTGCATGCCCGCCACTCCCGGCGACGGACAGGGCGCGTCGTCCTCGAGTTCCTCCGTCGCATCCTCGGACGCCGCGGTGATCCTGCGCGACGTGAGCGTGAAACCCGGCGACACGCTCAAGAGCGGTGACACGGTGACCGGCGAGGCACGCGGACCGTTCTACTTCGAGGCGTCCTTCCCCGTCACGCTGACCGACGACAAGGGTACGGTGCTGGCCCAGGTGCCCGCGCAGGCCCAGGGCGAATGGATGACCGAGGATTTCGTCCCGTTCAAGGCCACGCTCACCTTCACCACCTCCGCGACGTCCGGCACGCTCCAGCTCAAGAACGACAATCCGTCGGGTGAACCCGAGCGTGACATCATCATCGAAATCCCGGTGAAGTTCTAATTCGGACGTTGTTCAAAAAATGTGAACGAAATAGCATTTCGTCACGAATGAAGTCCCTTGTACAAGGGAAAATCTTGCATTTTTCATGCATCGGAATTTAATAGCGGATGTTTCATTTCCCCACATTTCCCTATGTGTAGTAAGAACCCTGTCGGCTGCATCGCTCTGGTGCTGGTCGTCGTCGGTGCCTTGAACTGGGGCCTCGTCGGTCTCGGTTGGCTTGCCGGTGGCGGCGCAGACTGGAACCTCGTCCACAAGTTGCTCGGACAGTGGATGCAGGTCGAAGCGGTCGTCTACCTTCTGGTGGGTCTCGCCGGCGTCTACAAGCTGGTGATGTGCTGCAAGTGCTGCAGCGGTTGCAAGTGCGGCAATGCCGCCTGCAACGGCGCATGCGCCACCCAGAAATAGTCTGAAGATCCCACGATGCAAAAGGGCCTCACCGAACGGGAGGCCTTTTTGTTAGAGTCCGGACAGGAACTGGTCGAACGTCAGCGTGTTGGGGAACAGGCGTCCTTCCAGCACGATGCGGTCGAGGGTGTCTTGCAGCGGGCGGTACGTGAAGTCGAACGAGGCATCGCCGGCTTTGGTCGGGAACACGGCGCCCAGCACGCGCACGGCGTCGGGCTCGGACGGCGGCGCGACGAACGACGTGGCGGTGGACAGCATGCCGCCGCGCGCGAGAACGGCCTGCCTGGCGCGCGCGACCAGCTCGTCGGGAGGCAGGGTGGCGACGGGTGCGGACGAGCTGCTGGAAGACGGCTTCTCGGCGGGTTTGGCAGGGAGCGCCTTGGCGGCGGCGGAAAGCAACGCCTGATCCATCACGACGCGGTCACCGTCGCCGAGCAAGGGCCTGGCGAATTGCGCGGCCGTACGGACGGCATCGTCCCAGGAGCGGGCATGCAGCGGATACCCGCGGTCTTCCCATTCCACGGACAAGTCGGCGGCCTGCGCGATAAGCACGGACGCCGCGGCGGCATCGGTGGCGGCGGTGCGCTCCACCAGCTTGCGCCAACGGTCCGCGAACGCGTCGGGCACCGGCAACGAGGTGGCATGGGCGACATCGGACAAGAGCGCGGCCCAGCGGGCGGCATCGTCGCCGACGACGAAGGCGTCCGCCAGCACCTCGTCGCCGCGGTCATCGGCGGAAAGCCTGCCGATGCCATACGAGACGCTGAGGTAGCGGTCGAACGGAACGTCGGCGCTGAGAATGGTGGCGCAGCGCAGCGCCAAGGAAAGTCCGTCGGCATCGACGTGGCCGCGTCCGGCCAGGTCGGCCAGCACGGCGGCCACCGCGAGACGGTGTGCGTCGGCATGGAGCGCCGGCTCGTTGCCGGGGTCTTTGGCGAACGCGAGGGCGCGGGAGTAGTCACGGACCTGCACGGCGTCGCGCAGGGCGCGCAGCGGTGAGGAATCCGGAATGAACGTCTGCAGATTCACGGCGTCGGGCGGCAGTGCGGCCAGGCGGCCCATCTGCTCCTGCAGCCAGCCGAGCGGAACCGTCGAGCGTTGCGGAGCCTTTTCCGCATCGGCGGAAACGCGGAGCTGATCGCCGGCCGACAAGACCAGCGTCTCGCCACGAACGACGACGGCGATGGGCGCGGCGAGCGCGACCACGGTCGTGCCCGCATCTTCCTGCAGCGCATACCATGCGGTGCGCACGCCGTGGACGGCGGCTGAACCGGCCTCCAGGCTGAACACTCCGCTGGTACGCACCAAAACGGCGCCCGCGCGCAGCACGGCGGAACGTCCGTCGCCTTCCAGCGTGCCTCCCGCCGACAACGTGCCGTGCACGGACGGCTCGGCGGCGAAGGTCACATCGGCGCGGACGTCGGCAAGAGGATGTGCGGCACTCAGCAAGCCGTCGAACCGCTGCGCGGACGCCGGCTGGCGGTCACCCGGGTTCGACGCCAGCACCCCCATCAGCAGCGCGAGGGTCAGCGGGACGGCCACGAGATGCCGGTGCTTGCGGAAGGCGGGCACGATCGGATGTGGATATTTCGTTTTAGTATAGCAGAAAACGCCTCTTTCCGGAAGACGCCGAACCCAGGATTACTTGTCTCCCGGCTGGAGGCGGCGTGGCCTTGGCATGGGCATGGGATCGGTCTTGGGCGCTGTGTCGACCTTCGGCATGGGATCGGTCTTGGGTGCGGTATCGACCTTCGGCATCGGCAGAGGCTCGGGGGACGGGACGGGTGTCTTCATGCCACCGCCGTTCAGCGACGAGCCGAAGGAACGCAGCCACGTGCGGGCATTGTCCGAAAAATCAGTCACGCCCTGTCGCACGGCGGCGTCGCGCTTGGCGGCCACGGCGGCGCGCACCTCCGGCGCGACGTCGGGCGTGGCGAGGACGCGGTTTGCAAGCTCCGCCTTCTGCAGCATCGTGAGATTGGTATCCGGGCTGTTCAGGCCGCGCATAATGCCGGCATCGCGCATGGAGCGGATGCGCCCACTGAGCCACGGGAACCAGTCCGTACCTCGGACCATGCGGTTGGCCACGTCCAGCTGATCCAGCGGGGCGAGCGCGTCGAATCGCTGCTTGGCGACCACGCCGCCCACGGCCGCGGCACCCAGCGCCAAACCCGACGCCAACAGCACCTTGGCCCTGCGGCTCATCCCCTTCTTCACTCTCTTGCCTTCGGACGGAGACAGCAGACGGTTATCCGACGGACGGCTCCGTAGTCTGGGCTCACGTTCGGGTGCGGCTGCGGATGCGGACATGCACAAAGAATACGGGGAACGGATTCGATGGCAAGAAACGGCGGCTTGACGCGGGGAAAAGCGACCGCGTAGGGTCAGGTCCATGCGCATCCTGGGAATCGATCCGGGTTTGGCCGTCGCCGGCGTGGGTTTGGTGACCATGGACGCACGGCGGCGCGTGCAAGCCGAGGACTGGCTGGCGATCACGACGCCGGCCGGCATGCCGCTGCCGGAGCGGCTTCGCGAACTCGCCGAAGACCTCGAGGCGTACCTTGCCGAAGCCAAGCCGGACCTGGCGGTGGTGGAGAAACTGTTCTTCGCGGCCAATAAGCAATCCGCCATCGACGTGTCGCAGGCGCGCGGCGTCATCCTGGTGACGCTGGCGAAGCGGGGTATCCGCGTGCTTGAACCCACTCCCCTGCAGCTGAAATCGTGCGTGACGGGCGATGGCCGCGCCGACAAGCGTCAGGTGCAGGACATGGTGGTGCGCACGCTGAAACTGGATGAAATTCCGACGCCGGTGGACGCCGCCGACGCGCTGGCCCTGGCGCTCTACGGAGCGTTCACGTCAGGCGCGAACGATGCCGCCGCGCGAAGCGTCCCAACGGTGCACCGGCGCTCCGATGTCGTCGGGAAGGTGCGTGGACGTCAGGAACGTCTGGCAGCCGGCAAGTGACGTGAGAAGCGCGTGCTGATGGCGGTCATCGAGTTCCGAGAACACGTCGTCCAACAGCACCAGCGGCTGCTCGTTCTTGATGGTGCGGAACTGGTCCATGCACGTGAACAGGAGCGCCAGCAGGCTGGCCCGCTGCTGTCCGCGCGAGGCGAACGTGCCGATGTCGCGCCCGTCGGCCGTCACGCGCCAGTCGTCGCGGTGCGGGCCGACGGTAGTGGAACCCACGATCACGTCGCGTGAACGGTAGTGCTGCAACTGCGCCGCCAGCTCCTCACGCAGCCGGCCGGCATCGGATCCCTCGGTCTTGCGCAGGTACTGGACAGCGATGTCCTTCCAGGTTTCGCCCAATTCACGCACGTGCGCCGGAAAGCCGGCGTTCCAGCCTTCGGCCACGTCCATGCGCTTGCGCTGCAACCGGGCGCCGCTGTCGGCCATGTCGGCGTCCCACGGGTCGAGTTCGGACTCGCGCGCCTGACCCTCGGCGATACGCTTCAGCAGCGCGTTGCGCTGCTTGAGGATGCGCTCGTATTCCATCCGCAGCGGCAAGAATGCCGGATCCAGCTGGGCGAGCAAACCGTCGAGCACGCTGCGCCGGCGGTCCGGTCCGCCGGTGAACAGGCCCAAGTCCTGCGGCAGAAAGGTCACCGACGGCAACAAGCCGACGAACTCCGCGAAAGGCGTGCGGACGTCGTTGACGAAGAAGGCCTTGGATTTGCGCGGCGACAGCTGGAACACGGTCTCCAGCACGTGCTCTTCTCCCGCGTCGGACACCGTGGCGGCACGGACCTTGAAGAACGTCTCGCCCCACCGCACCACGTCCTCGGTCTTGGCACCGATGGCCGAACGCCCCAGCGACAAATACGACACCGCCTCGACCAAGTTGGTCTTGCCGCTGCCGTTCTCGCCCACGAACGCCTCGATGCCGGACGCATCGAATCCAAGCTCCAACGCGCGGTGGGAGCGGAATCTGTCCAGAAGCAACGACGTGATGCGCACGGCCGGAGCTTACCCCAATTTCGGCGCGTATTCCTTCATGACCTCATGGATGACGTCCAGGTACTTCTTGCGCGTGATGTACTGCGGCAGCTGCTCGGGCAAAATCCACGCGTACGCGTCCACCTCGCGTTGGTCCACCTTGATGACCGCGTCCTTGGGTGCCACGAACACCACGAAGCACAGCTTCTGCCCGTCGTTGATGGGGTTGTGGCGCGCCACGAACTCGGGCGGGAAATCGTACGAGTACGTATGACAGCTGCTCAAGAGCGCCGGACCCAGCTTGATGCCCGCCTCTTCCTCCACCTCGCGCGCGGCGGCCTGCTCGATGTTCTCCCCAGCCTCCACGCCGCCCTGCGGCAACTGCCACGCGTCGTGGATGCGCGGCTTATGCAGAAGCAGGATCTGATGCACCGTCGAACACGCCCCGCCGGGGGCGCAGACTTCCGTGGGGCGCAGCACCAGGGCCGAAACGGCGTGTCTGTATCTCTTCTGCTTGGGCTGCATGGACGCCACTGTAGCGCGGACACGGCAAAAACCCAAAGAATCCGCTTTGGCCGGTCGTGTTAGCTGGAGTGCTTTTCTTCCTTCAGCTTCACCTTCACGCGCTTCTTGCAGTTGGGGCAGTACTTGTGCAGCTCCCGGAAGTCCGCCTTCTTGGACTTCAGGATGCGCACGGTGCAGATGCGCATTCCGCATCCTTCCGTAGTGCAGTAGCCGGCGTAAACGGTACCCTTACCTCGTGGCATAGCCGCGCTACTTTACTTGGGAAGAGTGAGGAGCGCAAGACCCCCGAACACCACCATGAAACTGACCAGTTTTACGCCCACCGAACGCACGGTCAGCAGCTCCTTCGGCGCATGCGAAGGCACGATCCAGGCCAGCAGGCCGGCCAGCGCGATGACGATGAACGGCTGCACGTTGCTTGCCACCGACACCAGCGACATGGGGCCGTGCAGATACGCCAAAGCACCGGTGTACTCGCCGAACAAGAAGCTCGCGATGACGGCGGCGCCGATGGCGAAGAATTTCCAGTCGGCGACCTTGGCCAGGTGGCGGATACGCGCGCGAAGCTTGGGCACGCACCACGGGAACGTGAACGCCAGCGACTCGCGGCCGATGATCAGCCAGAAAAACACCGCGGTCACGTCCTGGCCCGCTTCCAGGGCCGCTTTCTTGGCCACGTACGTCGGCACGTACAACAGTGCCAGCCCGGCCAGCATGCCAAACGTCCTGGGTAATGAACCCTTGGATGGATGGTGGAACGCCAGGAACAGGACGCCGCCGACGATGAGCGCGGCGCCCACGGCCTGCGTGGCCGACCAGGATTCGTGAAAGAAGGCGAAGCCGACCGCACTCAGGTACATGGCGTTGATCGGCCAAGCGCCGTTGGCCACCGACACGTCCAACCGGTCGAGCACCCAAAAGAACATCAGGTCCGCCAGATACGCCGACAGGCCGATACCAAGCAGTAGCGGCCACCAATCCGTCTGCACGCCGGTGAAACACGCCAGCACGAGTAGTGCGACGACGCTGAATAGCGACTGGCTCCACATCAAGACCGCCGGGTGCTTTTCATAGTGGCGCACCAGCAGCGAATCGAGCACGTTCACCAGCGACCAGCCGAGCGCGGAGAGGAGGATGTACGGGATCCAGAGCACGCGTTGCAGTGTAGCGGCGGGTACGGCAAAAGATACGGCCGGACTCTCCGAATCCGAGAAAAAACGGATCGTTTAGTGACCCGACTGCAGGTAGTTGAACGCGCTGTTGGCGGCCACGGTGGCCTCCCCCGCCGCGGTGGTGAACTGCGCGAAGTGGTTGCTGGCGCTGGTCACGTCGCCGGCGCCGAAAACGCCCGGGATGTTGGTGCGCTGCGCGGCATCCACTTTGAGGAAACCCTTCTCGTCCAGCGCGCAACCGAGCAACACCGGCAGCTCCACGGCGGGCGTGGAACCGATCTCGATGAACACGCCGTCCACGGCCAATTGGTCGGAGCCGTTGAACGGCTTGTCGAGTTTCACGGCGGTGACCTTCTTGTCGCCCAGGATCTGCGTGACGTTGCGCTCCAGCACCATGACGATGTTCTGCTTCTCCTTCACTTTCTCCACCCAGTACGGCTCGGCGCGGAACGTGTCGCGGCGGTGCACCAGGTACACGGTCTTGGCCACCTGTGCCGCGATGGCCGCGCCTTCTACGGCGCTGTCGCCGCCGCCCAGCACCGCGACGGTCTTGTTGCGGTAGAAGAACGCGTCGCAAGTGGCGCAGTACGTCACGCCCTTGCCCGAGAACTCGGCCTCACCCGGAGCGCCGAGATGGCGCTTGTTCGAGCCCGTGGCGAAGATGATGGTCTTGCCCTCCACCGTGCTGCCGTCACCCAGCGTGAAACGGAAGCCTCCGTCGATTTTCATGATCTCCTTCACGCGGCTGATCTTGTGCGTGACCAAGTCACCGAAGCTGAGCGCGTGCTTCTTGAAATTCTCCATGAGGTCCGGACCCTTGATCTCGATGATGCCCGGCCAGTTGCCGACCTCGGCGGCCGTCTGACCCATGCCGCCCTCGTCGGCCCCCACGATGAATACCTTCAGCTTGTAGCGGGCGCAGTACACCGCCGCGGTGTAACCGCCGCAACCAAGGCCAACGATGAGGACGTCGTACATACGAGCATCATGCCCCCGCGACGGGTTGATGTAAATTCCACTTCAAAAAAACAGGAAGACAAAGACGATAAGGATGACAACGATCGACATTCCCTGTCTTCTTTGCATTCTTTGTCGTCTTTGTCTTCCTAATGAAGCGACTGGAACATCCATCCGTACAATCGCTGAGCGCCCTCCACGAGCCTCGGACCCGGGCGGTTCAGCAGCGAGTCGTCGATCACGAAGACCTTGTCGCCCGCCACCGCGCGCAATGCATCCCAACCCGGACGCGACGTCAGGAGCTTTTTCTCCGCGAACCTTCCGGCGCCGCAAATGCTGAGCACGATGATGTCCGGATCGAACGCCTGGACCTCCGCCAGCGACACCTCGCGGCTGGGCGCGCGCGGCTGCAGCGGGAACGGCGTGCCGCCGGCCAGCGTCACGAGCTCGGGCACCCAGTTGCCGCTGGCCATGGGCGGGTTGTGCCACTCCTCGACGTAGACGCGGGGCTTGGACCCGAGCAGCTTGGCCTTCTTGCGCACGTCGGCGAGGCCGTTGTGCATGTCCATGACCACCTGGTTGGCCTCCCTCTCTTTGCCGAGCAGCAACCCCATGGACCGGATGCACTCGTGGATGTCTCCGATGCTGCGCGGGTCGTGGTGAATGACGGCGAATTGCTGCGACACCTTCAGAAACTGGGCGAGCTTCTCCTGCACCAGCGTCCCGGTGAACACCACCTCGGGCTTGAACGCGGCCAGCGCGTCGGCGTCGATCTTCTGATGGTCCTTCAGGTGCGGCAGGCCGCGTGCGTCGGCGGGCTCGTCGCTGAACTGGTCCACGCACACGATGTCCTTGCCCGCCCCGATGGCGAACAGGATTTCCGTGGCCGCCGGAGACAACGACGCGACGCGCATGCGCACAGCATACCGCTGCGTTTTCACGAAATGGAACTGGACTTTTTGGCTTTCGTCGGCCCTTGACAACAGATGGTGATCAAAATGAGTTGCATGCGGACAGTCAAGCATGCAATAAAGATCCATGAACACCCCATCCTCTCCCACATCCAAGAAACGTATCGGTATTTTGACCGGCGGCGGCATCGCCCCGGGCCTGAATTCGGTGATCCACGGCGCCGTGAGCCAGCTGCATGAAAGCGGCGACGACGCCATCGGCATCGAAGGCGGCTGGGCCGGCATGCTCAGCAAGCAGCGGGTCATCGACTTCCGCGATCTGACGGCGGACCGGATCCGCGCCCTCATCCACACGGGCGGTACCGACCTCGGCAGTTCGCGCACGAAATTCAAGCCGGACCAGTACGAACGAGTCCGCGCCACGGCCGCCGAATACGGCATCGACGGTCTCATCACCATCGGCGGTGACGACACGCTCGGCCAGGCAGGACGGCTCTCGCGCGACGGCATCGTGCAGGCCATCGGCGTGCCGAAGACCATCGACAACGACGTGCATGGAACCGACCGTACGTTCGGCTTCGAAACCGCCGTCCACGAAGCGCGCGAGGCGCTTCTCCGCATGCGCGTTGACGCGCGTTCCATGGGTCGCGTCGCCGCGGTGGAGATCATGGGGCGCGACGCCGGCTGGATCACGCTGGACGCCGGCCACACCGCCGGCGCGGACATCACGCTCATCCCGGAATTCCCCATTGCCGAGACCGAGCTGATGGCGCGCATCGATGCCATCTACAAGAAGCAGGGCCACGTGGTCATCGCCATCGCGGAGGGCTACGAACAGCCCGAAGGCGGCGCGGAGAACGCCAACGGCGAAGTGGACGGTTTCGGCCATGCACGGAAGGAAGACGCGGCGAAGCGCCTGCTCGCTCGCGTGAAGAAGGTCACCGGCTACGGCACGCAGGTGCAGGTGACGGGATACAGCGTCCGCAACGGCAACCCGATTGCTTCCGACGCCTTGTTCGCCTCGCAGCTGGGCGCCATGGCCGGGCACCTGGCGCATGAAGGCGACTTCGGCAAAATGGCCGCCCTGCGCGAAGGCCGCATCGTGGCCGTGCCGCTGGACGAAGCGACGGGCGGTCGCCACGTCACCGAGGACCACTACGATCCCCGGAAAATGGGCCGCCACCTGCTACCCCCGAACGTCGTCCGTGACCTGCGTCAGAAACAGTCGCAAAACGACGTCGCGGTTGGCTAACAGATACCAAAGAAGGGTGTTTTCTGCTATACTGAGAGCAAAGAAACACCCTTTTTCTTTATGAAAATCCTGATCGTCGGAGGAGGCATCGGCGGCTTGTCCTTGTCGGCATACTTGCGCAAGCAGGGCCATGAAGTCGTGCTGATCGAACGCTCCAGGACGTGGCGGACCATCGGCTACGTGCTTGGCCTCTTTCCGAGCGGGCTTCGCGTGCTGAAGGAAATTGGCGTAGCAGACAAGCTGCAGGCGCTGTCGAAAGTGCTGCCCTCGCACGTGCTGAAGGACCACAAGGGGCGCACGATCCGCGAATCCAGCTTCGAGCGCATCCACAAGAAGCACGGCCCCGTGCTGGAAACCGAGCGCGAGATCTTGCACACACTCCTGCGCGAAGCCAACGACGGCGCCGACATCCGCATGGGCACGACCGTCACGAACATCGAGCAGGACGAAGACGGTGTGAACGTCACCTTTAACGACGACGTGCGAGAGCGTTTCGACCTAGTGGTCGGCGCCGACGGCATCAATTCGCAGATCCGCAAGTACGTGCAACCCAAGACCAACAAGCAGTACACCGGCCTGACCTTCTGGCTGATGTGGGTGACCGGCGTGACCCCGCCCAAAGAAGTCATCTATTTCCTCGGCGACGCCAAAGTCGCGGCCGTGTTCCCGTGCAATAACGACCACCTGGCAGTGATGTTCGGTCTGCCGGCCAAGGCGCACTCATACACGGACCCGCTGACATTCCGCGCGTTTTTGGTGGATCACTTCAGCGATATGCCGGAACCGGTTGCAACCATCCTCAAACACCTGCCCGAGGGACCGGCCGAGATCTACCACAATGATGATGAGGAAGTGCATCTGAAAACATGGCACTCGGGCCGCGTGGTCCTTCTCGGCGACGCCATCCATGCCCTCTCTCCCATGCTCGGCATGGGCGCCTCGATGGCGCTGGAGGACTCCCGCGTGCTGGCCGAGGAGCTTGGCCGTTGCGACGGCGACGTATCCGGCGCGTTCAACGCTTACCGACGCCGGCGTCTGCCGCGCGTGCGGCACCTGGCGCGCTGGTCGTGGCTGCTGCACCGGCTGACGAACATGGGCGGCAGGCTGTCGCGAGTGCGCAACTCGCTGATGAAGCACGTACTCGCGCGCGTGTACTTCTGGAACCTGGAATCCTTCATGAATCAGAAGGTCTAGTCACGCGGTTCATCCGGCGGGACGATGCGGCCGAGGGTGACGACTGGCACTTCTTCGGTGTACCGCCGGCCCGGCGCCGTGGACCGCACCGTATCGCCCACCAGCGTGTCCATACCGGGGCGATACGCGGCGGTTGTTACCGGCATGTCCGAACGCCGCACGGCCATCCAGGGTTCGTCGGCGCGGAAGTACCTGCTGCGCTTGTGCACGACTTCGGGCTTGTCCTCCTCCCATCTGCGCTCGGTCACTTCGGCCAACAGCGTGTCGGGTGGCGGCGGATCGGCGAATCCGCCCGGACGGAACCGGTCTGCCGGCAAATCGGCGGCCGTGATGAGCTGCATGGTCATCGTCCGGCAATAGTCCACCACCAGCTCCACCCGGCCCCGGCCGCGCAGGACCTCTGGCAACTGCCAGCACTCGGGGGCCAGCGCCTCCGCGAAGGCCTCCGCGATGGGGTCGGCAGGCTCTCTGTTCATATGTCTACTAGACAGCAAAATTACGTTATCAGTCAACTGTAAGGAACGACCCCGAGCCGCGTCTGATCATATGCACCTTCCCGTTCTCCATGCTGCTCAAGCTCGTGCCCATCGCGTTCGCCGTCGTCTTCGGCTCGATCGTGCTGGCGCTCGGCATCATGACCCGCCCCCTGCCCGCCGACGCCGCCCTGGCCAACGCGCAACCGCCGCATCATTGCGGTTCGTAGGTCCTGACCTTTCCCCAATTCCCCCGCTCCATACATGGAATCCTCATACACGTCGTCCCGCACCAAGCCCTTGTACCGCGGCACCCAAGTCGTCTGGTTCGCGCTCGGCATCGTCGAAGCGCTGCTGATGTTCCGCTTCATCCTGAAAATGCTCGGCGCCAACCCGGCCGCCGGTTTCACGAACTTCATCTACTCCATCACCGCGCCCATCGCGGGACCGTTCCTGAGCGTGTTCGCTCTCGGCCGCGTGGAGGGCAGTCCGTACGTGCTCGAGTGGAGCACGCTGCTGGCCATGCTGGTCTACGCCGTGGTGGCGTACGGCATCCTGAAGATTTTCTTCATGAGCAAAACCGTCTCCACGCCGGAGGCAGCCATCAAGCTGGAACAGCAAGAGCCTTAGCAGGGCCGCAACCACGCGCAGTTCGCGTCGCAATGAAGGACGTCCAAGCCCTTCGTTTCGGCGTATGACGACACACGCCGTTTGTCCGATGACATCTCGTCGCGCAGCGTGACGATCAGCAGGCCGTCGGGCTTCAGCAGTCCACGCATGTCGTCCAGCAGCCGGTCGCACAATGCCGCGTCGCGCTCGAACGGGCTCTTCGGGGCATTGAACACGCTCAAGCAGGCGACGATGTCGTACGGCGGCTGGAACGATGCACACCAACCCGGCTCGGCACAGTCCAGCACGCGGTGGTCGTAGCCGGCGCCCGGATTCGGCCGGATGTCCACGCCGGTCACCGACGCGCCGAGCGTGGTGAGCATTTCGGCAAACAACGGCGGATAGCGGTCACGGAACGTATCTTCCAACACATACGCCTCCGGCGAACCGCAACCCACATCCAGCACGCGCAGTCCTTTCACGGAACCCAGCGCGGCGACGGCATGCACCTCGCGCATGTCGGCAATGTCGAAGTCCACCTCGCCACCCAGCGCGGCCACGGTTTCGAAGAAGAGATCCTGAGCCGTCAAGAATGCAGGCTCGCGCAGAAGCGCCGCCGGCGAACCGCTGGCCTGGATGCGCCGGAGGTACGCGAAATCAGACAGCAATATCATGGAGATTCTTATTGAAATACACCGCTCCATGCAATGAGGAATGATCGGCACAACCCTTGTCGTCCATTGGATCCGTATCTAGACTGCGGGAAATATCCTTATTCTTTTCAATCATGCGGCGCATTGCCCTGCGATCCATCGTCGCCTCGCTCGTTGCGATTCCTTTGGCCCATGCCGTGACTTTCAGCGATATTTCGCCGTCGGCATGGTACGCCTCATACGTCGACCGCGCGCAGGAAGCCGGAATCGTCAGCGGCTATAAAGACGCGAATGACCAGCCGACCGGCATGTTCGGGCCGACAAGTAATGTGACCGTTGCTGAAGCCGCTAAAATGGCAGTGGAAGCATCGCGCATTGCAGATACGGGTGCGGCAGTGGATACCGGCGACATCCAGAATCATTGGGCCGCTCGCTATATCAAGATCCTGCGCCAGCGGAATGTCGGCGAACGGAATATGACGTTTCTCTCTGGAAAAGATCTTGACCGACCGCTGACGCGCGGCGAGTTGGCAAATATGCTGTCCGTTAGCTTATGGGGTGCATATGCGTATGGCGATGTGCCGCCGTGCCTATCCGAGACGCAGCCCCTGTTTTCCGACGTGACCATCAGCCATCCCGAAGTGTGGAACATCGCAAACGTGATGCGCCTGAATCTCATGGTTGGCGATAACCGCACCGCCTACGATGAAGATGCGTCTGCACGCGAATGTCCGCCGCTCACCACATTTCGCCCTGCTGACGCCCTCAACCGAGCGGAAGCTGCAAAAGTGATGGTATTGGCACGAGAGGTCGTGGAACGCTTCTGCCAAGAGAACGCTTCGGGTGAAGGGTATTTCGGATACCAGGATGGCCCAAGTTGCGAAGGTCTCTAGAGCATTCTCCCGCTGATGCGGGTGGTGCCGGGGGAGGGACTCGAACCCTCACACCTTGCGGTACACGATTTTGAGTCGTGCGCGTC
>CAYSWB010000024.1:0-18785 GCA_964434575.1 uncultured Candidatus Peribacteria bacterium | reverse complement strand
CCCCCTTCCGTGTCGCCGCCGGTCGTGGCGGTGGTGCCGCCCGGAATGCCGCTGCCACCGATCGTGCCGCCCTCATAAGGCACAGTCAGCACGACGCTCACCGTGATGACGCCCTGGTCACTGATGGTGATTTCGCGGTAGCGGTTGCTCACCGCCGACATGACGGTGATGGCGCCCGCTTCGTTGGGGAAGCCGTCGATGCGCGAGAAGACGACCTCGTCCAAACCCGACGTGTCGATGGTCGGCGGGAGCGGGAAGACGACGTCATTGCTGGAGTTGCGCATTTGGAATCCGTCACCGGCGAAAATCGTGGCCTCCGGAACGTAGACGCCCCACTGGGTGTCCAGCTTGCCTGCCTGGGACAGCGTCTGCGCGCCGCGCAGGGCCTGCACCAAGTGCTCGGTGGCGATGTCCAGGTCCGTATCGGCCTGGGACTGCCGCAAGAGCGGGATGGTGATGCCCGCGGTGAGGGCCATGAGTCCGATGGACATCAGGACCTCGATCGCCGTGAAGGCGAAGCGGGATCGGGGAGAGCGTCGCAACGATGCGGTACGCATAAAAGGAAAAGGGGAAAGTAGGGATGATCTATCGTCCTACCGAGCCGACAAGGGAATAGATAGGAACGATGATAGCAAAAGCGATGGTGCCGACGAGGCCGCCGATGAAAATCAACAGGATGGGTTCCAAAATCACGGGCAGTTTTTGCGCCCACTCTTCGGCCTTCTTTTCGTAGATATCGGCTATGCGAAGCAACATATCGGCGATCTTGCCGGATTTTTCACCGGTCGAAATCAGCTGCTGGACAGATAGCGGAAGCAGTGTGCCGGTACCTTTGATCTTCTTGAATGCGTTGGCGAACGACTCGCCGACCTCGATGTTATCGGCCAGCTGGTAGTAGAAACGCTTGTAGTAGACCGTGTCGGTCACGTCGGCCATCGAGCGGATGGATTCCACCAGCGGGACACCCGCTTTCAGCAGGCTTCCCAGGATCACGCCGAAGCGCGCGATGGTCGCCGACTTGGCCAGCGGGCCGATGCCGGGAACCATGAAGATGAACTGCTCGGTGGGTCCGCGCAGCGAGGTGAATTTGCACAAACACGCCAGCATGATGGCGGCCGCGAAGAATGACGGCACGGCGACGATGCCATGCTCTTTCATGAAATCAGCCACCCAGATGATGATCTTGGTGACCAGCGGCAGCTCGGCGTCCAGCGAGGTCAAAATGCCCACCAACTGCGGCAGGACGAACCAAGCCAGGCCCAGCGTGATGATGGCGGTGAGCGTGAGCACGATGCCGGGGTAAATCATGGCCATCTGCACTTTGGACTTCAACGCGCGGTCCTTTTCCTGCTGCACCGCGAGGTATTCCATGTTGCGCGAAAGCGCACCCGCCTCTTCTCCGATGCGAATGAGCGCGAGGGCGTACGGCGAAAAGAAGTTCTGGTTGTCCATGGCGCACCACAGCGCGATGCCGCTTTCCACGTCGTCCACGATTTTCTTGATGATCTTTTTCATCGGCTTGTTGCGGGTTTCGAGCTGGATGGTGTTCAGCGCGTCCACGACCGTCAGGCCGGAGTTGAGCAGGATGGCGAGGTTCTCGATGAACACCGTCTTCTCCTTACCCATGCCGATGTTGTTCAGCGCTTCCAGCGACTGCATCAGCGTCTTTTTCTTCTGGCCGAACTTGCCGGTGAGCTTGGCGGCCGGGTCCACGGCGGCACCCTTCTTGGCGGCGGCCTTCTTCGCCGGAGCCGGAGCGGCTTTGGCCGCGGGTTTGGCGTTGAAGAAGGACCAGCCTTTCTTTTCCTCCTTAACGGCCACCGCGGGGGCGGGCGTGGCCGCTACGGCCGGAGCGGCGGGAACAGGAGAAACAGGGGATGCAGGGGAAGGGCTTGTCGGAGCGGTTTTCGGCTCCTCAGCGGGAGTGGCGATCTTCGGCGCGGACGGATTGGCTTCCACCGGCACCGCGACCAAGGCGGGGGCGGCCTCCTCCTTTTTCTCCTCCGTCTTCGGCGGTTCGGCCGGCTTTTCTTCGGCCACCGATCCTTCCTTTTCTTCAGCGGCCTCGGCGGCGGTGTGTTTGGCTTCCGCGTTCTTCTTTTTCGCGGCCAACTTGAACATGGTCAGCGCGCGCTTCTTCGCGACGCTGGGCGGCACATGATGCTCGCCCGCGTCAGCGGACTGGCCGTTGGTCGGGTGCTTATTTTCCGGCATTGATGCGGGGTTCGTCCTTGTTGTTTTTCTGCTCGAAGAACATCTGCTCGGGAGGAGCGGACATGCGCATGAGTTCCTCGAGCGTGGTGAATCCTTCCTTCACTTTCTCCAGGCCGTCCTCGAACAGGAACTTCATGCCGTTGGCACGCGCCTTCAGCAGGATGTCCGTGCTGCCGGCGCGGGCGGTGATGAGTTCTTCGATATCCTTGGTGACCTCCAGCACTTCGTAGATGCCGACGCGTCCGCGGTAGCCGGTGTTGCCGCAGGCTTCGCAGCCTTTGCCGCGGTAGAAGTGCACGTCTTCGCCCTCCGGGAAGTAGTACTGGGCGTTTTTGAACAGCGCGCGGGCCTCCTTGCCGGACACGGAGAAGCTGAAACGGCAGTGCGGACAGATGCGGCGGATGAGGCGCTGGGCGACGATGACTTCCAGCGTGGACGCAAGCACGAACGGCTCCACCTCCATCTCGATCAGACGAGGAATGGCGGTGGCGGAGTCGTTGGCGTGAAGCGTGGAGAAGAGCAGGTGACCGGTAAGCGCGGCGTTCACGGCGATGCCGGCGGTTTCCGCGTCGCGGATCTCGCCCACCAACACGACGTCCGGGTCCTGACGCATGAGCGCGCGCAGACCCTTGCCGAACGTGAGTCCGGTGCCCAGGTTCACCTGGATGTGGTTGATGCCGGGGATTTTGTATTCGACCGGGTCTTCGATGGTCGAGACGTTCACGTCCGGGCGGTTGAGCATCTTGATGAGTCCGTACAGCGTGGTGGACTTGCCGGCGCCGGTCGGACCGACGGTGATGATCATGCCGAACGGCTTGTGCGCGGCGGCTTCGAGCAGGGCGCGGTGCTGGTCGGAAAAACCGAGGTCGGCGAGCGTCAGGTTGCGGACGTATTCGGACAACAGACGCATGACGATTTTCTCGCCGTCCACGATGGGAATGACCGACACGCGGACGTCCATGGTTCCGGCGCGGGACTTGTAACGGATGGCTCCGTCTTGGGCCGCGTAGTGTTCGTCGATGCGCAGATTGGCTTCGATTTTGATGCGGTTGACGATGCCTTCGTAGAACTGTCGCGGCAGGCGGCCGGCCTCGTGCATCACGCCGTCCACGCGGAAGCGGACGACCACGTCTTTTTCCTGCGGCTCGAAGTGGATGTCGGACGCCTTCAGGCCCATGGCGTCGGCGAAGATTTCCTCCAGGATTTCCGGGGCGACCTTCTGCTGCTTTTCGATGATCGACTGGAAGCGCGTGGCGAGCGGCTTGCGGTACAACTTGAACGCCACGTCGATGCCGGCCTTCGGCGCGTAGACGAACTTGATCGTTCCGGCGAACGGCGCGGCCTTCACTTCTTTTTTCGCGCCCCACAGCGATTTGGTTTTCTTGTCGGTCTTGCTCTCGCCGCCGACCATTTTGGTTTTGCCGATGTTGTCGCGGACGGCTTTCTCCAGACCTTCGCGGGCCGGATCGGACGTGGCGACGGTCGCCTCGGCGTCCGTGAACGCGACCATGGCGGCCGAGTACGTGCGGGCGAATTCCTCGGGCAATTTCTGCACCACCTCGCGCGGCGGCGGGTTGTTCGGCATGTCGTAGAACGGCAGCTTGTAGTACTCGGCCAGCGCGTTCTCCAGCAGGTCGCTGGTCATCAGGCGGCGCTCGAAAAGCACCACACGGAGTTCGCAGTTGCGCGCGTCGGCCTCTTTCAGCACCTCGACGCACTCCTCGTCCGAAAGGTAGCTTTGGGCGACCAAGATTTTGCCGAGTTCCGCGTTTGTGATGTGCATCTTGGTGTGGGTGTTGGGCGGGAAAGGGGCTTCACAGCACCGTCTTCACGCGCTGCACGATTTGGGAAATTGGCGTGTTGGATTTCACGAAATAGTCGATCGCGCCGAGTTCTTTGGTCTTGTTGCGGTCCTCCTCCTGGCCCAGGTTGCTCAGCACGATGGCCGGCACGCCGTACTTGCGCTGTTGCATCTCGTGCAGCACGCCGAAGCCGTCCATGACCGGCATGATCAAGTCCAGCAGCACCAGGCCGTAGCCGCCTTTGTCCAGCTCCGCGAGCGCATCCGTGCCGTTCATGCACGTATGCGTCACGTAGCCTTCGTTCTTCAGTTTCATCTCCAGCGCATGGGCCAGCGGACGCTCGTCTTCGACGATGAGCACGGCCTTCTTGCCGTTGTCCGCCGGGGCGGCCGCGGCCGGAGCCGGGGCAGCCGGTTTCGTCTCGGTCTCCTGCGGGGCAGGAGCCGGGGCGGCGGCGGAATCCTTCTTGGGCGTCATAAATCTCTCTAGTATATCAGAAAAACACCTTTTTCACCAGACCAGGAATCCGGGCAATCCGGGACTTCTGCGAAACACGGTTTTTGTCCAGTTTTGAGCCATCTTCGCAAGCCGCCGGGAGGCTGATACACTCCACCCGTGAACCCCCGCTCGAAGCACAAGAAGCGCGCACTCCTTTCCGTGTCCGACAAGACCGGCGTGGAGGCGTTGGCGAAGGGTTTGGTGAAGATTGGCTACGAAATCGTCTCCACCGGCGGCACCCACAAGGCGCTCGAAAAAGCCGGCGTTCCGGTCACGTCCATCGAGAACATCACGCAGTTCCCGGAGTGTTTCGGCGGCCGCGTGAAGACCATGCACCCGCTCGTCATGGGCGGAATCCTGTACAAGCGCGGCGATGAAACACATCAAGAAGAAGCCAAAAAACTGCGCATCGACCCGGTCGACGTGGTGGTGGTGAACCTCTATCCGTTCGCGCAGACCCTGAAGAACATCAACGGCGGCGCGTGGTCGATTTCCAATGCCGCCGATCCGTCGTTCGATCCGCACCATCCCGATATCGTGGAGCAGATCGACATCGGCGGACCCACGCTCCTGCGCAGCGCCGCCAAGAACCACGCGGACGTGCTGGCCGTGTGCGATCCGTACGACTACGATCGCGTTCTTTCGGCCTTGGAAAGCGGTGAAGTGCCAGCTGTGCTCAGCCGCGAACTGGCGGCAAAAGTGTTCCTGCACACCGCCGCGTACGACGCGCTGATCGCCGAGTATTTGTCCAAGGGCGTGCACACCGGCGTCATGCTCACGTCCGGCCGCACGCTGCGGTACGGCGAGAACCCGCACCAGTGGGGCAAGTTCTACGCGCAGCTCGACGCGCGCAGCACCACCGACCGCGGAGAACACCGTTGGAAGCTGTTGCAGGGCAAGGAACTCAGCTATTTGAACATCTTCGATTCCGATGCCGCATACCGCATGGTGCAGGAATTCACCCGCCCCGCCGCGGTGCTGGTGAAGCATGCGAATCCCAGCGGCATCGCCGAGCACGACGACTTGGACGAAGCGTTCCAGCGCGCGTATGACAGCGACCGCCTGTCCGCGTTCGGCGTGATCATCGCGCTCAACAAGAAATGCACCGCCGGCGTGGTGAAGAAAATGCTCGACCAGAAGATTTTCACCGAGATCATCCTGGCGCCCGGCTTCGAGCCGGAAGCACTGGAACTCCTCAAGCAGAAGACGAATTTGCGCGTCATCGACATGACCGGCGTGACGTTTGCGCACGACTCCGTCTACCGCAGCGCGTTCGGCGGCATGCTGGTGCAGAACGATGACCTGAAGAAGGTCACCAAGGACATGCTCAAGTGCGTGACCAAGAAGCAACCGACTCCCCAGCAGATCGAAGACCTGTTGTTCGCGTGGAAGGTGGTGAAGCACGCCAAGTCCAACGCGATCGTCTTCGCCCATGACGGCGTGACGGTCGGCATCGGCTGCGGCCAGACCAGCCGCGTGGATTCCGCGTGGATCGCGGCCAAGCGCGCCGGCGACAAGGCCAAGGGTTCCGTGATGGCCAGCGACGCGTTCTTCCCGTTCCCGGACGCGGTGGAAGAGGCGGTGAAGAACGGCATCGTCGCCATCATCCAGCCGGGCGGATCGGTGCGCGACGAGGAGGTCATCAAGCGCGCCGACGAACTGGGCGTGGCCATGGTCACCACGGGTGTCCGCGGATTCCGGCATTAAACGGTTGAAGGCCGCGCAAAACGGGAATAGGATCCCCGGCCACCATACTCATCTTTCACCAAGGAGGTGAACCATGATCGCGAGCCTGGTGGCTTGGTCTTTGCAATTCTTCGCACGAGTCGCTGTCGCGGCGTTCTTGGGAAACCTGACGCTGCGTACGGCTTGGAAGTTGATCGACAACGACGACGGACGCTCGGATTTTCCGTGGCTCTGGCTCGGTGTCAGCTTGGTCGTCGGTGGGCCGCTTTTGGCCCTCGTCACCGTGCTGTTCCCGGGTCCGGCGCCGCGGAAGACGGGAGAGGTGCTCGAGCAGTTTGCGGCCTCCATGGTCGCGTTCTGCCTCGGTTGCGTCATCTTTCCCGTCGGGATCCTTGCGGCCGCCGTCCGCGTCGTCTTTCCCTAGCGTGCGAGCGTGCAAAGACTTCCCCGGCCGGGTCGGCCGGGGAATTTTCGCGTACAATCGCGACATGAAACTCATCCTTCCGGACGGAGAACAGCGTGCGTTCGTAGAGCAGGATATGGCCACCGATCCAGGTTGCAAATTCGCCATGTTGCGCCGCGGCGCGACGTGCGAAACGCTGCTGTTTCCGCGCAGTCTCATGCATGCCGAAGTCGCCGGGATGTGCCTGGAGCACGACAAGAAGCTGTCGTTCATCGGCGCGGGCTGGGTGCTCAACGGCGTGCCGCGGTGGGGCTCGGAGTCGTGCGAGCAGCGCTACGGTACGGATCGCCCGGAAGGAAAAGAGCTTGAAACGCGCTTGCGAGAATTGCAGTCCGCGTTGGCCGAGGCTTAATCGCGCACCGCAACCACTTCCAGTGCGTCGAACAACGGCACGGCCACCGTCGCGCCGCCGGGGCTGGCGGATTTGCGACGCAGTAAACGCGCCAGCAGGTAGCCCACGCTGAAGCGACGGAAGTGGTGTCCCGCCGACACGACGCGCAATCCCTGGCGGGCGAGCAGCTCCGTCAGCGACCGTTTGGTGAAGTAGTGCAGGTGAGCAGGCATGACGCAGTACCACCGCTTGCCCCACAGCCGCGCAACCGCGCTGTCGAAGCGCGGCGTGACCACGGCGAGCGCGCCGCCGGGTTTCAGCGCGAGCGCGCATGCCTTCACGAACGCTTCGGGATCCGGCAGGTGTTCGATACTGTCGATTGCCGTGATCGCGTCGGCGCTTCCCCGCATCGCTCCGAGGGCGGACGTGTCACCCTGCCGGACGCAGTGCAGCCCGCGTTTTTTGGCGGCGTCCACGGCCCATGCGGCGGGTTCCAATCCGGCACAGGTCCAGCCGGCCGCCTCCGCCTCCGAGAGCAGAAAGCCCGCGCCGGCTCCCACGTCGAGCAACATGCCGGGCGGGGAGCGGAATCGCGTCAGTCGTTTCAGCACGGCCGCCGCCGCGGCACGCCGCCCGCGTTCTTCCGCAATGTAGGCGGTGTCCGGCGCCGCCTTCGCGTACCACCCGAGCACGTCGATGCCGGCCGGGAGGGGGCTCCACCCGTGTCCGCAGCGCCCGCAGCGCCATACGTCCAACCGCGGGCCGCCGCCGTCGGCGATGCGGTACGCCTCGTTGCCGAAGTACGCGCCGGCGTCCACCGTGCCGGCGATGGCCGGCCGGCCGGGCGATGCGCACACGGGGCAAACGGGCGATGACATGCCCCCAGCCTACAGGTACGATCCCCGCGATGCGCGTGATCGCGGTTCTTCCGGCCTACAACGCGGCCGAAACGGTCGAAAAAACCTGCGCGGCCATCCCGCCGGGATCGGTGTCCGACATCATTCTGGTCGACGACTGCAGCCGCGACGCGACGGTGGAGGTCGCCAGCCGCATCCCGGGCGTGACGGTCATCCGCCATGCGGAGAACCGCGGCTACGGCGGCAACCAGAAGACGTGCTACAAGACCGCCCTGGAGCGCGGTGCGGACGCGGTGATCATGATCCATCCGGATTTCCAGTACGACCCGTCGCGCGTGCCCCAGATGATCGCGCCGCTTGCCCAAGGCCGCGCCGACATGGTGCTTGGATCGCGCTTCCTGGAGGGCGACCCGCGCAAGAGCGGCATGGTGTGGTGGCGCTTTTACGCCAACCGGATGCTCACCGCGCTGCAGAACCTCATGCTGGGCGTGAAGCTCTCGGAGTGCCATTCCGGTTACCGCGCCTATACCGCCGATCTCTTGCGGACGGTCCCATTCGAACGGTTTTCGGATGATTTCGTCTTCGACTCGCAGATGATCGCGGCCGTGGCGCGCAGGAAGCTGCGCATCGCCGAGGTCGCCATTCCCGTGCGTTATCTTTCCGACTCTTCGTCCATCTCGTTCACGCGCTCGGTGCGGTACGGCATCGCGACCCTGCTGACGTTGCTGCCCGGCGCGGTGTAGAGTGGTCCCCGTGCTCGACACCGTGGTCGTCATCATGGGAACGCTGTGGTTTTTCACGCGCATGCCGGTCGTCGGCGCCGCGCAGCTGGTCACCATGCTGTACGCGCTCGCGTACGCAGCCATCGGTTTTTTCTGGACCGGCAAGCCGGCCATGGCGCACAAACTGAAGGTCCTGCTGCTCGCGGGCCTCATCGCTTCCACGATCGGTTTCCGCACCGCGGAGCTCATCCATTTGCGCCATCTCTCCGGCAACGTGGTGGCGTACGTCCATGACCACCCGCTGCAGAACGAGGGTTCCACCGCGTTCCTGCTGCAAGGCAAAAACCCGTATACCCAGGACTTCCGGTCCACTGAACTGGTGAACTGGAGCAAGGGAAACCCGGCGCTGGACCACGTCATCGCCCTGCCGGTCACGTTCTTCAAATCCATCCCGTTCCATCTGGCATGGCACGCGATGTTCGGGTGGTACGACGACCGCGTCTCGCACCTCGCGCTGCTCATCCTCATGGTCGTCGCGCTGTACTGCATTCCGCGCACGCCGGACATGAAGCTGCTCGCGATGTCCTTGGCATTCGCGCCGCTGTTCGCGCAGTTCTTCCCGGAAGGCCGCAGCGACGTCATCTTTCTGTCGTTCATGCTCGCGTCGTTCGCGTTCTTGCGGCGGGAGAAGACGACATGGGGACTGGTCTTCATGGCGCTGGCGTTCGGCAGCAAGCACACCGCCATCCTCATCGCGCCGTTCTTGGCGGTATACCTGTGGAAGAAGGGCGCTTTCGCCGCCAAGCGCCGCCGTGCGTTCATCGCCCCGCTGGCTCTTCTGGCAGCCATCTTCGTGCCGTTCCTGTTGTGGGATTTCACCGCGTTCATGATCGACACGTATCACTACCCCGCCGGCACGTTGCCCACCAGCTACCCCGTGAACGGCTTCAGCCTGCAGCGCATTCTGTACATGCTGGGCATCGATTTTCCGTATCGCTCGCCCGCGCCGACCGTCATCGGCATGGCCGTCGTCACGCCGCTGCTCGTGCTGCTGGTCCGGCATGTGCTGCGCAAGCCCACCCTCGGCAACGTGCTGTTGTCCTACGGTTCGTTCATTTGGGTCTTTTGGTTCTTCTCGCGCTTCTTCCACGACAACTACATGGGCGTGGTGATGGTGATCCTGGGCCTGGCAGCTATTCTGCTGCATGAAGAGAAAGCGCATTCGCATACATTGCATCTGCCCGGGAAAGGAGGATGATGGAGGGTAATCCTCTCTCCGATCCTGCCTTACGCGCTCTCCGTCGCGCCGGCGGATGGTCCGGAAATCGCTGATCCGGGACGGGTCGCCTTGGCCCAAGAGGAGCTGTTTCGGCATCACCATTGCGGCCTGGAAACGTGCGGTTGGAGCCGTTCTTTCATGGTCATCGTGACCCGCGACGCCACGCTGGAAGCAGTGAAGGAGGTGCTGGCCGGTGCTGGTTGCGTGGTGGAAACGCAGACGCGCCTTGCGCAACCCGAACCGCCGCTCGACGGGCCGCGGCAGTACCGCCAATTGCACGGCTGGAGTGCGGAAATCACGGAATATCCCGACGTGTCGATCGCCGAACCGGATCCGGTGCTCCTGCCATTCGAGCGTCCCGATACCGAACCCAAGCGCGTGGCGGTCATCTTGCACGAAACACGGCAGTACGTGGCGGCCACGTAGGCGTATACTGCCCGCGTGTCCAAGCCCATCTTCGCCGGCCTCAACCGCAGCGTGTTCGACGACGCCAACCCGTCGCCGTACACCAAGGGCATCCAGTACGGCGTGGACGAGAGGCTCGTGCGGCAGATTTCGGCCGACAAGAACGAGCCGAAGTGGATGCTGGATCTGCGGCTGCGGTCACTGAAGATGTTCCGCGAGAAGCCCATGCCCACATGGGGCGCGGATTTGTCCAAGCTCGATCTCGACAACATCATCTACTACGCCCGCTCCGGCGCGGTGGAAACCGACAAGTGGGAAGAGGTGCCCAAAGAAATCCGCAAGGTCTACGACCGGCTCGGTATCCCGGAAGCCGAGCGGCGCATGTTGGCCGGCGTGGGCGCGCAGTATGAAAGCGAGATGGTCTACCACAAGCTGAAGAAAGAATGGGAAGACATCGGCGTGGTGTTCCTGGATATGGACGATGCCGTGCAGCAGCACCCCGAACTCGTACAAAAGCACTTCATGAAGTGCGTGCCGCCCACCGACCACAAGTTTGCGGCACTTCACGGCGCGGTGTGGAGCGGCGGGACGTTCCTGTACGTGCCGAAGGGCGTGAAGGTGCGCGATCCGCTGCAGGCGTACTTCCGCATGAATGCCAAGAACATGGGCCAGTTCGAGCACACGCTCATCATCGTGGAAGACGGCGCCGACGTGCATTACATCGAGGGCTGCAGCGCGCCCAAGTACGGCTCGCAGGGCCTGCACGCCGGCTTGGTGGAGATCTTCGTGAAGCCGGGCGCCAAGGCCCGTTACAGCTCGGTGGAGAACTGGAGCCGCGACACGTACAACTTAAACACCAAGCGCGCGATCGTGGAGAAGGACGCCACCATGGAATGGATCGGCGGAAACATGGGCTCCGGCGTCACCATGCTGTACCCCTGCTCGGTGCTGGTGGGCGAAGGCGCGCGCTGCGACCACATGGCCATCGCGTTCGCAAATAAAGGCCAGTGGCAGGACACCGGTGCCAAGGTCTTCCACATGGCGCCGCACACCTCGAGCAAGGTCGTCAGCAAGTCCGTCAGCAAGGATGGCGGCGTAAGCGTGTACCGTGGCCAGCTGAAGATCGCGCCGCACGCGCACGATTGCATCGCCAACGTCGAGTGCGACGCGCTCCTGCTCGATGACATCAGCCGCACCGACACGATCCCCGACATCCAAGTGCGCAACAACGACGTCACCATCGCGCACGAGGCGACGGTGGGGAAGTTGTCCGAAGAAGACCTGTTCTACCTGATGTCGCGCGGTATCGGGGAAGACGAGGCGCGCGCCATGATCGTCAACGGTTTCATCGAACCCATCGTGCGCCTGCTCCCGCTCGAATACGCCGTCGAAATGAACCGCCTCATCGAGCTGGAGATGGAGGGTTCTGTGGGTTAGTTCGTCCTCGCCGGCATTTCACCCCATTCCGCGTCGTCGATCAGCTCTTTTTGCTGTTTGGCGGCCCCGATCGCGCCGATCATATCGTGTGCCAACGCTAGGAACGCGCCGAACCGCGCCGTGGGATCTGCTTCCTGCTGCCGCATGATCGCGACCAGACGGTCACCCAGCGCCCTTGCGGCGGCATTCCCCGTCTTCTCGAGTTCGGTGAGGAGAGCGGAACAGCCGTCCAACGCGATCTGTGCGCCGCTGTAGCCGAATCCTTCGTTGAGTTCGCGCACGGTCCGGATGCTGGGGCCGCCTCGCGACGTGGCCTCGCCGAACGAGCTGAGCAGGTCGCGCAGCAGGGCGTTGCCCCAGTTGGCGGCCTGCGGCACGCCGGAGTCGCGCAGCACGCGGGCCAAATCCTGGGCGCGCTCCACGAGCGGGCGGACTTCCTTGAAATTGCCGGAAATCTCATGGCCCACCGGTTTGCCCTCCGCGTACAGGCGCACGCCGTCGTTGGTGCCGCCGATGTCGTATGCGGCGACGCGGTTCACGGCGGGGGAAACCTCCACCGACGTGCCGATGCCGAGGAAACTCAGCTTGCCGCGCGTTTCGAAACGCGCGTCCTCGATGTGGCGGCGGAGCAGATCCGGCGGCACGACCGCTTCGGTCAATGCCGGAAGATTCACGGCTCCTTCGATGCGCCTGGGGGCGCCGGGTTGTGTGTTTGCCATCGGATCATTGTACACCAAAACCGTCTTTTAGCCCAGCCCCGTGCATTGCAACGCCGTTATTTCTTCGCCACTTTCTTGCCCCACGAGGGTAGCCACTTGCCGGAGAACACGTACTTGATCTTGTCCCAAATCTGGGAGCGCAGCGTCTGCGCGTTGGCCTTTACCATCGCCTCCACTTTCGCAGCAGGCTTTTCCTTCGGAGCTTCCGCTTTCACCTCCGCTTTCGGAGCAGCATCTTTCGGCGCGTCGGCTTTGACTGGAGCTGCTTCAGCCATACACATACTGTACTACAAATCGTGTTTTTCAGCAATGAGAGCACACCCTGCCGGCCGACCGGCCGACAGGGTGTAAGGACGAAGGCGTGGTGCGGCTCCCCCGTGTTATGGGTTGATGTCGGGGTTGGGGAGCGGCGGTTGCGGCTCGGGACGCGGCTGGACCGGCTTGGTCTTCGGCGGGGGGTCCTTGGGCGCGGGCGGCTTCATCGCCTCCTGCGCCACGTAGATGAGACCCCAGAGCGCGAGACCGAGCAGGAGCAGACCGATGCCGATCAGCATCTTGCCTTCGGTGGTGAGCCAGATAGACCGTGGCCCGCGGTGTTGCCCATCGCTCATGATGGGTGTCCTCCGAGAAGAGGGATTGTGGGTGCCCGACCCTGCGCTTTACGTAGCCGGCGCAGATGGGCGCGCGCACTATAGAATTGTTTTCTTTTTTGGCAAGTTTTCCGCCGTTTACTGCGGGACCGCCTGCACTTGGCCATCCTCGGGTGGCGCGGCGAGCGGCGTGACGGGCTGGCTGCCCTTGGGCGCGGACCACATGGCGAAGAAGGTGGTCACGGCCATGACCAGCAGCAGGATGGCGACGAGAATGTTCTTGTTCATGTCCACGATGTTCCGCTTTCCGCCCGCGCGATGCAAGTGTGCGTGCGCGGAATTCCCCGCGCTATGCGCGGATATCGACGCTTGTCGGCGGGTCTTCGTCCTTCGGCGGTTCGGGCTTGGGCGGATCGTTGCCCTTCATCCACGCCGGAGGTTCGGTGGCGCCGGTGAAGGCTTGGTAGATTTTCCAGATGACGTAGCCGCAACCCTGCGGGCCCTCCACGTTTGCGGCGACGGTTTCCGGCGGTACCGGCGGCTTGCGATCGTCCTCGTTCGGCTTGCCGCCTTCGGGAGGATCTTTCGGTTTGTCGGGCACGCTTTTCGTGCGCTGCACGGGTAGCACGGGTTCGACGCGGGGAGTGCCGGCGGGGCGGATGGGTCCGGGCATGGGCGGAAGGTGGTGGATCAGGCTGTGGATTTCAGCATTGCCCCCTGGAGTGAACCAGGGGGCGTTGCTGCTCTTTTTCAAGGAGCGTGGGATGCTAGGGTGTCAGCAGAATTCAGAAGCTCAGGCCGCTGAAGATCTTGCTGACGAACGTCAGGATCGGACCGATGTACGTGCACAGACCGACGATGAGGAACAGGAGGACGGCGATGTACTCGAAGCGTCGGAAGAGGAATCGCAGGGGGTTGAAGCCGCCCTGCTGACTCGCTTTCCGCGCCCGGTCCATTTGCCGCCGATCCGCTTCGTCGCGGTCCTGTTGCGTGTACTCCCACCGGCCGTTACCTAAGTATCGCATTCTCTGTCTCCCTGTGAATGAGCAGCGTCGCCCGGGTTCCAGCCGGGAGCTGCTCGCGTCGCGAGTAGGCTCTGGTTTGGAATGTCCCAGGCTAACTATCATTATACATTATTTATGAAATTTTATCAATTTCACGGCTTGGGCTAGCCATAGCCAAAGCTTCTATGATTTTTTCATAAAATATTGTATAATAATATAAAAGAAACATGACCAATACCGTCGTCGACCAACGTGCCCACATCCTGCTGGGCGATGGCTACCTGAAGCTGGGTAAGTACCAGGACGCTTTGCATGCCTACAAGCAGGCGGCCGCTCCGCAGAAAATGGTCGAGTGCGGCGACGCGTGCCTGGCTGCCAACCGCCTGGATGACGCGCGGCATTGCTACGAACAGGCAGGCCAGAAAATCCCGGCGCCCAAGCTGATCGCGTTCGGCGACGAGGCCATGAAGCGCGGCTGGCCCGCCGAGGCGTTCAATGCCTATGCCGAAGCCGATGCCAAGGATCGTTTGTCCGTCTGCGGCGACAAGTGCATGGAGGCCGGCATGTTGCGCGAGGCGCGCAAAGCCTACGAGCTGTCGGCCGACCCGAAGAAGCTCGTCGTATGCGGCAACTCGTGCATGGGCAAGGGCCTGCTGGACGAAGCGCGCCTGGCCTACATGGCCGCCGGTGACCGCGACAAGCTCATCGGCTGCGCCGACGCCTGCTTGGCCAAGGGCATGATGGAGGCCGCCGTGGAGGCGCTCATCGCCGCCAAGAGCCAGTCCGGACTGGACCGCTGCGGCGACATGTACCTGGCGCAGGGCCGCTTCCAGGACGCCCGTCACTGCTACACCGCCATCGGCGGGCGCATTCCGGCCGAGAAGTTCGTGGCGGCCGGCAAGGAACACATCGACCGTTCGGACTTCATCCTCGGCGTGTCGGCCTACGCCGCCGCGGATCTGGCCCCGCCGGTGGACACGCTGGTGGCCCACGCCGACGAATGTCTGTTCAAGAAAGGCGACATCGCCGCCGCCCGCGCCGCCTATGCCGCGGCCGGCATGAACATTCCCAAGGAGAAAGTCCTCATCGCCAACGGCGACAAATTCCTGGCGCAGGGCCGGTTCGACGACGCCATGGAAGTCTACAAGGCCGCTGGCTCGGTTGATCGCATGGTGCATTGCGCCGACACGTGTCTGGCCCAGGGTTTCACCGAACGCGCCAAGGAGATGTACGAGCGCATCGCCGAACTGGAAGCCAAAAAACAGGAAGAAGACGCCGACGAAGAATGACCACGAAAAAAGCCGCGGGCGCGCGGCTTGTCTCGTCCGGTCGGGCCCCGGTATTACTCGATGTCCAGACCCTCGACCTGCTTCGCGACGTCGGCCATCAGGTCGTTGTCGACCTTGTCGGCGGCGGCCAGCTTGGCCGGCACGGCGAGCTTCTTGTTCAGGCCGGTTTCCATCGTGTCGCGTCCGAATCCTTCGGGAGACGGCATAGGCGCTTGGGGGAAAAGTAGATGCAACAACACTACTCAGCGCTTGCGCAGAGTCAAGAAAATGGTCGCTGGAGTTTGGCTAGCTGGACTTCTTTTTTATCCTTCCCAGCCGCTGACCGAGTCCGCGAGCGAGCTTCACGCCGGCCTTGGGCGCGTTGCGGAGTCCGCGACTGACGAAGCCGGCCGTCTTGCGCATGGCGGGAGCCACCTTCGGCCCCACTTTTTTGCGCAAATTGCCGAGTGACTCACGGACGCGCGCCGGGGCGCGTTCACGCGGAGTTTCGGAGGGGGAGGCGCCGGCCATACGGGAACGTGGGGAGGGGTTCAACGAAGTCATGCTACTGGAGTACCATGCACGGGTGCAATTGACGCGCTCGGTTGCCCCGCGATGAAGAACGCCAAACCCTCACCGGCCGACCTGCTCGATGCCGCCGCCCGCAAGCACGGGGTCACAGCGAAGCGGGATAAGGACGGCTGCATGATCATCTCCGTGCCGGCCGGCGTACGGCTGGCCGAGCCCTTGTTACTCGATGCGTCGGAGCCGGACGTGTTCGTGCGGGTGGGGAAGGATGCGGCCGCCAACGTGGTGCTGTTGGTGCCTCCCGGCAAAACCAAAGCAGTCGTCCGCCAGCGCTCCGCGGTGGCGAGCGGGGGATCGATCCACTGGCAGACCGTCCTGCTCGGTGGCGACGTGGAGCATTCCATCGCGTCCGTTCTGGAGGGCGGGGGAGCGCGGTCCACCGCCGACGTGGTGTTCTACGCGCATGGCGCCGACACCCAGCGCATCGCGGTCCGCAACGAGTTCCGGGCCAAAAACGGCGGCGGACAGATCACCATCAGGGGCGTGGCGGAACACAAGGCGCGCGTGAAGTGCGACGGCATGATCGCCATCGGCCTGGGCGGCGGCGGAACAGACACATTCCTCACCGAAGAAGTCCTGATGCTGGATCCCACCGCCCGCGTGGACGCGGTGCCGGGCCTGGAGATCAAGACCAACGACGTGAAAGCCAGCCATTCGGCCACCGTGGCGCGCCTTGGCAGCGAGGACCTCTTCTACTTTGCGGCGCGCGGCATTCCGGAGCGCGATGCCCGGCGTATGTTCGTGGAAGGATTCCTCGGCGAATTGGTTTCACATATCGCCGATGACAAGGCGCGCAGACATATCGAAGCGCTTATTACAGCGAAGTACGACGGGGTGAAGGTTTCTTGACGAAGAAAGCCATTTCACGTGGACTTGTTTTTCCACGTGCGAAAGCCTCGCGATCGTCGTGCCCCGACTTCGGGTGGAATGGGCGTTTGACCCCGCGGGTGTTCTTTCTAGGATGCGGCATCTTTTTTCCCCAACCACAATCATGATCCGACAAGCAGACGCGCTTACGTACGACCAACCCGAACAGCTGACCGCCGTCGACCACCGCATGAACGGCGCCTTGGAGGCGGGCAAGGAATCCGGTGAGGTCACCGCCCTCCGCCAGGAGATCCGCCGCATGGAGGACTTGGTCGCCCATTTCCGCACCACCATGGGCAACGGCTTCTTCCTCACCATCCAGCACGCCGCGACGCTCGACGGCATGCGCAAGGAGTTGGGGGCCATGATCCGCGGGCCCGAAACCGCCGCGCAGCGTGAGGCGCGCTTAGACAGCGAGGCCGATGAGACCATGGATCGCATTGCCGCCGTGCTGATGGGCCGTCGCAACGAAAACTCGCTTGTTGAAAGCAACGATGACGCCACCGGACCTGTCCGCGAACAAACCATCGACGAGCTGGAGGCCGCCGATGACGAGGCGATGGCGAATCTCGGCACCCGCTGGGATTCCGTGTATGGCTGAACCGCGCCGGCCAAAGGAAAAGGGGAATACCCCGCCGTCAGGCGGGGTTTTTCTTGCGCAGGCGTTTCTTGCGCGCCGCCCGCTCGCGCTTGAGCTTGTCGTTCACGATGCGCGCACCGTCGCGCAGCTGGCGCTTGATGTCGGGCGGCAGAGTATTCCAATGCGCGTTCGTCAGCGCGCCGAACACCGCGTAGAGGAAGACGGCGCTGCAGCGGGGGATCCGGCGCTTCACCTTTTCGTACAGCACGCCCAGTGGTACGTCCTGCAGGTCGCGCAGCGTGCGGATGCCGGCCGGGTGCAGCCAGCGGCTACTGGCCGGCCCCAGGTTCATCAGGCGTTCTACGGGCGTGTCGGGGTCGGGAAACATGCTGGCAGCATAGCCCGCTCGTCATCGATTTTCGAACGGGGGCCTCCGCTGTATGCGATGCGCAAGCGCCTCCTAACGTCCCTGTGCCTCACCTTGGCCTGGCTCCGCCGGCACCACACACTCCTGACTGCACATGGCACTGTCCTCATACGACCTACAGGACGACAGGCCCCTGCCTTCAAGCGTGGCCTGCGATGCCGTCACGCACCTTGCCACCTGCGATGTTGCGCCCTGCAAATCCTCCACGGTCGATACGCAGCAGTAGTTTTCCGGCTCGGATGGTCGCTCTTCCTCCTCTGGCTCCGCCGGCACCGCGCATGCCTCCTGGCACGTGGCGGCATCCGCATGCGCCGTGCAGGACGACAGGCCCCTGCCTTCCAGCGTGGCCTGTGCTGCCGTTACGCACCTTGCAACCTGTGACGTTACGCCCTGCAAATCCTGCACGGTCGATACACAGCAGTAGTTCTCCGGCTCGGATGGTCGCTCTTCCTCCTCTGGCTCCGCCGGCACCACACACTCCTGATTGCACATGGCACTGTCCTCATACGACCTACAGGACGACAGGCCCCTGCCTTCCAGCGTGGCCTGCGATGCCGTCACGCACCTTGCCACCTGCGATGTCTGACCCTGCAAATCCTCCACGGTCGCTACACAGCAGTAGTTCTCCGGCCCCCTGCCTTGCGGGGTGCCGCCGAGAATGTCGCCCCGAAGCGCGCCTCCTCCTGCTGCCGTCGCCGCTACCACGACAAAAGAAAGCAGGAATGTACGTTGGTTGGCGGAAAGACGCATGAGAAGGACTATACAAGATTTTCATTCCACGCCAAAAAGCCCCGGGTCACCCCATCGTGTAACAGAGAGAGAAAATTAAGAGACGTTCCGAGCCTCGCTCTTTGCAGAATCCAGCATCCCCGAGAGGGGAGAGACTGAATTCCGAAAAGAGGAGGGTGCCCTCGGCCAATTGGCATTTCGTCGCAGAATGCGAGCGAAATCATCATGATGCTTAGCACTGATCAGAGGATGTGCCAGGAAATGACTCCCTGGTAAGGAGATGTTCCATCCGCAGGTTCTCCTACGGATACCTTGTTAC
>CAYSWB010000023.1:8266-19770 GCA_964434575.1 uncultured Candidatus Peribacteria bacterium | reverse complement strand
CTCAGTGTTTCGGCCTTGTCCGCTATGGGGGCGCCGCCCACGTGCTTCAGTCCCATGGCGTTGGCGACGATGGCGCCCTGGTGCACCAGGCCCACGCCGCTGTACCAGATTTCACCGTGCAGACAGGAAGCGCTGCGGCGCATGCGCGGGCAGTCCCGCGGCTGGTAGCGCTTCTCGCCCTCCATCAGTTCGTGGTGGCCCAGGCACAGGTCGATCACCACGCCGCGCATTTCTTCAGTCAGGCCGCCGAGCGTCTTGTCCTCCAAGTACTGGTGCACGGGGTGGCCGCGCAGGCCGCCGGGCACGACATGGTCCAACAGTTCCGGGATCGGAACCTCGCCGAGGATGATGCTGCGGTTGCCCAAAGTGCGCCATTCTTGTGATCGCGCTCCGAAAAGTCCAGTTCTTCGGACATCATCGGCTCTTTTCGGCTCCGGGAAGCCTTTACATCCGCTGGATGAGGTCGTTGAGCGTAGTGGTCATGCTCTTGATCAGCAGCTTGGGCGGCATTTCGTTCACCGAATAGGCCATATTCACCTTCTCCTTGCCGTCGGTAATGCCGATGACGATGAAGCCCGGCACGCCGAGGCCCTTTAAGAACTGGTTGCACTGCTCTTGGATGTTCTTCATGTCCATGCGGAAAACGGGGGAAGCTGAGCCAGTATAGCCTGTTTTCCCGAGTGACGTCTTTGCTTGCTTGAATCGCCCGGGAATACCCCTTAGCCTGCTTGCTCCCATGGCGTATCCGGACTTGGAAAAACTCATCGGCCTGATGGCGGGAACGGAGGATCCGGAGCACCCGGACAACGTTGAGCTTGTGGCGCAGTTGGGTGACCCGGAGTCGAACGCCAACATGGTGCGCGACCACATCCAAATGCAGACGGAGGTGTTGTTGGCCGAGCCGCCGGGAGACATGGCGCTCGATCCGCACCACAGCCTGGCCGAGGGCGTCACGCTCACGCGCCGTCACATCGACCGCGCCATGGGCCAGCAGGTCGCCCGCCGCGCCAAGCCGTACGAGGTGGCAGCCGTGGTCGAAGCCCTGCGCATGCCGCCCGAGGCGCTGCGTACCAAGGCCGCGCGCGACGCGGCGGTGCAGGCCGGCCTGGAGAATATCCGCAGGCAGCACCCGGATTCCACGCTGACGCACGCAGAACACTTCGATGCCACCGTCAGCGAATGGACCACCGCCTACGTGCGTCACGTGGACATGCTGCTGCGCGGCAAGTAGGGATTATTTCCTGCGGATATCTTCCGCTTCGGCGACGCATGCGGCGATGCGCGCATGCAGTTCGCGAAGCATCTCTTCGCGTTCCATGCCGGCGATTTCGGCCGCGGACAGCGGTTCGCCGAACGCCACGCCGAGTGTGGCCCGGTTGGGCCGCAAGAACAGCGGTGCAGGCACGGGCATTCTGCCTTTGCCCATGGCGTCATGGCTTCCGGCGATGCCCACCGGGACCACCGGAACGTCCTGCTTCATCAGCGATGTGATGCCGGGCTTCAGCGGCTGCAACTGCCCGTCCATGCTGCGCTCGCCTTCCGGAAACAGCAGCACCGCGCGGCCCTGCCGCAGCATCGTGCGGCCCTCGGCCAGTCCGGCGCGGGCGAACTTGCGGTTCACCGGCGTGGCGCCCAGCCGCGTGAGCAGCGTGCCGAGCAGGCGGTTGCGGAACAGCTCTTGCTTGGCCATGAATGACAAATACCGCGGGCTGGCCACGCCGATGGCGACCGGGTCGATGTTCGAGGAGTGATTGGAGGCCAGCAGCACCGGGCCTTCCATGGGCACGTTGGCGCGGCCGGTGGCGCGCAGGCTGGAGCCGAGCGTCAGCGCGGTGAAGCACGTCCAGTAGGCGGCGTTGTAGAGTGCTTTGTCGGCGACGGTGCGCGCTTCCATGTCGTCGGCTGCCGGCGGTGCTTCTTGCTCACGCATAAAGGGAGCAGTTGTACGGCAACCGCGTTTCGATGTCAAAACAGCCTTATGCCTTTTGCGCGCCGCCCGCGGCTTTCTGCTTCTGGTACGCGAACGTGCCGCGCACGCCGTTCACGAAACACAGCAGCAGGAGCGCCGCCACGATCCATCCGCCGATGCTCACGTTCTGACCGACCTGGATGGAGTAGATCTTTCCGTATGCGAACACCAGAAGCGCGATGACCGCCGCGGCGCGGGACTTCCACTTTTGCATGCCGATGCCGCAGGCCAGCATGATGCCCACGTCCAAAAACGCCCAGGCATCCAGGCCTTTCACGGCGGAAGAGTCCACATTCATGACGATGAGCGTGAGGATGGCGGTGACGCCCGCCACGAAGTACGCGGCCATCCAGCCTTGCTTGACGGCGTGTTCGGCGTCCTCGACGGTACCCACGGGCGGGAAGAATCCTTTCTTAGCGGCTTTCTTCTGTTTGTAGTCGGGGGCGATGAGCGATGGCATCAAAAGAAAAGGAAGTGCCGATTGCAAACGGCATTTATTGAAGTCTGATTGGCAATGGCGATCCGGAGCTGGCGGGCACGTCGCAGTTGTCGCGCTGCTGCATCGTTCCTTCGCAGCAGGTGAAAACGATATTGTCTCCTGGGTTCGAGCAGCTCATGCCTTGTGTGCCGGGCGGGTTGCATCGTGCGCCGGCTTTGCACTCCGGAACGTCCGGACTGGGCGCAGACATCATCGATCCGTTCAGCATACTTCCAGCGGTCTGTTGCCCGGAATAGCGGGTTGCAATGGCAAAGATCGCGACCAAAGCGACGACCCCTGCGATTGCAATCGTTACATTCTTATTTTTGGAGGGCATGTAGACATGCTATAGACATCGTATCGAATATTCAAAACCAACTGGAATGCTTCTAAAAAAGAGCCCCCTTCCGAGGGCTCCCTTTCGTATCCGGTTAGAAGTCTCCCATTCCTCCCATGCCACCCATTCCTCCACCCGGCATGGCCGGGGCCGGGGAGTCCTTCTTGGGGGCGTCGGCGATGCCGACTTCCACGGTGAGGAACATGGCCGCCACCGAGGCGGCGTTCTGGAGCGCGGAGCGGGTCACCTTCTTGGGGTCGATGACGCCGGCGGCCACGAGGTCGTCCATCTTCTTGGTGACGACGTTGAAGCCCATTTCGTTGCCCTTGGCCTGCTTCACCTGTTCCACCACCACGGAGCCGTCGAGACCGGCGTTGTTGGCGATGTTCTTGGTCGGGTACATGAGCGCGCGCTTCACGATGTCGATACCGATCTGCTCGTCGTCGTTGGCGCCCTTCAGCTTGTCCAGGCTCTTGAGCGTGTGGATGAGGGCCGATCCGCCTCCGGCGACGATGCCTTCCTCGGATGCGGCGCGGGTGGCGGACAGGGCGTCCTCCACGCGGTGCTGCAGTTCCTTCTGCTCGACTTCGGTCGCGGCGCCGACCTTGATGACGGCCACGCCGCCGGACAGCTTGGCCATGCGCTCGGCCAGCTTTTCCTTGTCGAAGTCGCTCTTGGTGTTGTCGATCTCGCTCTTGATCTGGGCCACGCGGGCGTCGATCTCCTTCTTGTCGCCGGCGCCGTCCACGATGAGGGTGTGGTCCTTGCCGATGACGATCTTGCCGGCGTTACCGAGGTCTTCCAGCTTGGCGTTCTCCAGCTTCAGGCCGACTTCCTCGGAGATCACGCGGCCTCCGGTGAGGATGGCGATGTCCTTGAGCATCTCCTTGCGGCGGTCGCCGAAGGCGGGGGCCTTCACGGCCACGGCCGAGAAGGTGCCGCGCAGCTTGTTGAGCACCAGGGTCGGCAGGGCGTCGCCTTCGATGTTCTCGGCGATGATGACGAGTTCCTTCTTGCCCTTCTGTGCCAACGCCTCGAGCAGCGGGAGGATTTCCTGCACGCTACTGATCTTCTTGTCGGTGATGAGGATGGCGGCGTTCTTGAACACGGCCTCCATGCGGTTCGGGTCCGTCACGAAGTAGGCCGAGATGTAACCGGAGTCGAACTGCATGCCTTCCACGTACTCCTTCTCCATGCCCATGGTCTGGCCGGCTTCCACGGTGACCACGCCGTCGGAGCCGACTTCGTCCATGACGTCGGCGATGATCTTGCCGACCTCGGTGTCCTGGGCGGAGATGGTCGCCACGGCGGCGAACTCCTCCTTGGTGGAGATGTTCTTCTTCTGCTTGTCGAGCGCCTCGACCACCGCGTCGACGGCCTTCATGATGCCGTTCTTCATGGAGATGGCGTTGGCGCCGGCGGTGAGGAACTTCAGTCCCTCGGTGATCATTCCTTCCGCGAGCACGGTCGCGGTGGTGGTGCCGTCACCGGCGGCGTCGTTGGTCTTGGTGGCGGCTTCCTTCACGAGCTGGGCGCCCATGTTCTCCCAGACGTCCTCGAGCTCGATCTCCTTGGCCACGGTCACGCCGTCCTTAGTGACGGTCGGACCGCCGTAGCTTTTGGCGATGAGCGCGTTGCGGCCGTTGGGGCCCATGGTGACGCGCACGGCGTCAGCCAGCTTGCGGATGCCCAGGATGATCTTGCGGCGGGCATCGTCTCCGAAGGTGAGTTGCTTTGCGGACATGTTCTGGAAAGAAAAAAGAAGTAGGGGAGAGGGGAGTGCTTATTTCACGATGCCGAGGACCGAGTCTAAGTGCAGGACTTTCACTTCCACGTCCTTGCCGTCCTTGGACTTCAGCTTCAGGTCGTCGCCGGCGTAGCGGCCGAACAGGACCTTGTCGCCGATCTTCAGGAACTTGGCCGGGTCCGGGGACACGACGCCTTTGTCATTCATGATGCCGCCCTTGCCCATGGCGATGATGACGCCTTCCTGGGGCTTCTCCTTGGAGGACGTTTCGGCGATGACGATGCCGGACGCGGAAACCTGCTCCTTCTCGAGGGGCATGATGAGCACGCGGTCACCGAGGGGCTCGATGCTCACGGCGAGCTGCGGGATGGAGGTGTCTTTGGGGGACATAAAGGGTAAGGAAAAAATGCGGTTAGCACTCTAGAGTTTAGAGTGCTAGCAGACGACCGTCAAGAGTGCTAACGGGTGCAGAGGCGTGGCTGCAGGAAGCAAAACATTGTATAGTAATAGGAACAGCAAACATGTACGCCGAGCCGGGTGGACCGTCCTGATCAGGAAGACCATGGAGCGATTACGGGTGCTTCGCGACGACTGGCGCCGGCTCGCGCTCCACCGGAAGCAGGGAAATGATTTCGCTGGATTCTTCCTCGTTCAGGCTCCACGGTTTTTTTGCGCGGTAGGGGAGCGAAAGATGCGACGGCCGGAGCCCGCCGCGTTGTAGGAGTTCCTCCGGGCATGATTCTTGTTTACGCCTGTCATGCAGCACCCCGTCGATGCCGTCGTCGATGTCTTCCACGTTCACACGCGCCACGAAACCGGCGGCCGAGGCGCGCAGCACGTACTTGCCGTCACGCTTTTCGATCACGAACCCGAAGCCACTCTTTTCCGGCTGCTTCAAGGTGTCGCTTACGGCCTTCGACAACGTGCCGGAGTCCGACAGGCGGAACTCATGCCGCATGCCCGTCACGTCGCAGATGCCCAGCCGCGCGCACTGGTCCTTGTCCAGCCGCAGCGCAATGGCGTTCCTGCCCAGCGACAACTCGCGCTGCTGCAGGATCCTCAGCAAGTTCGCGCCCTTCACCTCTTCCAGCGTGAGCGGCGGGGGCTGCCGCTTTTCGGCCCCGTCGCCGTCGCCGCTGCCGGCATTCAGCACCGTGCGGGTTTTTTCCTCGCAGCCGTGCTCCGGTTGCCACTTGACGTATAACACGCCCGCGACGCAGAGCAGCACGGCGCCGGTGATGCCGAACACGCGCGATCGCGTCGATGAAAACCAGCCCGCGCGTTCGAGCGCCTTCTGGGCGGCTGCTTCGGGCAAAACGGCGGGGCCTGGCGGAGCAGATGCGTTGGTGACGGTCTCGCCTTCGGTCGCGACGTTCTTGAGTATTCTCGCAGTGTAGGGAGGGCGATGCGCTTGTCAAAGAATGGGCGGATCAGTACAGTTTTGCCCGCGATTGACCTGCTCTTTCGGCGACTTGCCCAGATGGCGGAATTGGTAGACGCGCACGCTTCAGGAGCGTGTATCCTCACGGATGTGGAGGTTCGAGTCCTCTTCTGGGCACCATTGGATCGCCGTGTTTTTTGTTTCTTTTCACACACATTTGCCATGTCCAAGATCATTCTTCCGCTCGCGATTTGCTCGCTCGTCCTGTTTTCCGCCTGCCAGCCGGCCGCGCCGTCCGGCGCAACCACGGGTTCTTCGTCGTCTTCCGCCGAAGCCATGATGGATTCCGGCGCGCGCCACGGCGGCGACATGGCGTGGCAGGTGGTCGCCGAATGGTCGCCGCAGCTCAAGTGGTCCGAGCCGATCGCCGGCACGAACCAGGATCTCATTCCCATCGATGACCAGCGCAACATCCCGGCCGGCGCCATCCAGGCCCGCACCAGCTTCACATCGGTGACCGCCGGACAGTACGGCGAGTACTTCATCGACAAACGCGCCGAGTTGAGCACCGCCATGATCGAGAAAGGCTGGCAGGAACACGCCGCGTTGGCCGCCGACGGCGTGGGCACGCAGTGGGGCTACATCCATGCCGACGAGGACGGCACGCGTTTCGTGATCATCGCCGCGACGTGCGAAGAGTTCCTGGGCGCCAAGGCCAACGAACCGCCGCCGTGCTCCGCGTACGAAGCCAGCGTCACGATCACCGACATGCTCGTGGCAGGCGACGATTTGTAACAAGGTCGAAGAATCTGGAAGTTGCAAAGAGCGGTCCTTAGGCCGCTCTTTTTGCGTAACTTGCAAGGAAGGCAAAATAGTTGACAAATAGGATTTGGAAGGCAAAATCTCGCAACATTTTTTCCGAGATCATGCCGATTCGTCCTCCCGCAGGCCCCGTGCAACCCGTGCTCATCGCGGGAGCGGGCCCCGTGGGGCTGACCGCCGCGTTGGAGCTCGCGCGCTTCGGCGTGCCGAGCACCGTGCTGGAGAAAGCCGACGGCCTGCGTTGCACGGGTTCGCGCGGCATCGTGTTGCAGCGCGCCACGCTGGAGGTGTTCGAGCGCGTGCGCGCGCTGGAGATTTTGGAGCGCGGTCTGGTGCCCGACCGCCGCCTGACGTTCTTCGGCGACACCGAGTTGTTCCGTTCGGACTTTCCGCGTCCGGGCGAAGGCGAACTGCCGCTGTTCGTGAACCTGCAACAGGACCACACCGAGCGCATTCTTCTGGAGGCCGCGCAGAAGCAGCGCGATCTCATCGACATCCGCTGGGGCAACGAGATCGTCGGCGTGGACCAAGACGCGTCCGGCGTGAGCGTGCTGGTCCACGGCGCAAAGGCCGAACGGCGCTTCGCATCCGAATTCCTGCTGGCGTGCGACGGTCGCCGCAGCCCCATCCGCAAATTGCTTGGAGCGGACTTTCCGGGCTACACCGATACCAGTAGTTTCCTTATCGCCGACGTGAGGGGCGATCTGTCCGAAAAGAAGGAACACCGTTTCACGTTCGCTCCGGCCAACGGCCAGGGGCAAACCCAGCTGATCGTCCCGCAGCCGGACGGCATCTGGCGCGTCGACTGGCAGCTTTTTCCGGGACAGGATCCCAGCGGCGAAATGGAGCAGGCATCGCTGGAAGCGCGGTTGCGGAGCACGTTGGGCGAGGATGCCCGCTACACGACGGTGTGGTGCAGCGCGTACAAATTCCATCAGCGCATCATGGAATCCATGTTGCACGGCCGCGTGCTGTTCGCCGGCGACAGCGCCCACTTGGTGGCGCCGTTCGGCGCGCGCGGCATGAACTCCGGCATCCAGGATGCCGAGAACGCCGCGTGGAAAGTCGCCGCCGTGGTGCATCGCAAGGCGCCGCGCAAGCTGGTGGACTCTTACCAGGCCGAACGTCACGCGGCAGGCATGCACAACCAGGAAATCACGCGCGCGACCATGGCGTTCATTTCGCCCCAGACCGCCGAAGCCCAGGAAGAGCGCGACGCCATTCTCCGCGCCAGCGTGCATGACCCGCGGCAGCGTCCGCGCGTGGACAGCGGCAAGATGTCCGCCCCGTTTACCTACGCGGATTCTCCCATCGTAACCGGAGCGCATCCGCTGAAGGGAAGCCGCATCCCGGATATCGCGCTGCCCGGCGGAAAGCGCTTGCGCCACCGCATCGGCGCCAAACCGCTCGTCCTGGCGTTCGACCAGCGCCCTTCTGTGCATGCCGGGGCCGATGTGGTGCCCATGTCTTTGGATGCCCAAACCCTCGCGGCGTTCGGGGTCGTGCCCGGCGACTACGTCATCGTCCGTCCGGACGGACATGTCGGCGGCGTCGTGCCGGCCGACCGCGTTTCGGATGCCCTGACGACGTCGTACAACCTCAACGCCTGACGTAAGAGTAGGAGTACATCATCGTCGGCTACTGCAGAGCGACACCTTTTTCCTTCCCACCCCCCTATGCAGAAGCCTTTGTTCCTCTTGGCAATGACCGCCATGTTCCTCACGCTGACCGCGTGCAGCGGCGCCGTTTCAGCGGGCGACGACACCGTCTCCCAGAGTTCTTCTTCGGTATCCTCGGCGAAGACCGCCGCGTTCGTCGCCGAAGGCTGCAAGGTCGGCGGTTGCAGCGCGCAATTCTGCGTGGACGAGTCCGACGAGGACGTCATCAGCACCTGTGAATGGACCGCGGCCTACGCCTGTTTCCAGACCGGCCGCTGCGAGCGGCAGGACAACGGCGAGTGCGGCTGGTCCCGCACCGACGAGCTCGTTGCGTGCCTCGGCGCAGCCGAGTAAGCCACGAAATCATTTCCAGGATTTTGCGTTTCCGATCCATGACAGGTTTTCCCGGGTCTGGCAACGCGCCCGGAGTGCCGCTGTCCCACGCGAAAACGCGCCGCATGGAAGTCATCCATGACGGCGATATTCGCGTTCGGAAGTAAGCGGACGGACGAGGCAACGTCGTAGTGGTGCTGCAGCACGTATTTCCTTACCCCCTTTCTGCATGAAGAACGACTACAAGCGCATCACCGGCAGAGGCAAGATCACGCAGGCTTCGACGATGCTTTTCGCCTTCTCGGCTTTCCTTCTTACCGGCTTCGTTTCAGCCTTCTCGTTCCAGGCAACGGTTGCCGAAGCGCAGTCTGAAACGCCGCCGTACTGCACGGTGGTTGCCAATACCGGCCTGGCCGGGCACTGGAAGTTCGATGACGCGTCCGGCACCGTCGCCGCCGACGCTTCCGGATCCGGACACGCCGGCACGGTCCACAACAATCCGGTCTGGCTGACCGGCAGCGCCAGCGTGGCGCACGCGAACGCGCTCCAATTCGACGGTATCGATGACGTGGTCACCGTTCCGGGCACCGACTTCGCCTACGCAGGCGGCTCCTTCACGGTTTCCCTGTTTACCAAGGTGACCGCCGCCGAAGCCAACCGCTCCGTACTCGGCAACTATAACGCCGGCAAGGGTTGGGGATTGTATTACTACGGCAACGGCGTGAACTTCTTCGCCTATGGCGCCGCGGGCACCAGCGATCAGAACAAGTCCGCGAACATCGCCGACGGCCAGTGGCATCATGTCGCAGGCGTGTACACCCGCACGGGTGACAGCGTGAAGATCGACACCTATGTGGACGGTTCCTTCGTGGGATCGAACACGGCGAACGTCGGCGACATCACCTCGAACTCCGACCTTCATCTGGGCAAGTACAACGGCCAGCCGCATTTCATGGGCGCCATGGATGACGTCCGCGTCTACGGCCGCGCGCTCACCGCATCGGAAGTCTCGTCGCTCGCCGTGGACTGCCAGCCTCCGGCCAGCAGCTCCAGTTCCAGCGTCAGCAGTTCCGTTTCGTCCAGCGTCAGTTCTTCCGTCAGCAGCTCGGCGAGCTCTTCGTCCAGCAGCGTGAATCCGAACGCTCCGTCCTGCAACGGCGTGGCGGCGACCATTTACGTCACCCGCCGCGACGTTCGCGGCAACGGTAACGGCAACTGGTGGTGGAAGCGGGGCAACGGCAAGAAAGAGGATGTGATCGTCGGAGGCCCGATGAACGGCCAGGTTTACAAGGGCATTCTCCGCGGCACCGACGGCAATGACGTGATCGTGGGTACCGACAAAGCAGACGTGATCGGCGCCAAGGCGGGCGATGACCGCATTTGCGCCGGCAAGGGCAATGACTTCGTGTACGGCGATTCCGGCATGGACACCGTATTCGTCGGCAACGGCAACAACACGGTCATGGGCAGCGAGGGCAACGACGTCATCACCGCGGGTAACGGCCGCAACGTCATCCTCGGCAACATGGGTGACGACAACCTCACCGTCGGCAACGGACAGAACATCGTCGACGGAGGAGAGGGTAACAACGTGTGTTCCTTCGGACACGGCCGCAACATCGTGCTGCACTGCAACGGGCAGGACGTCCTGATGATGAACGCCGATGATGATGACCGTGACGGAGAGTAATCTTCATCGCATGTCATCGTTGCTTCACAAGGGAGGCGCGCGAAGCGCCTCTCTTTTTTTGGCTCGAACTTGCGGCGTATACGAAACCGCTCCGGAAAGCTTGCATTCATGCATCGTTTGCTTCATACACTGCCGGGCATGCGGAATGTACGGTACAACGCGCGTGCGGAATCGGGAGACTACGCTGCCACGTGTGCCGCCTATGCCCAGGTGCTGAGGCCCGCTTTGGAGGTGCCCGCGGACACGCCGATCATCGTCGTCGGCAACGCAGAGGGCCGCATGGACGCGGCGCTCTTTCACTTGCGCGATGTCGACCGCCAGCCGCTTGCCGGCCTGGACGTGGCGGGCAAGTCCAGCCACGTGGCGTTCAGCGACGAGCTGCGCGAAATCATCTGCGTGCTGTTCGACCGCGGAACCCGCGATTCGGACACCGTCTACCGGCTGACCGCCGGCATGCTCCCGACGGCCGGATACCACGCGTTCCACGCACCCACGTCCAGCTTCTGGCTGCATCTTCGGCTGGTGTCCGAGGACATCCTCGCCGGCGCCGACGAAGTCAGCGAATCTTCCAGGCGGAGTCTCGCAAGGCTGTTTAAAAGCAACGGGAAACGGCTGAAGACGGCGTGATGCTCACGCTTTCTCCGGAATGAACCGCATGGACAGCGAGTTCACGCAGTGGCGCGTGTCTTTTTTGGTAAGCCCTTCGCCTTCGAAGACATGGCCCAGGTGTCCGTTGCAATTGGCACACTGGATTTCGATCCGGTAGCCGTCGGCGTCCGGGATGCGCTTCACCGCGCCCTTGATCTCCTGGTCGAAGCTCGGCCAGCCGCAGCCGGAATGGAATTTGTCGTCCGAGCGGTACAACTCGGCGTTGCAGCGGCGGCAGATATAGGTGCCTTTCTCGAAGAAGTCGTCGTACTCGCCGGTGAAGGCGCGCTCGGTACCCTTGCGCTCGATCACGTCTTCCTCTTCCTGGGTCAGCTTGTTGTATTGCATGGCCATATTGTCCACGCGGCACGCACGCGCGGCAACAGGGTTTGCCCGTGGAATCGCGCCGCACGCGAAATCCGGCGGCATCCTGATCGCGGC
>CAYSWB010000023.1:0-8166 GCA_964434575.1 uncultured Candidatus Peribacteria bacterium | reverse complement strand
CGCCCGTACACGCACCCGTATGCCGACAACCACGAGGATGGCATTTACGTGGACGTCGTTTCCGGCGAGCCGCTGTTTTCATCCAAAGAGAAATACGACTCGGGCACCGGCTGGCCCAGTTTCTGGAAGCCGCTCGCGCCGCAGAACATCGTCGAAAAGACCGATACGCTGCTTGGTTACGAGCGCATCGAAGTCCGCAGCAAGCGCGGCGACTCGCACCTGGGTCACGTGTTCGATGACGGGCCGCAGCCCACCGGCCTGCGGTACTGCATGAACGGCGCGGCACTGCGTTTCGTGCCGAAAGCCATGCTGCAGGCACAGGGTTACGGCGAATATGCGGAGTTGTTCACGGAATAGATAAATACTCGAAAATGTGATATAATAATAGATAACAAACAACCATGTCCGTGTTGCAGCCAACCGAAGGCGCCGAGTCCACCGATGAGCGGCTGGAGCTGCAGGGCTGGTATGCCGAACTCGAAGCCAATTGGGACGCCCAGGCACACGGCTCCACCGAAGCCCTGCGCGAAGAAGAGCAGCAGATCATCGCGGTCATCAATCAGATGGAAGCGCGATTGGCCGCCGTGCCGGCGCAGCCCGCCGTGACCGAGGCGGAGGTGAAGCAGGGCGCCGCCGAAACCCGCATGGAAGCGACGGCGGTTCTCTCCGAGCAACGGCAGCAGCCAGACGTCGTTTCGCTGACCGCCGATCTTGCCAAGCGCCTGGGCGCAGCGCAGACGGAAGACGCGTTGCAGCAGCAGTTTTTCGTCTCCCACCCGGATGCCATTCTGGCATGGGCGACGGGCATCGCCGGGCAGGTGGCATTCGATGTGACGGGAAAACTCGATCGCGTCTGGGACCGCAACATCCAGATGTGGATGCATGCTTTGCAGGCCGCCAAGCGCCGGCTTCCGCCGCTGGCCGATGCGGGCGTCATCACCCACAAGCAGGCCGGACATGGCATCCGGGCATGCAACGAGGCGCGGGAGATCCTGCAGGCCATCCTTACCGACAACCAGACGGCCGACGAGTACCAGGGCCGCTCGCTGGGCAAGCGCCAGAAACTCAGCGTCATGACCGGCGATGGCAACAAGCGCCTGCGTCCGATCAGCAATGACGCCGCTCATGGGTCGTACGGACGCATCGGCGGGCAGCCGGAAGAGTACGTCGCGTGACACCGCGCTGGGACGCGCGCGTAAGGGATGTACGGTTTCCCCGTCATCAATGGTGTCCTTTCCCATATCCGTATGCGCCGATACACCGAAACTCCGTTCTCGATCCTCAATCTGCTGCTCGACATCGTCGTCGGCCTGCTCACGCTCCGGTTTGCATTCGCCCTGCTGGGCGCCGACACGTCGAACGCCGTGGCGCGCTTCATCGTCGACGTCACGCTGCCCTTGATCGAGCCGTTCCGCGATGCGTTCCAAAGCACGTTGCTGCGCGGAGCCGTCATCGAGTGGTTCACGGTCGCGGCGCTGGTCACGTACGTGCTTGGCGCGGTGATCCTCATGCGCTTCCTGGCGCTGCTCACCCAAATCGTCGATGACGACGACGCCATGGTGTATCACCGCCATTCCCCCCGCCGTCACCGTCATGCCTAGCGCTTCTTTCCTCCGCCGCGCGGGACTGCTCTCCGTCACCATGTTGCTGGCGGCGTGCACGCTGTCTGCGGCCGGGATCGCCGAGCCCATGGATGACGCCGCTTCGCGCGCCCACCCGCTGCATTTCGGTTTGCACGTCACGCCGGATCCGGCAGAGAACCCCATCCAGCCGCCCGAGCGTTTCACCGGTTACCACGTGGCCACCGACTTCGAGGTCGCTGCGGATGAGTTGGATACGGTGTTGAACGTGTACGCCATCTGCGGCGGCGAAGTCTTGTTCAGCGGATTCGCCGGCGGCTACGGCGGCGTGGTCGTGCAGGCCTGCAAGCTCGACGGCGAGGACGTCACCGTCATTTACGGACATCTTTCGCTGGAGAACCTGCCGGGGCATGGCGTCGTGCTCCAGCCTGCCGACCATGTTTCGCCGCTGGCCGAGGCGCGATCGTACGCCGCGGGAGGCAACCGCAAACACCTGCACTTAGGCATCCACCGCGGCAAGGAGATCGACATGCGCGGCTACGTGCAGACCGAGGAAGAGGTGAAAGAATTCATCGATCCCATGGAATACCTGCCCCGTCCGCCCCTGCTGCACTCCGAGATCCAGCCGTACTGGAAACAGGCCGGGTAACGTTCGTTGACGGCGAGCCGGCCCGCCGCGTATCGTCGCCGCGTTCCCACCAGCATTCATGCCAGAGAAGCTCACCGTGAATACCGACAAGCCCGTGCGCGTGGAAATGCAGCGTCACTGGTCCGATTGGCTGAAGCCCATCGTCACCATCGCGGGCTTCCTGCTCGTCGCCTTCGTGCTGTTGACCCCGGGCGGATTCACCGATTCTGGTGCTCCGTACGAGGTGACCCTGGACGAGTGGTTCGTGGAGCGCGACCCCGTCGCCGCGGGCGAGGAAACGGACGAGATCGGTTTGGTGGATTTGCGCGGCATGATCGTGTCGCAGGACGTTGCGGAAAACGAACTGGCCGACCAGGCCGCCATCACGCCCGATGACGTCCGCGACGCGCTGTCGTACTTCCATCCCGAGGACGGTTTCAAGGCGGTGGTCATCCGACTCACCACGCCGGGAGGCATGGTCACGGCCTCCGACGAGATCGGCCGCATCGTCCAGCAGTATTCCAAAGACGTGTTGCCGGTGTACGTGTACGCCGATGACCTGATGGCCTCCGGCGGGTACTACGTCGCCGTCGCCGCGGACAAAATCTACGCGCACAAGCTCGCCACCGTCGGCAGCATCGGCGTCATTTACGAAATTCCGAACATCGAGGTGCTGGCCAAAGACAAGCTCGGCATTGCCCTGGAGGTGTACAAGACCGGTCCGTACAAAGACATGAACAACCCGTTCCGCCAGCGTACGGCCGACGAGAAGCGGATGATCGATGCCGACCTGCAGGAGAATCTGACGGCATTCATCGACGCCATCGCCGCCGGTCGAGGCATGCCGGCCGCGGAGGTCCGCAAGTTCGCCACGGGCCAGGTGTGGAGCGGGCAGAAGGCTGCCGAACTCAAGCTCATCGACAAGGTACTGTACGACGACGAACTGGCGGCCGAGTTGCGCACGCAACTGAAGACCGATCGCGAGATCGCATACGTCCGCTACGATGCCGCACCGTCGCTGCTGGATGAAGTGCTCGATTCGCTCGCGGTGTTTTCCGGCCGTTCTCCCACCGAAGCCGTCGACCGTTTCATCAGCCCGGCAAGGGCGGGCAGTTATTACCTGTTCCGTCGATAGGGGAGTGGCCGAATAGGCCTATAATAAGCCATGTTCCAGCTATTTGAAATATATCAAAATAGTTGTATAATACTATTATGCGCAAACTGTCCACTCCGGATGTCGAAATCGATTCCACCGCCACGCAAGGAGGCGCGGACACGGTGCAGGTTCTCGCGATGGTCGAGGGCCTGACGGCAGGGGAGCGCAACCGCGTCTTGCCCGTCCTGGAGGCCGCCGTCCGGCGCGCGGAATCCGGCAACTACACCTTTACCGACAGCCGGAGCGTAAGCGACCGGGAGCGAGAAAGCACTCCGTCGCCGTCGTCGCTCGGGCCCACGCCGGGCCTTGAGGGACGGTACAAGCAGGATGTGGATGCCGCCCGCAAAGTCATGGAGGGGCGCGGACTGGCGAAGGAATTCGATGCCGTTCTGTCCGTCCAGCAGCGGAAGTTCCTGGAGCGCCGCCGTTCCGAGGAAGCAGAGGTAAAGGGAGAAACCGTCGAGCAGATCCTGGATTGGGCGATGTCTTCCGGCGACGCCACGTTCCTGGCCGCACAGATCCGCAAAGCGGCCGACCATCTGACCGCCCAACGCAAAGCCGAAATCGCCAAGCTGCCGTTCTTCAAGCGCATGGGTGCCCGTGTGAACCGCGTGCGCTCGTTCTTGGGCAATGACCACGGCACCGAGCAGATCGACGTCGTCGCCGACGCTGTCCGCAAGCTCAACGCCGGCGGAGCCAAGGAAAAGATCACCGGCGCCCAGTTCATCGCCGCGCTTCGCGAAACGCACCCCGGCGCGTTCACCGCCCCCGGCGTCCCCGTGTCCGCGGTGCGCCAGCAGGCCGAGCTCAACTAGCCTTGCATCCGCCAAAAGTCGCATGACGGGCTGCTTTCGCATGCGCTATCATCCACCGTATCATGTCGCGATTCCTGCATCGTTGGTGCGAAGCCGTGCTGCTGGCGCTTCTTGTGGTAGCCGTCTTGTGGAAGGGCGGGAAGTCGCTGGAATCCACCTGGCTGTTCGCCGGGGTGTCCGCCGCGCTCATCATCGCGCAGGCTTTCTCGCTGAGGCAGTCGGCCACGCTGCCCAGGAGATTATGGTGGCCGGTGATGGCGCTGTTGACCTGGACGTTCGCCGCCTTCATGGCGTCCAGTACGCGCAACTATGGTTTCGATGAACTACTGCGCGCGGCCGGATTCGCCCTGCTGCTCTGCTGGGCGATGCGCGAGTATGCGGCGTCGGCCAACCAAGTCTTCGCCAAGCGCGTGGCGCGCACGCTCGCGCTGGCCGCGTACGTGGCATGCGGCGTCGGCGTGGCCGTGTACGCGCTGCAGCCGGTGAACAGGTTCGTGGGCACCTTCTTCGACCATCGCTTCCACACCGACTATTGGCCCAACGCTTGGGCGCAGTTGTGCCTGCTGGCGTGGCCCGCGGTGGTATGGGCGCTGTTTTCCACCGAAGCGGGCTGGAAGCGCGAGCAGTTTACGCCCGCCAGGCTGGCCGTGCACTGGCTTGTGGTGTCGTTCTTCGTGGGCGGGTTCCTGCTGAGTTATTCGCGTGCGGGCTTCCTGGCGTTCAGCGGCCAGGTCGTCTTGTCGGCACTGCTTTTGCTTCTAACCATCCGCGACCGCGTCGACTGGAAGAATCTCCTGGTCGGCGTGCTGACGGTGATGTTCCTGGCCATGCTGTGGTTTTCGGCGGTGAACGTGCTGCGCTCGCGCTTCCATTCCGTGGAGTCCGTCGTCGCGAAGGCGACCTTCACGTCGGCCGAGGGCGGCTCGTCGTTCTCCGAGCGGGCCGAATTCTGGAAGCAGGCGTCGTCGTTGGCCGCGCAGCGACCCCTGGCCGGCTGGGGTCCGTACAGCTTCCGTTTCGTCCAGCCTCGCTCGCAGACCGAGGTGCTGGCAACGTCCGATCATGCCCACAACGTCTTTCTGAAACACGCGATGGAGCTCGGTTTGCCGGCCGCGGCGCTACTGGCGCTGCTGTGGGCGACGGTCGCCTTGCAGGGCTGGCGCACTTGGAAAGACTGGAGCCGGCGGCGCGTGGCGGGTTCGCATCTGAAGTTCGCCATGTTCATCGCCTTCGCGGGAGTGGCCGCGCACAACCTGGTGGATTACAACCTGCAGTTCATCGGCATCCTGCTGCCGTTGTGTTTGGCGGCCGCCTACGTCGGCTTGCCGCCCGCGCTCAAGCACTCGGCGCGGCGCACCAAGGCGCAGCGCCTTGTGGAATGCATGCTGGCGGTGTTGGTGCTCGTCTTCGCCGCGCAGGAGGGCTGGTACTTGCTCGTGTCGTCCCGCGGACGCCACGCCGAGGCCGCGGGCAACGCGCAGGAGGCGCTGACGTGGTACCGCCGCGCCGAGGGAGCCTTGTTCACGCGCGATTTGTTCCTCAGCGAGGCCGGTTTATACATGGATGCGGGGCAACTCGACGATGCGCAGCGTGCGCTGGACGCTTACGCCGCGCTGAACGCCGAAGACCAACGCCTGTGGAAGCTGCGCGGCGATCTGGCCGAGCTCCGCAAGGACCAGGCGGGCGCCGTTTCGAACTACCAGCGCGCGTATGAACTCGGCAAATACAACGACATCGGCATTTCTCATCTGCTGCTGCGCGCCCGCGCCGGTTCGCCCGCGAAGGTCACGCCCGAAATCGACGCCTGGCGGCCGGCACTCGAGCGCCTGATGAACGACTTCGGCTACGCCATCGAGCAGAACGCACACTTCATTTCGCTGTCACGCAACGTGGAAGGACTGGTGGAAACCGCCAAGCTGATGCAGCGGCTGTATCCGGGTGAGGCGGAGGCGTACGGCAACCTGATCGAGCGCGTGGAAGAGAAGGCGGCCGATGACCGCGCCAAGCTCACGGCCCGCCCGGAGGGCTTGCTATGGAACGCGAAGTAACGCTTATTTCGCGGGTCGCTTGGGGCTGGGCGGGTGCGGCAGATTCGCCAGGAAGTCCTGCAGCTTCTTGCGGACAAATTGGCCGCCCACTTTCTGGTAAATGCTTTCGTTGTAGAGGTAGTAGCCGCTTTCTTTCAGGATGCGAAGCACCTGCTTGGTGATGGTGTCGTCGATGCGCTCGAGGCTGGAGTCGGAATGATGGAACAGCAGTTCTGGCGTGGTCGGCAGCGTGCTTTTGGCATCCGCGTCGATGCGGCTTGGGGCCACGAGAAACGCCGAGTTGTTGACGATATCGAATAGCTCGGCATCAAAAATATCCAGCGTGGTTGGCTTCACGAAGTCGCCCTGCAGGAAATGGTAGTGCCGGTCGGGGTCGCTTTCGCGCCGATCGATGCCCATGACTTCTGCGCCCATGATGCCGGCGAAGCGCGCGAACCACGGCTCGTACATCCTTGAGCGATTCCGCGGGTACACGGCACACGATTTATTCGAACCGCAGGCGATGTCCAGCACCTTCTTCCCCGCGATATCCTTGAACCCGTCGGTGACGGCGAACAGGCGGTGGTATTGGGTTCGCAGCAACATCGTCAGCAAAAGACCCTCGGGTGCCGGGTATTCGGCGTCCATGGTCCGCTGCGCTTCGTTCACCAAAGCCTGTGCATCGAAAGCCTGTTCGGGGGTTTTCATAAAGAATTGTAATATGCTTTAAAATAATAATTTGTCAATGTTGTAACCAAACCGCGTACCGATCGTTATAGTGATGTGTAAGATAGCCTTCGATTCTCCGTCATATTCACGCTTTCCCCACACGACCATGACGTCCAAGTCCATTCTCTTCGCCCTTTCCTCCGGCCTCCTGCTGCTCACCGCTTGCGGCAATCAGACCGTGGAGGTTTCCAATCCGGACACCGAGTCCGGCGCCATCATCGAGACCGAGAAGGTCTCGGTCGTCATGAACGACGGCAAGGCCATCACCGATCCCCAGCACGGCAAGGAGAAAGGCTTCTGGTACGGCGCCGTCACCGGCGTGGATGCCACCAAGGCCAACGGCGTGGCCTTCACGTACTACTTCGAGGACGGCTCGTACCTTCACACGCTGAACCTGAACATCGAAGTGCTGCCCAAGAACGAGTACTACGTGGGCTGGCTCACGGATGCCTCCGGCAACAACCCCGTGAAACTGGGCTGGATGAGCAGCCTGTTCGGCGACGTCCGCCATTCGGTCCGCTTGGACACCAAGACCGACTTGTCCAACCACACGCGGATCCTGGTGACCAAGGAAACCACCAAAGACCCCTCTTCGCCCGGCACTCCGGTGGCGAACGGCGAGGTGAAGCGTTACGACCGGCCGCAGCAGTAGGTTCAAAAGCGCCCCTGGGTGCAAGGCACCCCGGTGCGGCTGGCTGGACTTCCCGTCTCCTTACGCCGTGATGCTCACGGTGGGGAGCGTCAGCACCATGGCCATCATGATGGCCGTGATGAGCGCCACGTGCGTCAGCACGAGGGGAAGTGAAACGCGGTATTGTGTGAGTTTCACAGGCTTCATTATAGGATTGGCGAAAAGAAGGGGGGCATTGTAAGCAAGAAGCTTTCGACGTCCAGTAGTCTTTCGATGGGGCAATGTTTTCAGGATGTCCGCAAGGGTAGGGGAGCGGAGGGCTTCATCAAGCCGCAAACGTGCCAAGTCCTTTTCACATTCTCCAGGTTAATGTATACATAATTTGTTCAAAAGCAGGGGATCAGCGACCATTGATCTCTTCCTTTATATATAGCGTAATCATGTTTCGATGTTGCGATCCGTCCAAAACGCCCAGTACGGCCCTGGCCGCATGGCAAGCAGTTGCGTCTAGGCAGTCGTGGAATTTTTCCGTATGCTCTCGTTCGATCGGGGCGTAGCTCAGTTGGTAGAGCGCGTGGTTCGGGACCACGAGGCCGAAGG
>CAYSWB010000022.1:0-19809 GCA_964434575.1 uncultured Candidatus Peribacteria bacterium | reverse complement strand
CACATGTACGTCATCGGAAAGACGGGTATGGGCAAATCCACGCTGCTGGAGAACATGATCTATTCCGACGTCATCGCCGGCAAAGGCGTGGGCGTCATCGACCCGCACGGCGACCTGATCGAAGCCTGCTTGCGCTTCATCCCGGCCAACCGCACCAACGACGTCATCCTGTTCAGCCCGGCCGACAAGGACTTCCCGCTGTCGTTCAACATGTTGTCGTGCCCGAACCCGGACCAGTACCCGCTGGTGGCGTCGGGACTGATGAGCGTGTTCACGAAGATGTGGCCCGATGTATGGAGCGGGCGCATGGAACACATCCTGCGCAACGCGCTGCTGGCGCTCATCGAGACGCAGGGCAATTCCATGCTCGGCATCCTGCGCATGTTCGTGGACGACGCGTTCCGCCGGAAGGTGGTGGAGCACGTGCAGGACCACCTGGTGAAGAGTTTCTGGCAGGACGAGTACGCCGGCTGGACGGACAAGTACCGCACCGAGGCCATCGCCGCCATCCAGAACAAGATCGGCCAGCTGCTGAGCGTCCCCACCATCCGCAACATCGTCGGGCAAGTGAACAGCAAGCTCAACGTCCGCGAGGCGATGGACACCGGCAAGATCGTGCTGGTGAACCTGAGCAAGGGAAACCTCGGCGAAGACAACTCCGCGTTCCTGGGTTCCATGCTCGTGACCAAGTTCCAGCTGGACGCCATGAGCCGCGCCGATATCCCCGAGAAGGAGCGCAAGGACTTCTTCCTGTACGTCGACGAGTTCCAGAACTTCGCCACGGAGTCGTTCGCCACCATTCTGTCCGAGGCCCGCAAATACCGCTTGTCGCTCACGTTGGCCAACCAGTACGTGGGCCAGCTGCTGCTGGAAGGCAACAACACCGCCCTGCAGGATGCCGTGTTCGGCAACGTGGGTTCCATGGTGTCGTTCCAGGTCGGCGCCGAGGACGCCGAGGTGCTGATGAAGCAGTTCGAGGAAGTGGTGAAGGAGAAGGACATCCTCAGCTTGCCCAAGTACCACGCCTACATGCGCCTGATGATCAACGGCATGGCCAGCAAGCCGTTCTCCGTTTCCACGCTGCCGCCGCCCAAGATCGAGCAGGACGAGAACCGCGTCGAGATCATCCGCCGCATGTCCCGCGAGCGCTACGCCGAGAAGCGTTCGGTGGTGGAGGACAAGATCGGACGCTGGCTGAAGAGCGCCAGCGAGAACCGCAAGGTCGCCGTTTCCGACTCCAAGCTCAAGGAGAAGGAAGCCGAGGAAATCGACAAGGCGAAGAAGAAGGGCATGACGCTGCAGGCGTACCGCGCCTGGCGCGATCGCGAAATGTGGACCAACGACTTCAACGCGCTGCGGAAGAAGGCCATCACCGAGCCGCTGACCGGCGAGGAGAAGGGCAAGATGGATGACCTTGAGCTGAAGCTGAAGGCGAGCGGCGGCGTTCCGCCGCCCAGCAAGGCGATGGTGGAAGCCATGACCAAGAAGGGAGGTGCCCCCGCACCGGCTCCCGCCGCCCCGCCTGCTCCCGTGACCCCCGCTCCCGCCAAACCGCCGGCTTCCAAGCCCGCACCGCAGAAACCCAAGCAGAACCCGCCGAAGCCGAAGCCTCCAACTGCGAAGTAGCGGGTATGAAGCTGCAATACATTGACCGGAGGGAAACAGGGGAGACAGGGGAAGCAGGTGATGTTTGCTGTTTCCCTCACTCTCCTGTTTCCCCTGTCTCCCCAAAAGCCGTTCGTTCATCGTGGGCAGCCGCCTTGTCTGTTCTTCTGTGCTTCGGGCTGGCAGCATGTTCCCCGATGCCCGAATCGAACGCCGCCGTCCGTTACATGCCGATCGGTGATTCGTACACCATCGGCTCCGGCATTTCGTCCGACGATGCCTGGCCATCGCTGCTTGCCAAGAGCTTGCGTGCCGACGGCGTGAACATTCAGCTCATCGGCAACCCGGCGCGCATCGCCAGGACAAGCGCGGACGCCATCGCCCAGCAGTTGCCGCTGTATGAAGAAGCAAGGCCGAATTTCTCCACGCTGTTCATCGGCGTGAACGACGAAGTCCAGGGCGTGGATGAGGAGACGTTCCGCGCCAACCTGGCCGTCTTACTCGACCGCATGTTGGCGGTGCTGCCGGGCCCCGAGCGCCTGATCGCCGCGACCATCCCGGATTATTCGGTTACGCCCGCCGGCGAGGGATATGCGGACGGCAAAGACGTGGCCGCCGCCCTGGAGCGTTTCAACGCCATCATCAGGGAAGAAGCGGCAAAGCGGCGGGTGGCGGTCGTGGAATTCGCCGACATCGCCGCCGCCATGCGGCAAGACCCGTCCATGATCGCCGGAGACGGGCTCCATCCCTCCGAGGCGGGACATCGTTTTTGGGAAGCCATGATTCTCCCTGTGGCGCGCAAAGCGCTCAAAACCAACGAAGAACCAGTTTGACATCGGTTCAGGTCGGGTGTCGATTGCATTTCGACGACCATTCTTCGCATACTATGCTGTCATTTTTCGTCCTATTTACTCCTTCTACCCGCTCTTCGTATGCGTACAGTTCGCGGCTTTCTAAAGAAGGCCCTCCCCGTTACGTTCGCTTCCGGCCTGCTTGCCGGCGTGGCACTTACCAGCGTGGCCGTCGCCATCAGCGGCTCCGCGATTTTCACGGACGTTCCGGCGGATCACTTCGCCAACGACGCCATCGGCCGCATGTACTCGCTCGGCATCATCAAGGGCAAGAGCGCCGATCGTTTTGATCCGAACGGCAACCTGACCCGTGCCGAGGCCGCCATCCTCATGGATCGCCTCTACACCAAGCTGGCCGGCAACGTGACCGTTTCCAGCAGCAGCTCCCGCTCGAGCTCCAGCTCTTCCAGCAGCAGTTCGTCTTCTTCCGTCAGCTCCAGCTCGTCCAGCAGCTCGTCGATCGGCTACACATCGGCAGGCCTGATCCACTACAGCCAGAAGGTATACAACGTCGAGAAGAACATCGCTACCGGCAACCTGGAGGTTCGCATCGTCCGTCTGGGCGAGAACAAGGGCACCGTCAGCGTGAACTACTCGTTCAGCGGCGGCACCGCCGTGGCGGGTCAGGATTTCGAGGCCCAGTCCGGCACAGTCACTTTCGCCAACAAGGAGAACGACAAGAAACTGACCTTGAAGGTGAAGAACAACACTTCCGCCAGCGGCAACCGCACCGTCATCCTGAAGCTCAGCAACGTCACCGGCGGCGCGGCTATCGATATCCCGGAATCCGTCGTGAACATCATCGACCCGAACAACTCGTCCTCTTCGTCGGGCACCGCTTCGTCGTCGTCCAGCACGGCCACCAACGCCCAGTTCGGCTTCAGCGCTTCCGAGTACACCGTCTTCGAGAACAAAGGCAGCATCACCATCACCGTGGTGCGCAGCGGCGTGACCAGCACGGCCGCCGACATCTCGTTCGCCACCAGCAACGACACGGCCATGTCGGGCAGCGACTACTCGTCCAACAACGGTACCCTGAACTTCGCCGCCAACGAGACCACCAAGACGTTCGTCGTGTCGGTGTCCAACAACGGCAGCATCGAGGGCAGCCGCCGCTTGAACCTGACACTGAGCAACCCCACGAACGGTGCCAGCATCATCACGCCCGCCACCGCCAAGCTCATCATCAATGACGATGAGTCCATCACCCTCACGGGCAGCGGTTCGTTCAAGCTCCAGACCAGCTCCATGCAGGTCAGCGAGAGCGCCGGCAAGGCGTATGTCTACGTCATGCGCATCGGCAACGTGTTCCCGGCATCCGTGAACTACTCGACCAACGGCGGCTCCGCCTTGTCGGGAAGCGACTACACGGCCGTGAGCGGCACGCTGAACTTTGCCCAGGGCGAGACCACGAAGGTCTTCGTCATCCCCATCACCGCCGACACTGGCGCCGATGGCGGAGAGACGGTCATCATCGGTCTCAGCAGCCCGACCGCGGGCACGACGCTCAGCGATCCGAGCACCGGCACGCTGACCATCAACGAGTAAGCAATCGGCATCCGCCGAAGAGAAGGGCCGCGCAAGCGGCTCTTTTCGTATGTTCTAACGGTTGCCACTTCTTTGCGCGCGACAAAGAAGTGGCCAAGAAAGCGCGCGCAATGAGCCGCCACGCGCGCTCTCCACGTGATCGCTTCGGCGCGCAGACCTCCGACCCCCGGGCGCATTGCGCACCACCCCTTTGGTGGCTTGAGCAATTCTTCTGACTTTGTTCATTGGAGTCCAAGGAGTCCTTGGAGTGTTTGGCGTCCTCTTATCCCCGCAGGAACAAGAACGCGGCCACCGCTATGACGATGCGCTCGATCCCGAAGACGATGAACGAATGTCCCTGGATGAACCGTACCAGCCAGCGGATGACGACCAGCGCGACCACGAACGACGTGAGCGCGCCGATACCCAGCAGCTGCCACTGTTCGCCGGTGAACGCGGTGCCGGCTTTCGCCAGGTCCAGCGCGCTGGCGGCCAGGATGGTCGGAACGGCCAGCAGGAAGGAGAATTCGACGATGGTTTTGCGCGGAATGCCCAAAAGCAGGCCTCCGACCACGGTGGCCGCGGCGCGTGAAACGCCGGGCACGATGGCAAGCGCCTGGAACAGGCCGATCAGCACGGCATGCTTGTACGGTATGGCGGCGGAGTCGGCGGGGCCTCCCGACTTCTCCTTGTGCAGCAGCTCGAAGAGGATGAGCGCCGCGCCGCCGATGGCCAGCGCGCCCAGAATCACCCCCATGGTTTCCAGCAGCACGTTTTTGACCAGAGAGTGCAGCGCGAAGCCGATGAGCGCCGTGGGCACGAATGCGGCGCAGACTTTCAGGAAGGTCTGTTTGTCGGTCAGCAAGCGCTTTCCGTAGAGCACGAGAACTGCCGCGATGGCACCGGCTTGGATGGCGATCTCGAACGTCTTGGCGAACTCGTCCTGACCCAGGCCCAAGGCGCCGGCCGTCACGACCAAATGCGCCGTGGACGATATCGGCAAAAACTCGGTCACGCCTTCCACGATGCCGAGGATGACCGCGTGCAACGTCGTCATGGGCGGGGGATTACTTGAGCAGGCGAGTGGCCGCGCTCACGTATGGATAGAAGACCATGCACGTGATGACCCCGACCGTGAGGAGCGTGATGAGCGCGGCGGCCGCGCCGACGTCTTTGGTCTGCTTGAGGGCGTGATGATGATTGCGGCCCTGCTTCTTGTACAGCTCGTCGGCGGCATTCACGATGCGCTCGAACGCGGTGTTGATGAGTTCCACGGCCACGAATGCCCCGCCGCCGCCGATGAGCGCCATCCATTCCCACGGGCCGATGGAGAACGCGAAGCCCGCGATGATCACGACCGTGTAGATGATCGTGAAGTGACGGAGATTGCGTTCGGTGGACACCGCGTGGGCGAGGCCCTCGACGGCATAGCGGAGACTGCGATAGCTCTGGCGCGGCATGGGGATTAGGCGGTGATGCCGGGCACCGGGAAGGTGCGGCAAAAGGCTTTCACTTCTTCGTGCAGCTTCTTCAGTGCCGCCTCGTCGGCGCGCTTCTCGATGGCCTTGAGGATGAAGCCGCCAAGCGTCTCCATGTCCTTCTCCTTCATGCCACGCGTGGTGATGGCCGGGGTGCCGATACGCACGCCGGACGGGTCCATCGGCTTGCGCGTGTCGTTGGCGATCATGTTTTTGTTCAGCGTGACGCCGATGCGGTCCAGGGTGTGCTCGACTTCGCCGCCGCCCACGCCCCAGGACTTCACGCAGTCGATGAGCATGAGGTGGTTGTCGGTGCCGTTCGTGATCAGCTTGGCGCCCTTGTCCATGAAGAACTTCGCCAGGTGCTTGGAGTTGGAGATGATTTGCTTGGCGTAGACCTGGAATTCGGGCTTCAACGCCTCGCCGAACGCCACGGCCTTGGCGGCCACCATCTGCATGATCGGGCCGCCCTGGAAGCCGGGGAAGATGGACTTGTCGATCTTCTTGCCCAACTCGGGGTCCTTGCAGAGGATCAGGCCTCCGCGCGGTCCGCGCAGGCTCTTGTGGGTCGTGGTCGTGATGATGTCGAACCCGTCGTCGAACGGATTGCGCAGCTGCTTGCCCGCGATCATGCCCGCGATGTGGGCCATGTCGGCCATGGTGTACGCGCCGACTTCGTTCGCGATGGCCTTCATCTTGGCGTAGTTCACCTCGCGCGGGTATGCCGAGAAGCCGGCCAGGATGATTTTGGGCTTCTCCTTCTTGGCCACCGCCAGCATTTCGTCGTAGTCCAGCTCGCCGGTCTCCACGTCCTTCATCTTGTAGCGAACGAACTTGAAGATCTTGGTGAGATACGTGACCGGGTGGCCGTGGGTCAGGTGACCGCCGTGGCTCAGGTCCATGCCCAGCACCGTGTCGCCCGGCTCCAGCAGCGCGAAGTAGGTGGCGACGTTCATGTTGGCTCCCGCGTGGGCCTGCACGTTCGCATGGCCGGCACCGAACAGTTTCTTGGCGCGTTCGATGGCCAGCGTCTCCACGATGTCGGTGTATTCCTGACCGCCGTAGTAGCGCTTGCCGGGGTAGCCTTCGCTGTATTTGTTGTTGAAGATGGTGCCCATGGTTTCCAGCACCGCGGGGGAGACGTAGTTCTCCGATGCGATGAGTTCCACGCCTTCGGTCTGGCGCTTCGTTTCGCCCATCAGGGCGTTGTAGACGTCGATGTCTGCGGCTTTGAGAGCGTCGTAGGTGAGCATGTCCGGAGCATACCGAAAGAGGCACCGGGCTCCAACGATCCTCGAACACATTTTATGGCTTCTTTGCTTGCGAGATGCCCCGACTTGTGACGACGATATCGACGGGCTGGTCATGCGCCTCCATCGGCACGTCCGGCACCAGCTGGCAATCGAAGCACACGCCGATGAACCGTGTTTTGGCGCCGTTTTTGCGCTGTTTTTCGATCCAGAAGTCGTAGCCGCCGTTGCCGCGGCCCATGCGCTGGCCTTCCATCGAAAACGCGCGCCCCGGAACAATGGCGTCTACGATGTTCGCGTCATCCACCGCTTCGCAATCTTCGGATGCCTCCAGGATGTTCGTCACCGGGTTGCGGACGTTCTGCGCCAAGTCGGTCACCTTCCGGAATACGAGCCTGTTTTTGTGCACCGCCGGCATGGCGATCGTCCAGCCGGCCCGCAGGAGTTCTTCCAACAAAGGCTTGATGTCCGGCTCGTCCAGATACGGCATGTACGCGGCGATGGTCTTGGGCTCGTTTCCCAGGACGTCTTTCAGATAGCGGCGCAGCACCTGGCTTTCCACGTCGCGCTCGCGCTGGGTCATGTGCTTCAGGCGGCCGACGATGGCGAGGCGGAACTCAGCCTTGGGTTGCATGAATGAAGTGTACTGAGGGAATCAAAGACGACAAAGAAATCAAAGAAGACGAGGAATAGCGGTTTTCCCTGAAATCATTGTCATCCTTAATTTCCTTGTCTTCCTACATCCCAAACACCTCCTTCGCCGCGTCCACCAAGTCGGTTTCGGCCGGGGCGGCCTGTTTCTTGCTGCCGACGGTTTCCAGCCGGCATTCGATGCGGATCGGGCGCTTGAAGATGTCCAGCAGGATCTCTTCGATGGCGCGACTGGAGTTCACGTCGCTCACTTTGTCGCGGTGGAACGCCGACGGGAACGAGAGGATCAGCGTTTTGTCTTCCACCGCCGTCACCGACGCGTTTTTCAGGCTCATGCGGGCGGACGGGGGAGTGGTTCGCTTCACGATCTCGGTCCAGTGGCTCAGCACGTTCTCCAGCGTCAGGTCCTGTGCCTCCACGATGCCGGGCTTTGCGGCCTTCGGGGCTTCCGCGGGCTTGACGGAGGCCTTGGGCGCTTCCGGAGCCGCTGCCGGTGCGGCAGGCCGTGCGGGCGCACGCACCGCCGGGACGGGGGCGGACAGCGTCGGCGCCGGGGCGCGGGTGGACTGGGGTTCGGCACACAGGCTCAGCAGGGCGGATTCGGCGACCAGTCCCGGCACCGGCGATACGCGCAGGTCGCGCAGCGCCTGGATGAGCGTGTCCATCATCCGCAGGTAGCCGCTGTGGTCCATGTTCTTATCGATGTCTTCGTGCATCTGCGTGCGGATCACGGACAGCAAGTCGCCGATGATGACGTCCAGCGGCGTGTTCGCGTCCTCGATTTCCTCGATGATCTTGGGGATGCGTGCGATGTCTTTGGCGTTCACGGCCTGCAGCAGCTCCTCGATGTACAGCGTGGATGTGCGGCCGATGCGCTCGGCAACGTCCTGCAGCGAAACCTTCTCCAATGAACGGAGCTGGTCCAAGAGCGAGATGGCGTCGCGGAAGCTGCCGGTGGCATGACGGGCCACTGCGCGCAGCGCGTCGCGGTCGATCTTGATGTGTTCCTGGTCCACGATGTACTGCAGGCGGCGCGTGATGTCGTCGTCCTTCACGCGCTTGAACAGGAAGCGCTGGCAACGGGATTGGATGGTGTCCGGAACCTTGTGCAGCTCGGTGGTGGCCAGGATGAAGTACGCGTACGGCGGCGGCTCCTCCAGCGTTTTCAGCAGCGCGTTGAACGCTTCTTTGGTCAGCATGTGCACCTCGTCGATGATGTAGACCTTGGCCTTGGCCACCGACGGCGAAAAGTTGATCCGTTCGATGAGATCGCGCACGTCGTCGATGCGGCGGTTACTGGCGGCGTCGATTTCGATAAGGTCCACCAGCGACCCGTCCTCCACGCCCTGGATCAGCTGCTTCTGGATCTTCTCGTCCTCGGTGCCGGCGCACAGGATGATCTTGGCCAGGATGCGCGCCACCGATGTCTTGCCGGTGCCGCGCGTGCCGCACAGCAGATACGCATGCGAGAGTTGTTTTTGTTCGACCGCGCGTTCCATGGTGGTTACCACGTGGTCCTGGCCGACCACGTCGGCGAAGCTCTTGGGCCGGTACTTCAGGTAAAGCGTCATGCGAGGAAGCGAGTATACCAAACGGACTTCCCGGACTCCATGCTCCATGGAAGAAAACGGCGTCCCATGCGGCTCCATATTAAGAGGAGGTTAAGACCGGCGTTTCGTCCGCCCGCATCATCAGGTACCATCCTCTTGATTCCTTCCTTCCATTCCAATGCTTCGCAACGTTTCCCTCGCCGCCGTCGTCTCCCTCTCCTTGCTCGCGCTCGGCGCCTGCGTGGATACCACGGGGCTCAGCGCCACGTCTTCGCGCACGCCGGCCGGAAATCCGAGTTCGGCCATCATCGTCTCCGAATACGCCGATTTGCAATGTCCCGCCTGCCAGGCTGCCAACGAGATCATCAAGAAGCCGCTCTTGGCCAAATACGGTCAAGTTGTCCGTTTCGATTTCAAGCACTTCCCGCTCAAGTCCATCCACCGCAACGCGTTTGAGGCCGCCCAGGCGGCGGAGTGCGCGGCGGACCAGGGAAAGTTCTGGGAGTTCATCGATGCCGCATACGTCAATCAGAAGCAGCTCAGCTCCTCCGCGCTGCGCACGTGGGCCGGCGAACTGAAGCTGGACGGCGCCTTATTCGACCGCTGCGTGGCCTCGGGCATCAAGGCCGATGCCGTGAATGCCGATTACAACCAGGGTTCCAAGATCGGCGTGAACTCCACCCCCACGTTCTTCGTGAACGGCACGCGGGTAACGTCCAACACCTTGGAAGCCGTTTCGGCCGCCATCGATGAAGCGGTCCGCCAGCAGAACAACGTTCCGCTCTAGGCTCCGGCTATCCGCGGCGGCTGAGCTGTACGAATCCGTGCAGGCGCTTGAGCTTGGCGTCCCACAGGACCACCGAGCGGAGCTCTTCGGGTTTGTAGTCCGTGGAGACCGGCAGGGCCATCGCGCCGTACGGATAATCGATGCGGCCCAAGTCCAGGGCGGTGACGTCCGGGAATGCCACGTCGCGCGGGTCCACGACCGTGCTCACGTACAGGTGCAGGTCCGTGCCCGGGCGTGAGTGGAAATCCGACGACAGGTACAACATGCCGTCGATGTACAGCGCCCAGCCCTCCACGCTCTCTTTCACGGGTATGAACGGTCCGCTGGCTCCCTTCAGCTGCAGGCGCTGGGCCTCGGCAAGAGATTCCTTCGCGCGCACGATTTCGCTTTCGATGAATTTGCGAGTGCTCTCGTCGTCGGCGACGGGATCTTTCATGATGATGACGTTGGCGAGCGAATCAGCCAGCTCCTCCTCGCGCTGGATGCGCAGCAGGGGATTGGCGTCCGGCCGCGCGGTGGGACCGGAACAGGCGGCGAGCAAGGACAAGCAGCCGAGAACGGCGAAGAGGTGGCGTTGCATAGGGCGGCATTCTCTCAAAGAGGCGGCGCGTGGACAACCGTAAATCCTCGGCGTTTACGCCGCCATCGCCAAGCTGGCTTCGGACGAGTCCGCGGCGGCCGCCGTGACGATTTCGCTGGAGTACCGTTTCACCGGACCGGATCGCGAGTAGCGGTATCCCATGCCTTCGAGCTGGCGCGTGAGGCCGCGCAGTTCCGTCAGGCTCGAAAACAGTTCGTTGTGCCAGGCCTCGCTCATCGGTTGGCCGTTGTCATGGCCGCAGAAGGTCGTCCAGTACAGTTCGCGGGGGTGCTGGGGTTTTTGGAGCCACGTGGTCAGGTTGGCGGGACCCGAGCTGGTGAGGTCCACATGCAGCAGCGTCGCGCGGCGCTTGGCGAAATCGGTGTTGCGGAACGCGTCCTGCCCGGAGTTCTTATCGTCCAGGGAATGGTCCTGCCGCCGCTTGGTCTCGATGTTGTTCTTCGAGCGGTAGTGCGTTTGCTCGCTGGTCTTCTGGCTGGCTCCGTTTTTGGCCTGTTCGTACTTCAGGTAGTTGTGGTCGCGGCACCACTTGTTGTTGTACACGATCCAGCGGAACTGGTTGATGCCCCGGTTGGCTTCGTTGGTCGGCAGCAGGCCCTCGACGACGGAGCGCATGGATGAAGGGATGCCGCCGCCGGTCATCACGGCGTCGATCTTCGCGCAGACCTGGGCCGCCTTCTCGGGCGAGTTCTTCGATTCGGCCGACGAGCCCGATCCCTTCTTCTTTTTCTTGGACCGCATTTGCGTGAGGTAGATCTTCATCGACTGCAGGCGTGCCAAGTTCTCGGGCGACAGCTTTTTCTCGCCTGTCGCATGCTTGGACTCCGCGCCCCTGATGAGGCTGTCCGCGTCCTCCCAGTCCTTCAGATCCAGCGCGTGGCGGATACGGATGAACGCCGACGGCTCTTTTTCCAGCGACAAGGCGTCGTTGATCCGTTGAGATGCCTCCTCGACCCAGCTCTTTCGCTGGGCGTAATGCATGCGCAGGAACCGGTCGGGCGAGATCATGTACAGTCCAACGGCCGGGTTTTTCAAAGGTGCGCCCTTGCGGCAGACGTCGTCATATTTCGCACGAACTTCGCGCCATTTTTTGACAAGAGATTGCAAAGAGCTCGAGCCGCCTCCCAGGAACCGGTCGATCACCTCCGGCTTGGCGTTGCTCTTGAAAATGCGTTCGAGCCAGGTGCCCACCTTGGCGCTGCTCATGGAACCCTCTGCGACCGCGGCGTACAGGATGCCTTGCGCCTTATCGTGCAATTTTTTGTAAATACCGGTTCCCTTGTCTTTCCGTTCCACGCTCAGCGCGGCGCGGACTTTCGCCAGCAAATCCACCCGCTGGTTGTAATGCATGTCGAGGAACGCGCTCTCGTTTTGCAGGGATTTCACGCTTGGGTCGTTCGCCAGCTGCTTCAGCGCGGGATTGGCCAGCAATGCCTTGCGTTCTGCGCCCGCTTTTTCCCAACCCGCGATGTAGTGGGGCAACTGGTGCTCAACCCAGTATTCCTTCTCTTTGTAGCTTACGTTCCCGCTGCGGAAGCGACTGATCCACTTGTCATGGGATCGCTGTGAAATCAGTTTACGTGACAATGCGGCTGCCAGGGGTGCTTTGAGATCCGTGTAGTACAGATTCATGGCCGAACGCATGGCCGAACGCGACCAGCTGATGAACGAATCGCTATGCCTGATCGCCTCGGGGTCGCTTTCCAGGCCTTCGGCCCAAGATGCCAGTTCGTTTGTCTCGCTTGCGGATGCGGCTCCGGTTTCGTAAAACGTCACGCGGACGTGTTCGGCCACCTGTTGCTTCAGGCGACCGATGGCGAGGCGCTCGTTGGAACCCAGACCTTCGTTCTGGTCCGCGGACGACTCGCGCTGGCCGATTTTGTTCGTTGTTGCGACCATCGCGGCGGTATTATACCCGTTTTCGGCTACGTATGCCTTGCAGGCCGCCGAATTTCCTATTCTGGCAAATCAGGAAGATGTGCTAGGCTCACGCCCTGAGTCCGCATTCTCTTTCCCGCCATGATCCTCTCCGACCGCGACATCAAAGCCGCCATCACTTCCGGACGCGTGAAAGTCGACAGTCCGCAGAGCGAATTGTTCAAGCACATCCACGCCAGCAGCATGGATCTTCGCCTGGGCAACATCTTCAAGGTCTATGAGCACAGCAAGTACGCGCTCCTGGATCCCAAGAATCCGATGACGTTCGCCAAGAACATGCGCATCATCACGGTTCCGGACAACGAGCCGTTCATCATCCAGCCGGGAGAGTTCGTGCTGGGCGTGACGCAGGAGACGGTCAGCATTCCGGACGACTTGGTGGTCCGCGTGGAGGGCCGCAGCTCGCTGGGCCGCCTCGGCATCATCGTGCACTCCACCGCCGGCTTCGTGGACCCGGGTTTCTCGGGCACCATCACGCTGGAGATCAGCAACTTGAACCGACTGCCCATCGCGCTCTACCCGGGCATGCGCGTTTGCCAGATCGCGTTCGAAATGATGACTTCGCCCGCCGAGACGCCCTACCACAAGAAGAAGGGCAGCAAGTACCAGGGCCAGGTGTTGCCCGAGGAAAGCCGTCTCAGCAACGACACGGAGTTCGTCGCGTCGATGATCTAAGGATCCCGACGTGTTCGGTTCCGCATCCGGTATTTTTTGTGTACACTTCCGTCCCGTGAAGAAGCGCGCGATCCGCAACGTCACCGGCGAAGACCTGGCGAAGATGCTCAAAGGGGGCGTCATCATGGACGTGGTCAACGCGCAGCAGGCTCGTTTGGCCGAGAAGGCGGGCGCCTGCGCCGTCATGGCGTTGGAGCGCGTGCCCTCCGACATCCGCGCCCAGGGCGGCGTGGCGCGCATGAGCGATCCCGCGCTCATCAAGGCCATCCGCAAGGCGGTGTCGATCCCGGTAATGGCCAAGGTTCGCATCGGCCACGCGTCCGAGGCGCGCATTCTGGAGGCGTTGGAGGTGGACTTCATCGACGAATCCGAGGTGCTCACTCCGGCCGACCCGTTCGACCATGTGGACAAGAGCACGTTCCGCGTGCCGTTCGTGTGCGGAGCGACGAATTTGGGCGAAGCCCTGCGCCGCGTGAACGAAGGCGCGGCGATGATCCGCACCAAAGGCGAGGCGGGCACCGGCAACGTCATCGAGGCCGTGCGACACATCAAGTCCATCAAGAGGGAGATCGCCGCGCTCAAGGGCATGTCGCCTGCCGCGCTGGCCGCGTTTGCCAAAGAACAGCGTGTGCCGCTGGAGCTCGTGAAGAAGGTGAAGGCAGACCAGCGGTTGCCGGTGGTCACGTTCGTGGCCGGCGGCATCGCCACCCCCGCCGATGCGGCGTTGCTCATGGAGCTTGGGGCCGAGGGCGTGTTCGTGGGCTCGGGCATCTTCAAATCCAAGAACCCGGCCAAGGTCGCTTCGGCAATCGTGCAGGCTACCGTTCACTACAAAGACGCAGAGATGCTCGCGAAAGTCTCCGAGGGACTGGGCGACGCGATGCCGGGCAAGGAAATCGACTCATTGCCGGTGAAGATGGCCGGACGCGGCTGGTAATCAGCTGTGGTTCGAGATCCATTGCAGCAGCAGCCGCACGGTAGCGACCATATTTTCCGGGTCCACCGCCGCGATGACGTCTTCCGGCGTGTTGGCATTGCTGGCCGCCATCAGTTTTTCATATTGCTTGGAGGCATCCTCGCCGTTGATCAGCGTATCGTGGACTTCCGGTCCGTAGGCCAGGATGCTCGTGGCGGCCACCTTCTTTTGCCAGAAGGGCACATGGTCCGAACTGATCTTGATGCGCTTGCCGTCGATGCGGGTTATCCGCGCGTCCGTTTCGTTGGCCGCTTTCCAGAGTTCGCTGATCAGGCCGGTGCTCAGATCGTCGTCGCTCATCATGAACAAATCGCCCGCGCCGATGGCATCGATGTTCACGACCCGCTTGGGTAGTTCGATCTTCCGTTCCACCCGCGCCTTGCTGCCCAGTAGCCCGCGCTCTTCCATGTCGAAGCCACTGAACCGCACGTGGCGCGCCGCGTCCGTGCCCGCGAGTTGCCGCGCCAGTTCCACGCAGACGCTCATGCCGGTTCCGTTGTCGTTGGCGCCCTCGCCGGCGCAGTAGTCGACGTGGCAGCTGAAGAGGAAGTACGGCGACGCGGCGTTGTTCCATTGGGCATGGATGTTCTCTCCCTTCAGGTCCGGCGTCACCGGGAATTCGCCGAACTCCGTTTGCCAGCCGTGCTGTTCCATCAAGAGCCTGAAGATGTCCCGGCGGCTTTTTGACCGGATGAGACAGCCGTTGAACGGCCCGTCGCGCTTCACGCGCTCCACGAGCATTTCCGAAACCGAGCAAACGTGCTGCAGCGTGTCCATCAGCCGATGTTCGCTGACGTGGATTCCCATATGCGGGCACCACACCATACGGAGAAAAAGCGACCCGTCAATATTTTGGCCGCGTGCAGCGCCAGACGTGCGCGCCGGACGTCTTTCGTGTACACTGCTGGTCTCATGTTGGTCGGCGTTCTCGCATTCCAGGGAGACTTTGCGGAGCACATCCAGGTTCTTTCGGATATGGGCGTGGGCTGCATCGAGGTCCGCAACGCGAATGATCTGGCAAAGGTCAGCCGGCTCATCATTCCGGGCGGCGAGAGCACGGTCATGGCGCAGTTCTTGGCGACCACCGGGCTCGGCCGCGAGATCCGCCGCCGCGTGCTGCGCCCGGGAAAGAACGACGGACTGGCCGTGTACGGAACGTGCGCCGGCGCGATCCTGTTGGGCAAGCGGGCCACCGGGAAGAACGCCCCCGTCGCGATGGGTCTCATCGACATCGACGTGCAGCGCAACGCGTACGGCGAGCAGCTGGACAGTTTCGAAACCGAACTCAAAGTCTCCGGCGTGCCCGGCAAAGTGCCGGTCGCGTTCATCCGCGCGCCCAAGTTCACGCGCGTCGGGCGCCGCGTGGAAGTACTCGCGTCGCATGATGGTACTCCGGTGCTGGTGCGCCAGGGCCGCGTACTGGCCGGCTCGTTCCACCCGGAAGTCCGTGGCGAGAAGAATATCCACGAATTGTTTTTGAACATCTAACCAACCGCTCCATGCTGTACGGCGTTTTCTCGGATACCCACGACTCCATCGACAACATCCGCAAGGCCATGAAAGTCTTCCGCGAACGCGGCGTGAAGACGGCCATCCACTTGGGCGACTATTGCGCGGGTCCGTCGCTTCGTGCCATCGGCGAGGAGAAGGCGGTGAAGGTCATCGGCATCCTGGGTAACAACGACGGCGACTATCTCAGCATCCAGCGCAACCTGCAGGCGGCGGGTGGCGAGCTGAAGGGCCAGTTTTATACGTTCGAGGCCGACGGAGCGAAGATTGCCTGCTACCACGGCACGGTTGCGGAACTGACGGACGCGCTCATCGGCTGCGGCACGTACAACATCGTCCTGTACGGCCATACCCACGAACCGAAAGAAGAGAAGCGCGGCAAGACCTACGCCCTGAACCCGGGCAGCGTGCATGGATTCGGCGGCAAGGCCACCGTGGCAATCCTGGACACGGCCAAGTGCAGCGCCGACATCGTCGAATTGTAGAAATTCCTTGCCCGCCTCCGCTGGAAGCGTACTATCTGCGACCCGCAGGCTCCGCTTGCGGGATCGCTCTTTCAGGCAGCTTCCTCCGTTCCGCGTCGTTTCGCGGCCCGGAACGGGGGAAGCATCGGCTATCGGCCCCCGGACAATTGGATCTCCCACGCGGAGGACATTGGTTCATGTTGAGCAACATTCCAGGACTGCGGGTCTGCGTTCGCCTCGGCCACACGGTGTGGTACGAGGACGCCGGCCAAGAGAAGGAGGTGCCTGCCGGCACCGCCCTCGACTGGCTGAACGCCTTCCACGCGTTCGGCGTCGTCACGCTGGATCCCGACGAAGACTACGAGTTCATCCATGGAGGCGGCTTCACGTGGGCCGGCGCGACGAGCATCGACCTGACCCAGGCGGGTGCCTTGGCGGTGGCGCTGCTGGTCCACGACGGCCAGAACTTCTTGGTCCCCATCGACGAACTCATCGGCGCAAGCGCACCGACCACCGAGTGGGACCAGCAGGTCCTCGTGGCCACGTGGAGCTACATCCGTCCCGCGCAACTGTACGAAGTCGTGAAGCCGCTGGTTCTCGACGGCGACGACGATGACTCGCTCGGCGACGACCCGAAGCCGGATACCGTCACGACACCCTGATTCCCGACCGATCGCCCTGAAAGAGCAGTCCCCGGTGCGCATGTGCGTACCGGGGCTGTTCCGTGCGCCTAGACGAACTCCGCCATCAGCTTCGTGACGTCGAACTTCTCCACCTCCTCGACCAGCGTGGTGGTTTTGCCCTGGCGCGGGACGCAGCGCTCGTAGAAGTTCGGCACGTTTTCGGTGCGGTACAGGATACCGGTGGCGATGCGTTTGGACGTATCGATCGCCAGTGCGCGAGCCTTCTTCACGTCGTTGGGTTCATAGCCTTCGTCCTCCACTTTGTAGCACTTCTCCAGCAGCATCTGGTGCGTGGCGAAGTGGTTGTACGTCGGGCAAGCCTGCAGGATGTCCACGAACGCGAAGCCGCGGTGTGAAACGGCTTCTTTCAGCAGCCATGTCAGCTGCGGGATGTCGCCGGTGAAGCCGCGCGCCACGAACGTGGGCTCCAGCGAGAAGATGAAGTCCATCGAGTTCAGCGTCATCTCCGGAATGCCGTTGGGTGACGTGTTCATCGGCTGGCCCTGCGGCGTGAGCGAACTGGCTTGGCCGGTGGTCAGACCGTAGTTGCCGTTGTTATGCAGGCAGAAGACGAACGGGTAGTGGCTGCGCACGGTGTGGACCATGTGGCCCACGCCTTCCGAGAAGCTTGCGCCGTCGCCGCCGAACGCGATGAGCGGCATTTTGTGGTTTGCCAGCTTGGCACCCGCCGCGAACGGCAGCACGCGGCCATGCAGTCCGTGGAAGCGGTAGCCCTTGATCTTGTCGGAACCGTTGCCGTTGCAGCCCACGTCGTAGCAGAGCATGGTCTGCCATGGCTCCAGTCCCAATGAAGACAGCGCGCGCTTCAGTGCGGTCCATACGCCGTAGTTTCCGCAACCGTCGCACCACGTGCACTTGGTCTCGCAGTGGTACTGCTTGAGGATATCCGGATTGGCGGTGGACAACGGGATGGCCATATTACTTTTTGAGGAGCTTGGAAACGCTGTCGACGAGTTCGTCGTAGAAGAACGGTCGGCCGTCGTACTTCAGGATCTGCTTGTCGATCTTCGTGCCGGTCTCCATCCGCAAGAGCATGCCGAGCTGACCCATCTTGGTGCCTTCCACCAGGATCACGCGCTTGGCTGTCTTGGCCAGCGCCTCGAATTTCGCCGTCTTCAGCGGCCAGAGGTAGGTGTAGTGCAGGTAGCCGATCTTCTTTCCTTGCAGCGCATCGCTCTTCAATGCGTCGAGCATCACCGTCTTGGTGCTACCCCATCCGACGATGAGCGTCTCGGGTTTCTGATCACCAAACAGCTCGGCGTCGGGCAGCGCTTTCAGCAGCGTCTCGTGCTTGCGCATCCGCTTGTCGATCTGCGCGATGGCGTTGGCAGCGGTCTCGTCCACCGTGCCGTCGCCGTTGTGCTCGTCGCCCTGGGCGCAGTAGGTCTCGGCTTTGGCGCCCGGCAGCCAGCGCTGTGAAATGCCGTCCGCCACCGTCGGGTCGTAGCGATCGGAGCCTTTCAGTTTGGCCAGTTTCTTGGGATCGGTCACCAGCTTGCCGCGCTTGATGACGGCGCGCTTTTGGTCGTAGGGCGCCTGGGTGTACAACGCCTCGGCGATCTGCTTGTCGGTGAGCACGATCACGGAAATCTGGTACTCCTCGGCGATGTTGAACGCTTCGGGCATCAGGTGGAACGCGTCGTCGGATTCGCTCACCGCCATCACGCAGCGGGCGAACTCGCCGTGTGCCGTATTGATGGCCATCAGCAGGTCGCCCTGTCCGGTCCAGGTCGGAAGACCGGTGGCGGGTCCGGGGCGCATGGCCAGCACGAACACGCTCGGATTCTCGATGATCGCGTTCATGGACAGCGTCTCGCTCATCAGGTCGAAGCCTCCTCCCGACGTGGCCGTCAGCGCGCGCGTTCCCATGAACATGGCGCCCGAGACGATCTGCGCGGCGGTGATTTCGTCCTCGGCCTGCTTGATCACCATGCCGGTCTCGTTCTGGATGCCGGCGATATATGTGAGCAGGGGAGAGCTGGGCGTCATCGGATATCCCGCGTACAACCGCACGCCGGCATGCGCGGCGCCCAGCCCCATGGCCTTGCTGCCGGTGAGGAGCAGGTGGTCCTTCCACTGCTTGTTCGGTTTCGGCGTCGCCACGCGCAGCTTGCCCACATTCTCGTCGGAGTAGCCGTAGCCGGCGTCGATGCACTGCATGTTCATGTCCAGCAAGTCCTTCTTCTTGGCGAATTTCTCTCCCACCATCTTCTTCAGCGCGTCGATGTCCTGTTCCAGGATCGCCCACACGAACGCGCTCAGGATCACGTTGGCCAGGATCGGCTTTGCTTTCAGTTTGGCCATCATCGACTCGATCGGCATGTTCACCATCACGATGCCGCGATCCTTGATCAGCTTGGTGTGTTCGGCGGGGAACTTCCAGTTGTCGGTGCTGTGGATGAAGATGCCGCCCGGCTTCAGGTCCGGCAGGTTGTGCTCCAGTCCGTGGTGGTTCAGCGAGATGATGATGTTGACGTAGTTCTCGGTGCTGCCGACGTACTCGTCGGAGAAATCGAGCTGATAGCTGGCATGCCCTCCTTTAATAAGCGACGGATATTCGCGGTAGCCGAACACGCAGTAACCGGCGCGCTTGAGCGCTTTGGCCAGCACTTCACCGATGCTGTCGATGCCTTGGCCGGATGCGCCGACGATTTTGAGCGAGGTGCGCATGGTCAGTGGGTGCTGGCGGGGAGCTTGTCGATCTGTGCCAGGAGTTCGCGGGCCCAGCCGCGGATCTTCTCTTCTTGGCCGTAGGGCTCGTTGACGATTTTCAGCGTGGGCAACAGCAGTTTGCCGTTGTGATTCTTCAGCCAGTCCGTCAGGCGCTCGGCCGCCTTGGCGGTGAAGTAGTAGCGCTCGTCGCCCAACCCGATGGCCGCGCACGGCTGGCCCTTCAGGTCCAAGGCGGCGGCGGTCTTCTGCGTCAGCTCATACATGTGCGGGTTCAGCTGGCCCTCCACATTGCCGGTGTTCCAGGTGCTGCTGGCCAGCAGCAGGGCATCGCTCTTCGTCAAATCCTCGGCCTTGGTGCGCTCGGCGCGCTGTTTGACGATGCGCAGATCTTTCGCCTTGGACTCCAATTCCGCGATCAGCGTGTCGATGACGTGCTCGGTGTGCCCGGAGGTGGACGCGTAGATGACCGAAAGCGTCTTCTGCATGGATCCGATTGTAGCAAATCGATTCGTCCGCCGCACCTTGCGATGGAAGCGGGTTGAACGTATCGTGTTCCGGCTCCGGAAGATC
>CAYSWB010000021.1:18467-21277 GCA_964434575.1 uncultured Candidatus Peribacteria bacterium | reverse complement strand
GGCCTTCGACGGTCGTGGTCATGGGACCCGAAGCCGGACGGTCGATGCGGGTGTCCGGGGTGGTGGGAGCGGTGGTCGGGGCGGCGGTCAGCTTGGCGACGCGCTGGTCGATGTCGGCGAGCTGCTCGACGAGAACCGTCATGTGCTCTACATACTTCGAGGACTTGATGGCGGTGTCGGCGGGCGGCGTGCCGGTCAACGCGGCGATAGCGGTGTAAATCTCGCCCTTGCGGGTGGCGCCTAGAGCACGGATGTCATCCTTGCGGGCGGCTACGACCTCGGGCTGGTTTGCGGCCTCACCGGCGCGAAGACGGCGGACGACTCCGGACCAACCGGCATCGGCATCGTTGGCGATGAAGTCGCGCTGCGTCTTGCGGGCGGCGTCGATGGCAGTCTGGGCGCGGGTAACCTCGGCGGCATTGGCGGCGTTCTGGACGGTGGTCAGGCCGGCCGGGACGGGGTCCACGACACCGGTCTTGATGTTGTTCAAGATGGTACCCAGGCGCACGCGCTCATTGTTGTGCTCGGACGTGGCAACGTTCCATGGAGCGGCATTGAACGGAGCAACGTTCATTGTGTCCGTGGCCGCGGCGATATCCTGCGGGCCAGCGGGTCCGCCGGCGGGAGCAGCGACCTCGATCTGCCACTTGCTGGTGCCGGCGTTCCAAATGAACTTCACGTCAACGTTCGCACCAGCGATCGTCTTATTGAAGCGGAACGTGTTGGCGACGGACGTGTCCACACCTGCCTCGGTAGCGAGGTAGGCCTTGCCGAGGCGCTCCTTGGAGCCGGCGTCAGCGGCGGTCTCGGACGAGAACGGGTTGGTGAGCTTGTTCTTCTCGGCCGGAGTGAGGCCGGCGAGGTTCTGCAGCTCACGGACATGGTCGCGGTACTGGGCGATCAGCTTGTCCTGCATGAGGCCGCGGTCGGCAGCCGGAGTGGAGGCAAGCTCGCGGATCTTGTTCTGAGCCTCGATCACGCTGCTGGCGTTCGGGATCTGGGGGGCGGCGGCCGGAGTCGGACCGCGGAAGAGCTTCTCCACGATCGGATCGCGGGCGGCGCCGGTGGCGGCGCGGAGCAGATCGCCCTCCGTCTTGCGGAAGGTGTCGTGCTGGTCCTTGAGGGCCTTCACGGACGACTCGGCGTCCTCACGCGCCTTGATGCGGGCATCGAGGGCGTTCTTGGCGGCATCGATGCGGGCCGGGTCGAGATCGCGGGTGAGAGCCAGCGAGATGCTGAGCACGCGGGCGTCAGCGGCGGCCTGAACGTCGTTCGGGTTATTCAGACGATCGACCATCTCTTTCTGGCGCTGCTCGGCGACGGCAACGCTTTCGATGCGACCCGGGGTCGCGGTCTGGAACACCATGCGGTGCTCCTTGAAGCTTCCAGCTGCACTGGAGCGGAAGAAAGAAGTGAACAGGTGTTCCATACTGGAATGGGGAAAGGTTTGTATGGCTATTGGATAAAAAGAATCAGCTGAATGCCGATTCGAGAGAATTGAGTTTGTTCTCTTCAAGGTTGCGGGCCTGCACCTCGGCCTCCTTCAGGGTGTTGCGCTTGGAAACCTTCACCTTCTCGTTCACCTCGGTCATGAACTTGGCGAACTCGGCGTCGAACTTCTTGTAGGCGGCCTCGTACCGCTTCATGCGAGCGGCGTGTTCCTCGGGCGACTCGCCGGTGTACTTCTGGTCGAGGGTCGGAATGTTCGCCAGCAGCAGATCCGGCTCGATGTCGGCCATGATCAGGTCGTACAGCTGCTCGGCGAGCAACTTGGTTTCTGCCTCGTCAGGAGCCACGGAAGTGGGCATCAGGAGTAATGAGATGGGTATGAGTTTTTGATCTACTTGCCCCTAGTATACCAAATTTTGCACTTTCTCACAATACCCGTGGCACACCACCTGGATATTCCCGGAACATTCCGGACGCCGGGCAGAGGTGTCGTCCGAAAATATTCATTGAGTTTTCGCCGCCGAACGGGAACCGATGACGACGCCGGACGGACCAAACATGTTGAGCGGTCCCCCACCGTGTCCGTCCCACCCGGCACCCGGCGAAAAATCGGCGCCGATCCGGCGGTGGAAGCATGATCGGAGCCGAAAAAGGGGCCGATGCGATCCATCCCTGCCCGGAAGCGCTTTCAGGCCTAGCCAAAGCCCTCTCCAGGGGTTTGCACGGAAAAGTGTTTTCTGCTATAATAAGGTGATTACTTCACACCAAAACCAAACAGTCACATTTCATGGCTGACAAAAAAATCAAACTTGAGGCAGTACCCGACGCACCCCCGGAGCTTGCTCCGGCGATTGCGAAGAAGGTCAACGAGACCGCCGTCGCCGAAGGTACGAAGAAAAAGCTGCTCACGATGATGGGCAAGCCCGAGACCGAGGGCAAGCTGCTGAAAGAGAGCGCGGCCAAGGACGCCGCCGAGGATTTGAAGAAGTTCAAGGAGAAAGTCCTCGACAAGCCGTCGGAGATCGTCGCGGTCGAAGCCATCCGCGCCGACGTGCACGACAAGATCCTCGCCGCCCTCGGCACGGAGTTCACCGTCGGGGCCGACAAGTACAAGTTCGAGGAACTGGACAAGTACAAGGCCGCGTTCAAAAAGCCGGAAGCCCCGGCGCCGAACCCGACCACTCCGGCGGCCTCTGGCGAAGACGTTGAAGCCTCCATCCCGACCGCGGACCGTTCGGTGTACACCAGCAGCCAGCTACTCCGCACGGGTGCCATCGGCGCCGGCGCGTTGGGCGTGGGCACCGTAGGCACCGGCTTGGCCAACGTGGCCTTCGGCAACTCGGCCGTCCCGATGGCGTCGC
>CAYSWB010000021.1:0-18367 GCA_964434575.1 uncultured Candidatus Peribacteria bacterium | reverse complement strand
GGCACCGGCTTGGCCAACGTGGCCTTCGGCAACTCGGCCGTCCCGATGGCGTCGCGCTTCGCCATGGGCGCCGGCAATTTCCTTGGAGGCGCGCGCGACATCCTGTGGAACAAGACCGGCCTGTCGTACCTGTGGACCAACGCCATCGCCAACCCGCTCACGACACTCGCCGGCAAACTCGGCATTTCCACCGGCGCCGGCGCCAACACCGCCGCGCTGGCGGGTTTCCCCAGCTGGGTCGGTCCCGGCCTGGCCGGAGCGGCCATCGTCGGCGGAGCGTACGCAGGCAGCAAGGTGCTGAACTGGGCGGGCCGCAAAATCGGCGTGAAGCCCACCGTGATCCCCGTCATCGGACGCATCCCCCTCATCGGACCCATCCTGAACAGCTTCCTCACCGTGCCGCCCAAGGCCGCATGGAAAGGACTCGAAAAAGGTTACGACCTGGGCAAACAGGGCGTGGACTTCGTGCTGGGCAAGGGCGAAGCCATGCTGAAGCGGCGCAACGCCGCTCTGCGCTTCGGACTGGGTGCCGCCGCAGGTGCCGGCATTCTGGCCGCGCTGACCGGAGGCTCCTCCCTTATTTGGGGGCTCATCGGAGGCGAGGCCGCCCGCAAGGGACTGAAAGGAAAGTCTTGGACCGACTTCATCCCCGCTCCGTTCGGCATCAAGAAATCCGCCGGTAGCCACGGCGAAGGCCATTAATCCCTGACTTCAGCCAACGTGATCCATTCTCTCACCCACACCGGCTTCTCCCACACCGCCCGCGAGGCGCGGTTGTGCGGACAGGTGACGCCGTTCGACCCGGACCGCTCGCCGATCAACCGGCTGACCGACCGCGCCGAGGGCTTCATCAAAGGACAGCATGACCGCTTCGTCCGCCCGGAGATCGGCCGCACCAAGCGCCAGCTGGACGACCAGGCGCAAGTGGCACGCTTCCTGCGCCCCGACGCGTTCAGCGATCCGCGCCAGCTCGACCAGTTCATGGCCATGCTGGAGCGCCGCATCCCGGGCGACGTCCGCGCGCAGCACCCCGATCTGTTCGCCACCCCGCTGACCGCCGACGACGTGGAGGAACTGCGCAGCACCGGCGGCGGACGCGTGGCCACCCTGCAGCGCGTGCTCAGCCTGCTGTCGGGTTCCTCGCTGCCCACCGACGCCGATCCGCTCGCCAGCGAGATCGCACGCGCCGCCCTGGACAGCCGCGAGGACGCGCCGGACCGCAATTCGGAGATCTTCGGACTGTACCAGCGCTACATGCGCAGCCACCGCCCGGAGCTGAACGAAATCGACGCCACCACCCCCGAGCAGATTCTGGGCGACCCGTTGGCCCCGCCGCAGCTCGTGGCGGCCATCCGCCTGGGCTCGGTGGACCAGCAATCGCTGGTCGAAATGTATGACATATATAGGAGGAGGGGTACGGACACCGACCTGGCCATGCTGGAACAGCGCCAGCAATTCGGCCGGATGTTCGGTTCCGTCGACGAGCGCGAGTACCGCCAGCGCACCAGCTCCATCATGGACAACTTCCGCGACGCCGATCCCCGCCTGCAGTGGGTGGTGATGGGCGTGGGAGCCTTCATGCTCTGGAAGGGTCTGCGCAGCGAGAACGGCTACGTCCGCGCCGCCAGCATCGGTCTGGTCGGCTGGTGGGCCTACGACCGCTTCGTGAACGGCAACGAGAACGCGCTCGACAACATGGGCAACAAGCTCAAGACCGCCACCAGCTTCACCGGCAGCCGCATCCGCGACGCCGCGCAGTATGTCGGCCTCGTGGGTCCGCGCCAGGAGCGCGACCGCCTGGCCATGATGTCGCGGTTCTTAGACCAGCACCGTCTGGACGTGGGGCCGGCCGCGGCCGGCATGGCATCCCTGTCGCAGGTGAGCCTCGGTACCCTGGCCGACGCCTTCACGCCCGTTGCGGGCGGCGTCGCGCTGGGCGGGTCTCTGTCCATCGACAGCGGCGGACGCGGATCCGGCGATTCGTTCGCCGACGTGGAAGCCGGAGGAGGAAGCGTCGGAGCACGCCGCCTGTACCGCGAGTTGAATGACCAGGCTTCCCGCCTGGGCCTGTCGCGCTCGGAGAAGGAGGCCATGTTCGAATACCAGATGACGCACCGCGAGCATATCGGCAAGGGCGTCGCCCACGCGTTCTACCTCATCGCCGCAAAGGAAGTGGAGAACGCGGCCACCGTGCGCGAAATCGACGAAGAGATGACCAGCCTGGGCTCGCTCGACGACCTGCCGATGGAACTGAAGGAGAAGTACAACCGCATGGTCATCCAGGGACAGCGCATCGCCAAGATCCGCTACCCCAACCGCAGCTTCAGCGACATCATCGCCACGCTGGCGCCGGCAGAGGCCACGCGCCGCCGCCGCCCGCAGGAGACGTCCGCGCTGAACCCGAACCCGGACACGCCGGACCGCCAGGAGGAATTTGGACTGTACAACGATCTGCGCAACGCGCCCTTCGACGAAAACAGCCGCGAAGCCCTGCTGCGCCGCGGCAGCGCCATCGAGCTGGACTACAGCGAGTTCATCGACAACTGCGAAAACGCCCGCATCATCTCGGGCGACGCCAAGCTGGCGCTGAAGCGCAAGTTCGACGACCTGCTGGTGGAAGGCTCTCGCAACCGCGAGTCGCTGCCGCAGGTGCTGATGACGGTCGAGAAAATCAAGTACGCCGTTCTGGTCGCCGCAGCCCGCAGCAACGAGCCGCTGACGCCGGACATGGTGCTGCAGATGACCGGCCCGAACTCGTCGACGGTGATGGGAGTGTTCAACTACGTCACCCGGTTCCTGAACCAGGGACCGGTCGGCGTGCCGGGAGGATTCCATAACATCTCGACCCTCAACCACGTCGACGCCCTGCTGAACCGGCCGTTCTTCGGCCTCATCGGCGGCAGCGCGCTGCGGAGCATGGACAACAACCGCTTCCGCATGTTGCGCTCCCGCATCACCAGCTACCAGCGCTCGATGGCCGAGCGCCGCAACGTGGACGTCATCGCCGACCGCACGCTCGACGGCCTGGCCGCCAGCGACCCGCAGCTGTTCGAGCGCTTCGCTCCGGGCAACCCGACGGAAGGACGCACGCGCGCCCGCAACGCCATTCTCGCGGCGCTGCGTCACCCCAACTACGCCGAGCGCCTGAACCGCACCGAGCAGTACGTCAGTCAGCGCATGACCAACTCGCTGGTCCGCCGCATGCTGGTGGTGGAAGGCCCCGAGGGTATGGCTCGCGCACAGTCGCGCGCCGAGCGCGTCATCACGGACAACGAGCAGCAGAACATCGCCGCCGACTGGGACCGCCTGTTCGCCGAGATCGTCGGCAATCCCGACGGCAACCCGGGCGCCTGGCAGCGCGTGGAAGACATACACGCCATGTTCGGCTCGGCCCTGAACCCCGAGACGCTCAACTACGCAGAGGAGAACAACCGCCGCAACGCGCTGGATTACGCCCAGCAGCTGGCGCTCAGCTACACACTCATGCTGAACGCCGGACGCGTGCGCCCGGATATCCGCGACGCCATCCGCGCCAAGGTCGACACGATCCGCACGCGCATGGAAACCCAGCGCAACAATGAAATGAGTACGGCCACCTCCACGCTGCGCAACGATCTGCTCGGCATCTATAGCACGCACGGCACAAATACGGATTCCACCCGCACCATCGCGGTCACCGGCGCGCTCCAGGCGCACATACAGCGCACCGACCCGACGCTGCTGCCGCTGCGCGCCACGAATTCCGCCGCCGGCGACGGCCAGATCGCGGCCAAGTTGGAGCGCATGGGCAACGAAGTGCTGGCCATCGAGAACCGCTACCGCCCGCAGACCGACCAGCTGGTCAGTATCGTCGTGCTGCTTGGCGCGGAAGGAACCGTGGACCCCATCCGCGACCCGCGCGTGGACGGACCGCTGCCGCGCGTTCCCCTGACACCGGCCGACCCCGTCGCAACCACGACCAACACGGTCACGCCGCCGAGACTTGAAACAACCGCGCCCGCGACCACGCTGCCCGCTGCGACGACGACGGTCACGCCGCCGAGACTGGAAACCACGCCCACGACTACGCTCCCCGGCGTCACGACGACGGTCACGCCGCCGTCCACCACGACGGTGGTACCGCCGCGTCTGGAAACGAATGAGGAACGCGACCGCAGGGTGGTCATCGGGCGGCTGCGGACCGAACTGTCGGCTCTCGGCGTGCGCCGCACCGTGGTCTTCCCCGATGCGCAACCGACCGACGCCACGACGATCGAATATCACGTCGCCGGCGCGGGCAACTCGCCCGCCTTGCGCGCACGATCGCTGGTCACCACTCTTGCGTCAAAAACCGGCGCCGACGTGCAGAGCCGATACGATCTCTGGACCACGACGCTCAGCGACTTGGCACGCGAAAACGCGGCCAACGGTATCGGCGACGCGGCCAACCGCGATCCGTTCCGCTTCAGGCCGCCGGACCCGGCCACGCCGCCGACTCTGTAAGAAAAAAACGGACATGCGTAAAAACCCGGGTTGCTCCTTCCTGGACCCGGGTTTTTGCCAGCCGCATCTTCGCGACTGGCTGTGGACTGGAGGCGGTACTCAGCGCTTGGCCTTGATCATCTTGTCTTCGATGAGCAGGATCGCGCGCTCGTGGGTCTCCCCACGGTCCGGCTTGCCCAGCGTGTCGTGCAGCTTCTGACGGAGGTTCTTACACTTGTCTTGGCTGTAAGCCTCCGTCCAGACGCTGCTGCTGAACGACAGCCGGGTCGCGACGTCGGTGAGCACCGTCGCACCCTCCTTGCCTTCGAAGAACACCAGCGCCCCCACGACGCGCTTGCCGTCCTCCGACACCGTGAACTGCACAAACGTCAGCTTGGTCACGGTCCGCCCACGACCCGACGGGCGGTTGATCTCCTCTTCGGCGTTCTTCTTCAACTCATCGGTCCAACCCTTCTCGAGCGAGTCCGCGGGGAACTCGAACGAAAACGGGGTGGTCTTCAGGTTGACGTCGAACGCCGCCTTCTTGGCCTCCCTGTAGAAGATCATGTCGGCCATCAGGGCGTGGATCGGGGTCCCGCCGGTGGGCACGGGGACGGCCTTGGGGTCGGCGGGGACGGCCTTCGGGTCGGCGGGGGTGGCCTTCGGGTCGGTCTTGGCCTCCTCCCCCGACGGCGGGGCCTTGCGCGGCTCCTGCGCGTTGCTGCTGGCGGCGGTCATGGACAGGATCAGCAGGAACAGCAGTGCGGCGCGGACGAACGGGTTGTAGCGGAACTCGGACATTGTGGACCCTCCTCGGGTACGCGGTGTAGAGACGGAATGGATACGTATGGGCACGGGTGCCCCTTCTCAGGCATAGGCGGTGCATGTGAAGGAGCTTTTACAATAGTATAATAATTTTCAAAAATTGTCAATAATAGACGATATCGATTTTTTGGCTTAAAGAAAACAAAAAACCGGCACAAAGACCTAAGAAATAGGCGCCCGAATGCACGCGAAAAAAACCGGCTCAAAAAGCCGGGCATCATCAACAGGGAGTAGTTGCGTAGGCATCTTCGCCTTTGCAACCACTCCCCACGGCTAATCCGTTCGCAACCCCTCTAGCAGGTTACTGGCGCGCGCTTCACTTCTGGTCGGGCAACGGGCGGGACATCGACGGCTGGCGGCCGTCGTTGGGGACGAAGTAGATCTTGGTGCCGGCGGGGAAATCCTCCTTCACCTTGATCTCCAGCGTCTCCATGCCCTCCGTGATCTGGAACGTATCGTTGTGGCTGGCCTTCTCGACCAGCACCGCGTCCTTGCCGGGGACGCCGATCGCCCAGATGGTGCCGTCCGTGAAGCGGGGGACGACGACCGAGTTGCCGCTGGTGCGCTTGATCTGCTTGTACAGGTCGTCCGTGAACTGGGGCATCTGCTTGCCTTCTACGTTCGCGGCCGGGGCCTTGCGCGACCAGATGCGCTCGATCGTGCTCTTCGCCCCGAAGTAGAGCACCGTGGTGAACAGGAACATGAGCACGCAGATGACGATGGTGCGACCCACCTCCACCTTCATGCCCACCGGGTCGGCCACGTTGGTCGGCTGCGCGTCGTCCTCGCCGATCTCCTGCCCCGGCTTGTAGCCCTTCACCGACAGCCCCAGCGCCTCCAACGCGCGGAACGCCTCCTCGAGCTTGCGGTCGTTCATCGTCTCGGCGGGCGCGCGGAGGTTCAGCCCGCTTTCGTCCGGGCTGGGGAGGGCGGGGGTCACGGTCAGGGACAGGATGTGGCGCTTCGCGATCGGCTTGCCGGCCTTCGTGCTGTTGAAGTTGAAGTCCACGAACAGGGACAGCACGAGGAGCGCGGCGATGGCCACCATGACGCCGGCGGTGAGGCCGATGAACAGGTAGGCACCGAGCGCGATCAGCACGGCGAACACGATGCCGCCGATCCAGAGCTTCAAGGAGTTGTTGTCGGAGTTCTTGTTCTCCGCCCGGCGCACCGGGGTGTTGGTCTCGGACATTGTTGCCTCGTAGTCAGAGTGATGCGGTACGTAAGCGGGGGACATCCCCTTTTACGGTCGGGTTTCCCCGGCCGCGCAGAGGTACACCCCCTGCAAACTGCTCCCATCCACCTTGCGGTGTAGTAACCTCCTAGCGGTGGTTCCAGGGATCAGCCTACTTGACATTATAAGTATAATTATGGTATATGTCAAATTAGAGAAAATCAATTATTTGGCTTCTGTTAAACAAAAAACACAATACGTGAAGAAAATCGAAATCCTGTTCTTGCTATGGAATATCGACTGTGGTCGGCACCCACGTCGTGTCCTTCAGAACATCGATGCGAACGCGCACCGCACCTCCTCGCAAGGCAGCGGGCAGGGGCAGCGTGTGATTGCCCCCAGGAAGCTGACTGGCGAGTTTTTGCGCGGCTCCTCCGCCGCCGGGAGCCACGAACACCGTGGCGACCGTATTTGGCGTCACGCTCAAGATCAAATTGTCCCCGTTTCTCGTCACCGTGCAGCCCTCGGCCAACGGCCGGATGGCATCGCGGTCAGACGGCGGCGGCGCCTTTTTACCCGCATTGACCGCGCTGCCTGACGAGGACGTACCCGTGCCTTCGCTGGACGAAGACTCCGTGGATCCACCTCTCATCAGCCAGGCAACGCCTCCGGCTCCCGTCAGCGTCAGGCCGCCCAGGACTCCTCCGACCAAGTACAGGAAACGCCTCCGCTCGTCCGCCAGCGTACGGTCGAATGCCGGCGTATTCCTGTTCACGACAACGTCCGGGGCGCGCTGCATTTCGCACTCACGCAGCATTCTGTCGACCAACTGATCGATTTGCGCATACAAACCCGGGAGGTCATTCACTTGAATGGCCCCAGCGGCGCCTCCGGGAATGGGAACGATGCGCTGGTTCACGGCGGCACGCAGCTGGCGAGCCAGCTGCGCCACGGTGTTGGCACGGTCTTCACTCATTTCGGGTCGCGTCCAAAACTCGGCGCGGCTGATTTCATCCAAAATGGCGGTCATCTCTCCGCGAAACCGCAGATACTCCGCCGCGGCCCGTCCGGTGACCGGACGCTGCGCAGTAGGGGCCGGAGTGGCCGGCCGGATGTTGATTGCCTCGCGCATGGCTGTCAGGCATTCATCTGCCGCGGCCATGAACGCATTGATCTGCCGCAGTGTTTCCGCTGCCGTGGGCGCAGGCAAGTTCATGGCGGCGGCCATGCGCCGCAAGCCTCGCAGGCGATCAGCGGGCGCCTGACTCAAACCGTTCGGAATACGGTTCCAGCACGGCCGCGCCAAAATATCGCCCAGAACCAAATCCACATTCCGTTGAAAATCTTCAAAAAGCGGCTGGGCGGGCGGCACTCCGATCGCAGGGTCACCTGACACCCAAAGAGCCATATGATTACGCGCGTTGCCCGTCACCCAATTTCGCAAGGCCTCCAACGGCACGTATGCCCCGGAAAGATCGTTCATGTCAGGCGTACCATGCGTATCCAATTCGTTCCTCCCGGCGGCGGCTGGGATATCCACCGCATTCATGATGTTGTGCAGGTCGTCCCTGGATGCGCCAAGTCTTTGGGCCTGCGTGGTACCCAGTTCCACATGGGCTTGGTACCTGCGGTCCTCAAATCGCGGATCGATCCTGCGGTCGGGAACTGGAGTGGGAGCGCTTGACATATTGCAAATATATTATATGAAAAATACTACAAAGTCAAAGAAATGCCATCAGTACAAGGCTGAGGCCGGACGTTTGGGCGAACGTCCGGCCTCGTAGCCAATTCCCCGGCGGATACCGCTGCTTTCAGATCACTTGAGCTTCATCGTCCCCAGAGCCTCGCGGCCCTTGTGGATGGTCTGGTCGGGGTCGAAGAACAGGATCACCGGCTGGGACAAGTCCATGATGCGAGGGGTACCCCGCGTGACCTTGATGCCGGCGACGCCGTTCTGCTGGGTCACTCCGATCTCCCAGCCCTCGGGCAGCGCCTTGTCGTTGCGCTCCAGACTGTTGCCCTTGAGCGTGACGTAGTCGGCCGGGGTGCCGACGGGGTCGCCCTTCTTGACGGTGGTGCCGGCGTCCTTGGCCTCGGGGTGGTAGGACTTGACGATCCACCCGCTGACCCACTGCCCGGTGGGGATGAGGCTGGACGACAGCGTGCCGAGAACGAAGATGAACAACATCGCGGCGACCGTCCACCACGGCATCTCCCCCGCCTTGCTCTCGATCTTGCTGGCTTTGACGATCAGGATGATGACCGCCACCAGCGCGATGGAGATGACCGGCAGGACGATGTTGACCGTGGTCCGGGTGACCGCGATCTCCGCTTCGGTCGCGGCGGAGGCGGTGGCGGGGGTGCTGCTCAGGATTAAGGTCGCGAGCAGAGCGACCGTCGGAATGCGCATGGGATCTCCAGTTGTTGCGCGTGAAACGGACACCACACCACCACCCTCTTGCGAGAGGGAGGGATGACGCTCTTGTTGGGAAAGAGCAGTATTCGCAGGGTGCGAATTGGCTAATAAATATTATACACTACTTTACAATTTTGTCAATTTTTCAAACCATGACTTTCTCTCTTCTGGAAGCCAAAAAGTACGCCACAGGCGCATTTCGGCTACAGGGCCAGTTTTGTGAGCTCTTTGTCCAATGCGTCGGTCAGTTTGTCGAACTGCGCCGTAAACGGCAGACGCAGGACGCGGGTGTTGAAGTGCTCTCCAAGCAACTTGTCGCGAAGGCGGTCCGTATGCACTTGGCGGGCATTCTGGTGCACGGTTCCATCGATCTCCACGTCGAGGAGGTACGGCTTTTGGCCTTCCGTCTCGGGCACGCGAATGGCGATGTCCAAGCCGAAACCATGATGCAGGATGTCGTGCTGCGCCGCATCGCCGCATCGCTCGCGCACGTGCCGCCACACATGCTGCTCGGCGGCGCTGGTCGTGGCGTCGGGTTGCACGTCGCGATGCTTGCGCATGCGCTTGGGGAGCATGCCGGTGGCGACCCATTGCTCCGCGTCGCCGAGGCACACCTCGGTGCAGCGCGGGTGCGCCTTGCCGCGCAAGAACGTTTGGGCGTGGTACATCTGCATGGCGTCCGACGACGGAATGTCACCGGCGGGCAAGGCATCGATAAGCTCGTCCGCCCGGGCGAGTGCGGGTTGCACCAGATCGTCGTCCAATAGGTCCGGATGCAGGTGCTTGATGACCATGGACGACCACAAATGCCGCGCCACCGACCGCAAGTTCATGCCCGGCAGGCGGCGGACGCATTGCTTGGCAAGGAACGCCGCGAACTGGGTGGCCTGCTCGTCGGTCAGCCCCATGCGGGCGACCGCCCAGTAGCATTCGTTCTGGCGGCGCTCGCAGTCGGTATCGCTGCCAGCGGTGGCCCACTTCGGTCCGGTGCGCGCCAATTGCTGCAGCATGTAGTCCACGTGCGGCGAACGGTAATCCACGTGCGCGAAGGTCACGAACGACGACGATCCGGTGATGACGTCATGATCCACTTCCGTCGCGCGGCTCGCCAGGCCGTCGATGAACTTGTAGTGATCCTCCGGGTACGCGTGGTTGATGCGCCGCTGGGCGTGGCCTCGCGCGATGTCGCCGATACCCAGCAGCGAAAAACCCACTTCACGCTGGCCGAACAGCGGACGGGTGCGCGGGTCGGCGATGAGCGTCGCGCCGCGGCGGCCGAGGGAGTCGATGAAGACGCGCTGATCCGAACCATCGGACTGCGTCAGTCCCATGCTGCGGATCGAACGCACCACGTCCTGCGTCTGCATGGTGCCGGCAAGCGGGGCGCCGCGCATGGACAAGGCCGCGATGTACCGCTGGCCGCCGGGCGTAGTGCGCACGCAGTTGAGCTCGGAAACGTCATACAACGCGGGGACGACCTTGTCGTCCGGCAGCGAGGAGATGTCGTCGGCTGCCCGGCGCAGGAGCGTCTCGAACGCCGCCGCGTCGGCGGGTTCGATGGGAATCCCGGCGCGGCGCCACGCCTCCACGAACATGGCGACGCGGGGGGCGCCGACCTCTCCCGCCGCGGCGGCGATCCGCTGAAGAAGACCCCTGGCCATGACCACGACGTCGGGATGCAGCAATCGCGCTCGGCCAGCGGCGTACAGCGCGGCGACGGCGTCGTTGGGATCGCGGGTTGCTTCCAGGCAGCGCCGCGCGACGGCGCCCAGGAAATCGCGGGAGCTCTCCACGTCGTTGTCCTCATCTCCGGAAAGCTGGCGAAGCGACTCCAGCACGGTGACCGTGTGCAGCGAGGTCATCTGGGGCGCCAGGGTTTGGCCGGCCTCCAGCAGGAAGTGGAAATCATCGCGGTTGGCGGTGCGGGCGGTATCGTGACCGAGGAAGTGCACGCTCAGATTGCCGAAACGGCGCAGGGCCTCGGCAAGCAGTTCCGGCGACGTGCGCAGCTGCGACCGAACCTCACCCATCCGCAGAATGGCCATGAACTCCCCGATGCTTCGGACGTGCGTGGCAAGGAGTCTCTCGCAATGCTGGTACGCGCGCTGGTCCAAGCCCTGTTTCAGCTGTCCGGCGTTCAGCGCGCCGGCAGCCAACGTCGCGGCGCGGCGCACCTGGGCCATGCCCATGCCCCGCACGTCCACGACGATCCGCTCGAGCTCGGCAAGCGCCGCCGCGCGACGCACGGCGTCGCCATGCTCGCCTTCGGACACGGCGAAAATATCGGTCGCGGTATAACCGGCCTTGAACGCATCGTCGATGTCCTCGGGCGGAAGGTCCAACGCGCCGCCGATGGTGCCGACGACGCAACGATGCAGCTGTCTCTGGGCATCCCCCAGAAGCGTGCGGACGCGGTCGGCTTTGCCGCTATTCGCGGCGTTGGACGCGGCGCCGACAAGGCGGTTCCACGTCTGGCGGTCGTCATCACCCACTCCCAGCTGCGCGATGAGCGGGCCGATGCGCTCGATGGGGTTGGCGGCTGCGATGGAGATCTCTCCGCTCGGCGCCGTCTCCGGCGGCGGAGGCCCGGATGGTTGTTGCCGTTGCACGTCGGAACTATAAAGCATGGCGCAAGGTTGGATATTTAACAACTTTTATTGTTTTATGTCAATTATATACTTTTTGATGCTTTCAGCGTCTAAATCACGAAATTGTACACATTCGAATGAACGCTTTCCTGGCAATATTCATGAAAAAATGCTATACTTGTCGCAACAAACATCCACCCATGCCGAACCGAGACTTTTTCGTTTCCGAACGCGAAGCACGCCTGTTGTCGTTGTCGGTGCGTATGGCGAAACCCGGCGAAGCCGCCGACGACGGCAGGGACACGGCCGAGAGTACGAATGAAAAAGTTCTGAAGGCTGGCTCTGTCAAAACCGAAGGAAGCAAGTTGCAGCAGATCCAACAGCAGTTTGCACAGGAAAAGTACGAGGCCGCGAAACGCCTGAAGGGTGCGGATTCATCCACCTGGCTCGGCCGGAGGTTCAATTACACGAACGACTACAATCTGAGCAAAGAGATCAACAAGCTGGCAACCGAACGCGCGCAGAATGCTTCCAAAAACGTCCGCGAGCTCCAGAACGGCACCGACAACAAGATCATCAAGGCGGCCGAGGATGACGAGGATTCACTGGTGGTGCTGGAGCAGAAGGTCTCGTTGTGCGACGAGGTGATCAGCCATCTGAACGAAGAAATCGAAGCGCGAAGCGAAGAGGGCGCCGCCTACCGCGAGGGACTCAGGCTCATCAAGGGCCTCGGCGGCAAGGACCTCGACTCCAAGGAGCTGAAGGATTTGAAGACCACGCGCGAGCGCATCATCGCCAAGCGCAACAAGGCCGCCGGCAAGGCCGAAGCCGCCCGCAACAAGCCCGCGCTGAAGAAAGTGCAGGAAATGCACACCACGCTCGTGCAGCTTCTGAGGACCTCGTCACCGGACGTGGCCAACCTGGAACGCATGATCCTGGACAACGTCGGCCACGGCAGCCTGACAAAGAACAGCGACCTGGTGAACCACATCTACACGGAAGAGAAAGAAGGCAGGATCACGAAGTCGCAACGCGAAATCCTGGTCGGACTGGCCAAAGGACTGCGGCTGAAATTCCGCCTCGCCTCCGGCGCCGGGGAACACAATTCTTCCGTGCGCAGCTTCTACACGAGCATCATGAACAAGGCGATGGACGTGCAGCGCAAAACCATCGACGAGCAGATGGACCACCTCTACGGGGCCGAAACCCCGGGTAAGGCCATCGTCATCCATGGCACGGGAATCTTCGGCCAAACGCGCTTCTCCCTGATCAAGCAGGAGGAAGCACAGGTGGAAGACGGCAAAACCAAGAAGGTCATCCGCTTAAAGAGCGAGAGCGGTTTCGACGCCGTGCTCGACCCCGTCGCCAAGAAGCTCACCATGCGCGTCGGTCCGAAGTTCGTGCATATGGACGTCCAGCCCTACGCCATGCAGGGCGGCGACGACGCCACCGCGCTGCATTTCGCCGGCAAGGCGCGCGCGACCGATAAGCCGCTCTCCGAACGCAAGGAAGAGCGCCGCGTCGATCCCTCCGACACCCTTCGCATCGCCGCCTGACCATGACCACCCAACAGCCCGCAACGGAAGACGTGTCGGCACTCGACCTCCTGGTCGGGCTGATCGCCAACGCGCAGTCCATCACCAACGAGGAGAAGGAGGAAATGATCGCCAAGCTCCAGGCCGATGGCCTTCCCGCCACCATGCAGAAGGCGCTGATCTCGCTCTTCGAGCACGAAGCGGATTTGCGTGACAAGCAGGCGGAAGAGAACAAGCGCCTTGTCGCCGAACAGCAAAACGTGATGCTGGATGCGGAGCGCGAGCAGCTCGAGCTGGCAGCGGGCGTGCTGAAGGAACATGACGAAACCGTGTCGCAACTTGTCTCCGGCTGCTTCGAAGCCTGCGCCGCGGAAGAGCGGCAGTGTCAGCGCGACATCGAGGGATACAAGCGCAAGACCGACGACACGCAGGCCGACGCGATCAGGAATTTCCTGAAGAACTAGGACCCTCCGAACCGAACGTCAGCTTCCTCACACCCGAGAGGAGGCCTGATCTCCATGCGACCGCGGCCATGAGCCCGCCTTGGCACACGGACACGACGCCGAGAAACATGCTGAACGCCTGCCAGAATCCCCCGCCGCTTCCACCGAGCGACAGCGTAGTTCCCGTACGGGCCTGCAATGACTCCAGCGTGCGCTGCGCCAAGACGAAATCCGGGCTGGGCGGCTTCTTGGCCGTTGTCTTTTTCGCCGCGGACGCTTTGGGCTTCGCGGTTTTCCTCGTGGTCGTTTTGGCCGCGGTCTTGGGCGCCGATCCCGCCACGCAACGGTTTTCCGCGCCCGGCGTGGGGTCGTCGGTCACGCAGCCTTCGGCAGGCAGCCACGCCTGGCCGGCCTTCAGTTTCGGATACGCCGTGGCGGATACGATCGTGCCGTCGGGCGCGACCAAAGCGACCGCGTTTCCATCGTCGCGCAGCTTGAACGATTCGGCCGAGCCCGGCAGCACGACGATGCCGTCGGATGGCACTGTCTCCTGTGTTTTGAGAGCATAGTTCCTGGCTCCGGAGCCCTCGCCAACGCGGATCTTCCAGCCCCGCAGCGAGATGGGCGCATCGGCGGCATTCCGCACTTCGATCCACTCTTCCTGCAGCAGGATGGCGCGGATGCGGCGGTCATGCTCCCCGATTGCCGGCAATGCCTCCTGTTTCAGCGGATAGGCGTAGATCTCGCCGATGCGCATGTCCGACCACGCCGGTTCAAACACCGCGCCGGTCTTGGGCGTGACCGTGCCGCTCGCGGTGGGCACGTGACCCGTGACGATCGCGGCGACCTCCAGCGCCACGGGCGCCTTGTACTCCGGCGTGCTCGACGGCGAAGACCATATGCCGACCTTGCGGGCTTTGGCATGGGCTTCGTACTGGTCGAAAAGTCCGCGGCGTGCGAACGGATAGTCGGGATACACCCTGGCCAGCCCCGTCCCGAGCAACCGCTCCTGAGCCAGAATCTGTTCATCGACGGTGACGTACGCCAGGAGCCGGTCATAGGCATCCCAGTTTTCTGTATCAAATTGTAGTTCAACTTTTTTCTTTTCCAGAAGCCCTCGAAGGAATATTGCGGACTCCGTTCCATACGGCTCCGGCTTCCGGGTGGGATGCACCGACTCCGGCGCGTCGACGCCGATCAAGCGTACGGTCGCGATGGTCCGCGCATCGGGAGCCGGTGTTTCATCGAACACCACCTCCAGCGTATCGCCGTCGATGACGCGGCTCACCGTCGCGCGGATGGCGAGCTCGGCGTAGAGGTTCGGCCGGTACGCGCGATCTTCGGTCGCGCCATCCCACGACACGGACGACACTTCGGTGCCCGCCGGATCCAGCAACGACACGGTGAATTTCGTGTTCGTCATCGAGAGCTGCGTCTCGGCGAAGGAAAGTCGGAGCGTCGCCGTCCCGGCCACAAGCTTGCCGTCGAGCGCGAAGAACTTCGGCGCGCCGGAACTCCCCTCTCCCTTCAGCTTCCAGCTGGTGAGAACGGCAGCGTCCGGCGACAGGTTCTTCAGCTCGATCCACTCCCCCAGCTCGTCTTTGCCGGCCGGATTCGGCAACGCGGCATGCACGATCACGCGTGGGTACTCGGCCGGCGGAGGAGGCGGAAGGACACTCCCGGACCGGCTTGCCGGCGTGCTGCCGGAGCCGGAATCCGGATCATCGGGCGGCGGGAGCGTTCCGCCGCTGCCGGCAGGGGGCGGCTCGGGAAGCCCTTCTTCCAACGCACCCGGCGATCCCAGCACCAATGCGCCCTCGTCGAATCCGGAAGCCGCCGTCGCGGTGCGCCAATTGTCTTTCTCGGCGCCCGGACGTGCCAGATCGACGCGCTGCATGCTCGCCTTAGTGCCGCCGGATGGATTCGCGCCGGCGAACGGAGCACCCACTCCGTCGTCCACGGTATCCACCAGCGTCCCGGCCGCATCGAACAGCTTCAGCAGGAGCTTGGTGTTGGGCAGCGACAGGTCCGGCGCGTACACGCCGGGCTCCCCGAGTAGCCGCGACGTTTCGGCATGCTGGCGAGCTACGATCAACGGCGCGCCGGCGAGCAGCGTGCCGCCGGTGAATCGGGCGACCACGACTTCGTTGCCCGACGAGTTCACGGACGTGATCGTCCAGCCCGACAAGTCGATGGGCGGGCACTCCCCTTCGCAGGGCAAGCGGCTGATTTCGAGCCATTCGTCGGAGGTACTGACGTCGCTGCCCATCCAGAGCACTTCACTGATGGCGGCTTGGGCATGTGCCGCGAGCGGGGCGCAGCAGAGAAGAAAGACGGCTGTGAGGCGGAGGAGGTGCATGCCCCCATGAAACCGTCCGGCGCGCCCGCCAGACAGGAGGCATCCGGGTACCCGTGCGCGGAGGACGGCTGTTTTCGTTTTGCGCAACACAAACGGAGAGGTTCCGACCGGAGCCGGACCATCCGCATGTCAGTCTGGGTATCCAAAGTATTTTCACACTAAAAAGAGGAAAGTATGGCAATGTCTGTTTTCGGCTTCCTGCTATGTTTCAGCTAGTAGCAGCGGTTCCAGGCCTCTGGCCGCGCCCCTCAGGATGATCTACAATAGGAATATCTTCCTTACCCTTCAGCGAGACTTACGTCACACCTGACACGACTCCCATGACACCCGCCAATTTCCCGCAGATTGAACGCAAGCCAGCGCTTTCCTTAGCGAAAGTGCGTTTGCGCGCATGATCGGGTTTGCCTCGGTGTCCGTGACCATGTCGTTTCGCTGAAGAGGGAAGCACCCACGCTTTCCCCCTTTATTTCCATGGACTATCCCATCGTGTTCGGCGCACTCATCGCCGGCGTGCTGCTCGGTCTTCTGTGCGGCTGGTTCTGGTTCAGCTCGGGCAAGAAAATCGGCGCCAAGCTCCAGGCCGAAATCGACAAGAAAGAGAAAGAGCTCAACGAAGTGAACGTGAAGGTCATCGAGCAGCGCAGCTCGCTCAAGACCAACGAAGCCGAAGCCAAGGCTCAGGCCAAGGAGATCATCTCCGCCGCCCGCCTGGAAGCCCAGCAGATCGAGCTGAAGCTCCAGAAGGACGCCGCCCGCATCGAAGAGAAAGAGAAGAGCCTCGACCGTAAGGTGAGCGAGGTTGAAACGCAGCGCAAGCGCGTCGAAAAGCAGGAAGAAGAAGTGAAGCAGATGCAGGAAGAACTGCGCGAATCGACCAAGAAGCACCGCGAGGCGCTTGAGAAGGTCGCCGGCCTCTCCACCGAGGAAGCCAAGAAGCAGCTGTGGACCGAGCTCGAGAAGGAGTTCGCCCCGTACTTCGCCGAGCAGGTGAAGCATCTCAAGAAGAGCATGGAGGAGGAGACCGAGACCAAGGCCCGCAGCCTGATCGCCGAGGCGATCCAGCGCTACGCCTCCGAAGTCGCCACCGAGTCCACCACCACCGTGGTGCAGCTGCCCAGCGACGACGTGAAGGGCCGCATCATCGGCAAGGAAGGCCGCAATATCATCGCCTTCGAGTCCTCCACCGGCATCGACGTCATCATCGACGACACGCCGGGCGCCGTGATCATCTCGGGCTACGACCTGGTGCGCCGCTACGTCGCCAAGCTGGCGCTCGAAAAGCTGGTGGAAGACGGACGCATCCAGCCCGCCCGCATCGAAGAAGTCGTGAACAAGGTCAAGGATGATGTAGGAAAGATGATGTTGGAGTTCGGCAAGCGCGCCGTGGAGGAGCTCGGCATCACCGGCTACCCGCAAGACCTGCTGAAGATCATCGGCCGCCTGCGCTTCCGCACCAGCTACGGCCAGAACATCCTGAAGCACTCGGTGGAAGCCGCCCACTTAGGCCGCATGATCGCCGAGGAGATCGGCGCCGACGTGTCCATCGTGACCGAAGGCTGTCTGCTCCACGACATCGGCAAGGCGCTCGACCACGAGGTCGCCGGCACGCACGTCGAGATCGGCGTGGAGATCTGCAAGCGCTTCAAGGTCCGCCCGGAGGTCGTCCACTGCGTGGCGGCCCACCACGAGGATATTCCCATCCAGACCGCCGAAGCGTTCATCGTCGCCGCCGTGGACGCCATCTCGGGCGCGCGCCCGGGTGCCCGCCGCGAGTCGATGGAGGCGTACATCAAGCGTCTGACCGAGCTCGAGAACACCGCCAAGAGCTTCGAAGGCATCTCCAAGGCCTACGCCATCTCGGCCGGCCGCGAGATCCGCGTGTTCGTCGACGCGGGCAAGGTCAACGACCTGGAGCAGGCCAAGCTTGCCAAGGACATCGCCAAGAAGATCGAATCCGAGCTCACGTACCCAGGCGTCATCAAGGTGAACGTCATCCGCGAGCGCCGCATTGAGGAGACCGCCAAATAAGGATTCAGATGAAACAGAGGAGGCAGGAGAATCAGGGGATTTCCCCTCTGACTCTCTTGTTTCACCTGATTCCCCTGACTCCGTCCGGTCAAAAAACCGCAACTCGCAATTCCCCGTCTGATTCGTGTTGACGTCCCCTACCCGCTTTCCCTACACTTTCACGGCTTTGACCTGTACCATGCCCCGCAACGGATAGGTTTTCCGAAGCAATTCCCCCTCTCTCCTCTTCCCCTTACTCTTATGGCTGATCAGAAGAAATTCGATCGCAGCAAGCCGCACTTGAACGTGGGCACCATCGGTCACGTCGACCACGGCAAAACCACGCTCACTGCTGCTCTCTCCATCAACTTCTCTCCGCCGGACGAGAAGAAGAGCTACGACATGATCGACAACGCCCCGGAGGAGAAGGCCCGTGGTATCACCATCAACACCGCTCACGTCGAGTACGAGTCCGAGAAGCGCCACTACGCGCACGTCGACTGTCCGGGTCACGCCGACTACGTGAAGAACATGATCACCGGCGCCGCCCAGATGGACG
>CAYSWB010000020.1:0-21908 GCA_964434575.1 uncultured Candidatus Peribacteria bacterium | reverse complement strand
GGGACTCGGCCTCGGTCGTGAGCACGAACACCACGCGCGGCGGCGGTTCTTCCAGCACCTTCAAGAGCGCGTTGGCCGCCGCGGGCTGCATGCGCTCGATGCTGCGGATGAGGCACAGGAAGTGCTTGCTGGAACCGGTGTCGTGCAGTCGCTCCTGGATGGCACGGACTTCGTCGATGCCGATGACGTCGGTGCGGGCCTTGGGAACTTTCGAGCGGTGCTGCTGCGCGATGTTCGAATACTTGCTGATTTCACCCCAGTCCTCGTTCAACTCCTCGATCCACAGCTGATCCAGGCACAGGAAGTCCGGATGGATCATCCGCTCGATCTGGTCGCGGACGGCCGCTTTCTTTTCCGGCGGCACGCTGTCGCCAAGCAGGTGCAGCGCGAACCAGCGCGCCACGGTGAATTTGCCCAGGTGCTCGGGACCCGAGAACAGGTACGCGTGGGAGACGTTGCCCTTGGCGATGTCCTGCAGCAGCTGGCCGCATTGCTTTTCGTGGCCGATGATCTGCTGCGGGATGGGGGCCATGGAGGAGAGTCACAGTATACGTCCAGGGCGTTTGAACCAAAAGAAACTACCCCCGCCTTTCGGCAGGGGTGATGCTCATGTTGTTGGTAGGATTGCCGGCTTAGAAGCCGACGTCGCTGGGGTTGCGGATGGTCTTGTCGTTGCTGACGGCAGGCCGTAGAGGCATGGGGAACAGAATTCCCGTCATGACCAGACCTGAAACCAGCAGGAGAACTAGAGCAAGAACCCACGCGTGCAGGAAAAGCGAGACCACCCCGCCTAACCAGCACGCACCCGTGAAGAACGTACGCATACAGTAACGCTTTCTGGGGCCCAAGTAGTTCAGCCCCGCGCAACCATGGTCGCGCCATGACTCTGCGGGGCTGAATGAAGCGACGATCCAAAGAACATGAACAAATGCATTCAAACACATTTTTTGTAAATGTACATGGTCAAGGGTCTGGTTTTCACGCTATGGGTGAAACTGCCAAGCTTCCGCATCAGGCGGCGACATGGCCGTACAGGCCGAAATACGGTATACTGATGAGAAAAACCAACACCCATGCCGGACCCAGAAGTTCCATCGGTCGCACCCTCCGAACCCAACCCGTCGCGTCGGCGTCCGCTCGACCGGCTGAAGGCCGTGTTCGGCCGCCGGCGTCCGCCGGAAGTCCAGCCCGAACAGCGTGAAACAGCGCTGCGTGTGGATGGCATCCGCGACCGCGTCCGGGATTCGGCGCGTTCCGTCGTGGACGGATCGCTGAAGCGCGAAGTGGACGCAGCGAAGAATCGGTACGGCAAAACCCATGCCGAATACCACAAAGACATCCTGTTCGAGCCCCCCGTTGGCACCGAAGTGGCGCCGTCCGACGACGTCGCGAGCGGCGAGGGGACCGAAGACACCGGCAAACACTACGCCCGAGTGCATTTGGTCCGCGATGGCCGGCCGCACCCCATCGTGTTCGTGGTCGGCGGCAACAAGGAGCGCCTCTACGACCCGAACCCCGGCGATCCGGCGTCGTTGGTGTACGGCGCTCGCCACACGTTCGAGCAGGTCTCGCGCACCGGCAAATTCCACGTGGTCCAGCTGAAGGTGGGCAACGTCCTGCGGGATCGCGTCCGCAACAGCCCGGCGGTGGCGCGGGCGCATATCGACAACGTGGTGGAGGACGCGCTCAACAAGCGCGGCGTCTTCGAGGGTATCGACATCAGCGAGGTCCGCTTCTTCGGCTACAGCTATGGCGCCGACACCGCGCGCCAGCTCGCCGAGAACATCCCGCCCGGCCTGCGCGTGACGAAGGCGGCGTATATCGACGCCATTCGCGCCGGATCCAAATTCCCGCCGCGCGCCATGCGCTCCGGCGGAGCGCGCCCGGAGGCGTACCACAACGTCTACCAGCGTAACGACGTCGTCATCGCCGGCGGCGCGCTGGAAGCACGCGACGGCCGTCCTGCCGACCGTAACGTCGACGCCACGCCCATCAAGGTGGCCCGCAAGAGTGTCCGTCACATGGGGCTGACCAACGCGCAGGAACCGGAAATCCGCGACGGGGTGTACAAACCCACGCTGGATTTCCTGATGGCGGACGCGTAGGGACTACTCGTCCTGGCCGTGGCATTTCTTGTACTTCTTTCCGCTGCCGCACGGGCAGGGATCGTTGCGGCCGACCTTCGGCGCGCCCGGCTTGGGCCGGCTGCTCTCGCCGCGGGTGACCGGGCGGATGGGGTTCACGCCGACCGTGGACTGCAGGTTGTCTTCGATTTCGTCCTCGTTGGTCCGGAGATCCTCCTCCTTCGGCTGGCGGATGACCTGCTGGGCGAACTGGTTGAAGTCGGCCTGAAGCAGCACGCGCACCATCGTCGCGGAAATGTCGTTGATCAACTTCTGGAAGAGCTGGAAGCCGCGGTCTTGGTACTCGATCAGCGGGTCGCGCTGGGCGTAACCGGAGAACGCCACCTGCTCGCGCAGATGCGCCATGGTGTCGATGTGGTCCATCCAGTGCGTGTCGATGGACTGCAGCACGATGATGCGTTCGGCGCGGCGCAGCGTGTCGACCGGGTACATCTCGGATTTCTTGGAATAGAACGACGTGACCAGCGTGACGAACAGCTCGGTGAGTTTCTCGCGCTCCAGGCGGCTCTTGAGCTCCTGTTCGGTGAGCGCGGTGCCAAGCTGCGGGTGCAGGGCGCCCAGGCTCTCCAGCATGCCTTTGTAGTTCCACTGCGCCTCGTCGTCGCCCACAGTGTGCTGGTCCACGATCGCCGCCACTTCTTTCTTCATGGCTTCGATGGCTTCTTCGTGCAGGAAGTCCTTGGCGTTCGGCTCGGCCGGCTTGCCCGCGCCTTCGGCGATCTTCACCAGGATTTTCTGGCGGCGCTTGTACATGATTTCGCGGTGCTTGTTCATGACGTCGTCGTACTGCACGACGTGGCGGCGGATGTCGAAGTTGCGGCCTTCCACTTTCTTCTGCGCGCTCTCGATGCTGCGGGAGACGAGCGGGTTTTCCAGCGGCACGTCCTCCGGCACCTTCATGCGCTCCATCATCGCCTTCAGGCGGTCGCCGCCGAACAGGCGCATCAGTTCATCCTCCATGGACACGAAGAACTGGCTCTCGCCCGGGTCGCCCTGGCGTCCGGCGCGGCCGCGCAGCTGGTTGTCGATGCGGCGGGCTTCGTGGCGCTCGGTGCCGAGGATCACGAGGCCGCCCAGCTCCTTCACGCCGTCGCCGAGCTTGATGTCGGTTCCGCGTCCGGCCATGTTGGTGGCGATGGTCACGCCGCCTTTCTGGCCGGCGTTGGCGACGATTTCGGCTTCCTTCTCGTGCTGCTTGGCGTTGAGCACCGTGTGGGGCACGCCCATCTCGGTCAGCAAGGCGCTCATGGCCTCGGACTTCTCGATGCTGGTGGTGCCGATGAGCACCGGCTGGCCCTTGGCGTTGCGCTCCTTGGCGATCTTGGCCACGGCCGTGAACTTGGCCTTCACCGTGCGGTACACCGCGTCGGACTTGTCGGCGCGGATCATGGCGCGGTGCGTGGGGATCACGACCGTGTTGAGCTTGTAGATCGACTGGAATTCCTCCTCCTCGGTCTTGGCCGTACCGGTCATGCCGGCCAGCTTGGAGTACAGACGGAAGTAGTTCTGGAACGTGATGGTCGCAAGCGTCTTGCTCTCACGCTGCACGGCCACGCCTTCCTTGGCCTCGATGGCCTGGTGCAGGCCGTGGCTGTAGCGGCGGCCCGGCATCAGGCGGCCGGTGAACTCGTCCACGATGATCACCTCGCCGTCCTTCACCACGTAGTCCACGTCGCGCTGGTAGATGGCGTGCGCGCGGAGCGCCTGCTCGATGTGGTGGACCTCCTCGAAGCCCTTTTCGGTATAGATGTTTTCGACGCCGAGCAGCTGCTCCATCTTCTTGATGCCTTCCTCGGTGAGCGTGGCGGCGCGCTGCTTCTCGTCCTTCAGGTAGTGGACGGTCTCGTTGAGGTTACGGACGTGCTGCGCGTACACGCCGTACTTCAACGTGCTCTCCGCGGCGGGCTGGCTGATGATGAGCGGGGTGCGGGCCTCGTCGATGAGGATGGAGTCCACCTCGTCCACGATCGCGTAGTTCAGGCCGCGCTGCACCTGGCGCTCCAGCGTGCCGGCCATGTTGTCGCGCAGGTAGTCGAAGCCGAACTCGTTGTTGGTGCCGTACGTCACGTCGCTGGCGTAGGCGGCCTTGCGTTCGTCCTGGTTGATGCCGTGGACGATGACGCCGACGGTCAGGCCCAGCGCCTTGTACAAGACTCCCATCCACTGGCTGTCGCGCTTGGCCAGGTAATCGTTGACGGTGACGACGTGCACGCCCTTGCCGGCGAGCGCGTTTAAGTACACCGGCAGGGTGCACACGAGCGTCTTGCCTTCACCCGTGCGCATTTCGGCGATGCAGCCGCGGTGCAGGGCGGCTCCGCCGATGATCTGCACGTCGAACGGGATCATGTCCCAACGGAACGTCTGCGCGCCGATCTTCTCTTCGTGGCCGACCAGCAGCTCGCAGGCGCGGATGGCGACGGCGAACGCTTCGGGCAACATGGCGTCCAGGGTCTCGCCCTTGGCCACGCGCTCTTTCAGCTCGGCGGTCTTGGCCGGCAAATCCGCCAGGGTCAGGTTCTTGATCTTGTCCGAGCGTCCCATCTCGCGCACCTGTTGCACGACGGGCTGGAGCTTTTTCAGCTCTTTCTTGTTCGGGTCTCCAAGCAGCTTGTTGAGGGCGTCGATGACGGACATACAAAGAAGTTAGGGGTGCTAAGGATACCAGGCTGTCCGCGGCAAGGCTACGCCCCGCGACCGTACCAGGGAAGGAGTGTTTTCTCTTCGTACGCGAGGCCGTCGAGCAGTCCCGGCAACACGGCGTCCAGCGGCCTGGACTTCGCGATCCTCCGGATCTCCGGCAACGCCGCCAGGTGCTCGGGGATCAGCTCGCCCATCCACGGCGCGTCCTTCGGCAACTCGCTGCGGAGATCGGCGATAGCCCGCAGCTCGGCTTCGGGGAAGCGCTTGGCGAATGAGCCGAAGCCGCGCGCGAACGCATGGGTTTTTTTCGTCGAATGCAGCCACACGCAATCGCTTTCCGCGATCCTCGCTTTCCACACGTCGCTCAAATGGATGCCTGCCAACGGGATCTTCAGCGCATATGCCATCGCGTTGGCCATGCTCAGCGCGACGCGGATGGTCATGAAGCCGCCGGGCCCGGTGACGACCGCGATGCGCCGCACGTCGGCGCGGGTCCAGCCCGCGTCTTGCAGCAGCTTGTCCACGGCGGGCAGCAGTTTGTCCTCTGCCTTGTGGTCATCCACGTTCGCCGAACCCACGAACCGTCCGCCGTCGCACAGCGCGAACGCGCGTTCGGCTCCCGCCAGGTCGATGTACAAGGTACGCACGCGCATACCCTAGCAGAGAGGGTATGATGGGAACCCATGCCGAAGCTCTCGGTCGTCATCCCCACCCACCGGCGCGCAAACATCCTGGTGAAGTGCCTGGAACATTTGGAGAAGCAAACCATCGCCAAAGAACTGGAGGTCATCGTCGTCAGCGACGGCCACGACGATGCCACCGTCGCTCTCGTCGAGCACATCAGGCAAACCCAAGACGGCCCGACGCCGTCCTTGGCGGGTTTCCGCTTCCTTGAAATCCCCAAGTCGCAGCAGGGCAGCGCCCGCAACACCGGAGTCGCGCTGGCGACGGCGCCACGTGTCTTGTTCATCGGCGATGACATTTTGTTGCATGACGATGCCTGCGCGAAGCACGCGCGGCCCATGCAACCCGGCGCCGCGTTGCTGGGGTTCACCACATGGGACCCGGCGTGCGGTATCACGCCCGTCATGACGTGGTTGGAAGCGTCCGGCTGGCAGTTCGGGTACCCCATGCTCGCGTCCTACGCAGGCAAAGAAATCCCGACCGCGCGCCAACATCTCTTCACGTACACCAGCCACATCAGCCTGCCCACGGTCGTCGCCAAGGCGCACCGGTTCCGCGAAGACGTGACGATGTACGGCTGGGAGGACATCGAGTGGGGGATGCGGCTGGCGCATGCCGGGGTGCCGTTGCTCTACGACCCCGCCGCACGCGCGTTGCACCATCACCATGTCACCTTCGAGCAGTCCATCGAGCGCATGCGCACGCTCGGAGCGTCGGCGGCCGCGCTGCAAAAGAGCGTGCCGGGGTTCGACCGCGTGCCGACCGGTTGGAAGCTGTTGGCGTACCGCGTACTGTCGTGTTTTCCGAACATGTCAGGCAAGCATCGGCGTGCGTTTTTGGAGGGACTTGCTGGCTAACCGAAGCCCTGAACGCCCACGGAGTCGAGAATTCTTTGCACAAGAGGGGCCGGATGCTTAGCATCGCGGTCTTCATGAAGCAGGTCAGCACCTCTTCCCACGGCCCGGCAACCGATCCCCTGACCTTCGGGGAAATCCATGACTACATCGGCCGGAAGTACAGCGGCGCCGGCATGCGCAAGTTGCGGGATGCCGAGGGCAAAGTCCTGTCCACCGGGATGATGCACCCGCAGTTGCGCGTGGCCGTGAACGTGCCGGCCCGGTTTTCCGAGCGCGAGCTCGGCCGGACGCTGGAACTGTATGCCCGCCAGACGGCGCTGGAGGAAGGCGTGCGATTCGAAGTGAACGTGCTCTTAAACGGACCCGCCGGCACGGATCTGGAGGATTCTCCGGCGTTCGACGACGCGTTCGAGATGCTGGAGTCCGGCCGGGTGCCCATGAGCGTGCACTCCCTCACGTACCCGGCGCAGGAACGCCAGATCGGCCGCATGCGGCGCGACTTGGGGGCACTCACCATGCGTCGGGCATTGGAGGGCGGCCACGATGACCCGGGTGAGATCGTGCTGGTTACCAACGACGCCGACGCGCACGACATCGCGCCGACGTACATCTCCGCAATCGCCGCCGAGTTCGCCGCCGATCCGGGCCTGGCGGGCGCCACCGGCTTCATCGACCTGCCGCGCGAGGACTTCGAGAACGATCACGTCCTGCTGGCCGCGCACCGGGTGTCGCAGATGCTGGAAATCATCTACCGCGCCAAGCACCCGCTCCGTCCCATGACCATGCGCGGCGGCAGTTCGGCGTTCCGTCTGCGCGATTACGTCCGTGCCGGCGGCCACGGCTCCGCCCGTATCAGCGAAAACCGCCATCTGAACCTCACGCTCAATCGCACCCCTGGTTTGCACCTGACAGTCCTGCCACGCAGCCTCACGACCATCGTCACGGATGCTCGCCGCCAAATCACCACCATGGCGACCGGTAAGCCGGTGTCCGCCGCGTACGCGAATTTCGGTCTGCCCGGCGACGTGGCGGAGCTCTACCACGAAGGCGAACAGCCGGCGCATGCCCCCGTGTCGCCGTCCGCGGGTTCGGCCGAGTACGTGCAGGCCGTCACCGTGCAGCTGCAGGCGATGGTGGACAAGTTCATCCATCTGCACGAAACGGTGCAGTGGGATACTGTAAGCGGATGGTTCCGCCGTGCGGCTTGGTTTGCCGGCATGCGGATCGAATTCGATGCCGACCGGAAGGTGCGCGTGACGAATGCCGACGTGCTGATCGCCAACATTCTCACCCGCTACGCCCAGCCTGTCCGCCCCGGCGAAAAGAAGCCGCAAGCCGGCCTGCCCGAGGACTCCACGAAATCCATACACGCCTGAATACGAGCGCTGAAGGAAGCTCTTTTCCTTGCGTAAAGCCAACTGGACCCGTACAATGCATATGATTCGAGTAGCTTCACTAGTCCGTTATCACGGAGTGGTGGCCTTCCCGGATCACCCACATTTTCCCATCATCTTATGAAAGCGTCGTTCATCGCAGCCATCAACCAGATCTGCGCCGAGAAAAACGTGAAGCCCGAGGACGTTCTCGAGGCGGTCAAGCTCGCCATCGCCACCGCGTACCGCAAGGACTACGGCAACAAAGAGCAGGAAATCCGCATCGTCCTCCGTGAGGATCAGGACATGCCGTCCGTCATCCTGGTGAAGGAAGTCGTCGAGGAAGTCCTGAACGAGAACTTCGAGATCTCGGTGAAGGACGCCAAGAAGGTGAAGCCCGACGCCGAGGAAGGCGACGAAATCGAGATCGACGTCACGCCGGTCGGCTACGGACGCATCGCCGCCCAGGCCGCCAAGCAGGTGATCATCCAGAAGCTCCAGGAAGTCGAGAAGAAGTCGCTGTTCGAGATGTTCAAGGACCGCGAGAACGAGTTGCTCACCGCCAGCGTCACCAAGGTCGAACCGAACTGGGTCACGCTCGAGGTCGAAGGCATGACGGTCTCGCTGCCGTGGCGCGAACAGATCCCCGGCGAGCACTACTACACCGGCAAGCGCATCCGCGTGTACTTGGACAAGGTCGAGCTGACCGGCAAGGGCCCGCAGCTGCGCATCTCCCGCACGCACGCCAACCTGGTGCGCAAACTGCTGGAGCTCGAAATTCCGGAAATCCGCAACGGCGACGTGCAGATCATGGCTATCGCCCGCGACGCCGGCATGCGCTCCAAGGTCGCGGTGAAGAGCGGCGACCCGCGCATCGACCCCATCGGCGCCTGCGTGGGCCAGAAGGGCGTGCGCATCCAGGCAGTCATGGAGGAGATCAACGGCGAGCGCGTCGACATGATCGAGTGGTCCGAGGACGCCATCAAGCTGATCTCCACCGCGCTGCAGCCGGCCTCCATCTCCGCCGTCATCATCGTCAACGACCAGGAGCACAAAGATGAAGAGGGCCGCGTCATCAAGAAGCGCGCCGCCGTGTTCGTGGAGGAGGCCCAGCGCCCCATGGCCATCGGCAAGAAGGGTCAGAACATCCGCCTGGCCACCCAGCTGACCGGCTTCGAGCTCGACATGTACAACTACGAGGAGCTGCCCGCCTTCAAGGCCAAGCTGGCCGAACTGAAGGGCGAGGATGTCGCCGTCGCCATGCTGAACCCGCCCGCCGGCGAGATCGTCGAAGGCGCCGCAGCCGAGGCTCCCGCCGCCGAAGCAGCTCCGGCCGAGGCCGCCGCCGAAGAGAAGCCCAAGAAGAAGGCCAAGAAAGAGGAGGCCAAAGAAGAGGAGAAGAAGGCCGAGTAATCCCGGTTCCAAGCAAACCGCGTCCGCAGGGGCGCGGTTTTTTTGACATCCGGCACAGCATGCTTATGATGCGCGGCCGCTCTTTGTCGTATCCAAGTCCTCACGCTGCAGAGTCCACCAGCGTCGCGAAGAATACTCGCGAGTGGAAACTGCAGCAGTGCGGAGTCAGAGTCGTGATGTGCATAGGTCCGTACTATGTCGCCGGAGCACGAGGATCGGTTCCGACCCTCTTCAGTGTGAGCCCGGCAGGCTACCTGTTTGAGGTCAATGGCCAGAAGATGGCGTATGACCTCAGGGAACTCGAAGGAAAGGATGTCGAGTTCATCAACTCCAGGATCAAGCTCGAGGAGCTGCCCGCCTGGAAGGTCCTGCAGAACGAAGATGAGTACTGCGAGGTCGTTGGCCCGGCAGGGGCCATCATGCCGTTTGTCTGGGCAAGACTCGAGACCTACGCAACGGAAGAGGCCATCTACCGCCGCGTGGTCATCCAGTCTCCGTCGGATCACGGGCAGTACTGGATGATCTACCTGTACGACGGGAGGGGCGGCAAAAAGGCCATCATCCGACCCGTCTAACTGATTCCGCCGAGCCGCCGCGTCCCCCACGGGGGACGCGGCAACAACGTGCCCGAATTTCGGCTGCGACCATTGCGGGGCGTGGGGTATGCTCACGCGCATGAAGTTGCCGAACCTGCCGCTCGTCGTGCTCGATACCGAAACGACCGGCTTCGTGCCGCGTACGCACCGGGTCATCGAGTACGCCTGCGTGACGGTCAGCGGCGGCAAGACGACGCGCGAATACGAGCAGCTGCTGTCCATCCCAGGGCAGATCCCGCCGCACGTGCAGGTCATCACGCAGATCAAAGATGAGGACCTGAAGGGCAAGCCGGCGTTCGCCGACGTGCTGCCCGAGATTTCCGGCATGGTCACGCCGCAGACGCTGGTGGTGGGGCAGAACGTGCGCTTCGACATCGGCATGCTGAAGGGTGAGGGTTGGGACTTGTCCGCGCATGCGTGGATCGACACGTCCATGCTGGCAAGCATCGTCTTCCCGGAGCTGGCCAGCTACTCGCTGGGCTACTTGAGCGAAGTTCTGAAGCTGAACCACGAACCCAAGCACAGGGCGCTCGGCGACGTGCATGCCACGCTGGAGCTGCTTTCCAAGTGCTGGGAGCGCCTGATCCAGCTGCCGCCCGCGTCGCGCGAGGACATCGTGTCGGTGTCGGCGCGTTCGCCGGCCGGATACCGCATGCTGATGGCCGCGCTGGACGCGGAGACCGCCGGCAACACCAAGCCCGCCTGGCTGAAGCGCGGCGTGGTGAAGGCGCCCTCGAAGGGCAAGGTCGAAACGACCGCGTTCACCCCGGCCGCCGGTTCGGTGACGCTGGTGGAAGAAAGTACCGACCCGGCGTTCGTGCTCTCGTGCATGAAGCCGTCCAAAGACATGCAGCGCTGGACCGCCGTGAAGAACATCGAAGCCTGGGTCCGCCGGTTCGGCGTCCCTGACGGCGCGTGCGTGCTGTACCCGCCCGAGCTGGTGCTGCGTCCGGAATCGGCCGAGACGTTTATGGCACAGGACGCATTCACCGAAGACGAGTGCACGCTGGCGATGAAGCTGAAGCTCTACGAGCCCAAGGTTCGCGCGCAGATCCCGCTGCACGGCGACGAACATGCGGTGTGGACCGGCAAGCTGGCCTGCGCCAGGGGCGAAGAGGCGTATCTGAAACAGGTGTCCGCCGACTCGCCGATGGTCGTGGTCGATCATCAGGAGCTGCTGAAGCTGGCCGAGGACAAATCGGCGTTGCTGGGCAAGAACTGCGAGATCGTCATCGACGACGCATCCATGCTGGAGGACACCGCCACCACTGCGTACGGCTGGTACTGCCCCGCCGCCCCGCTGCGCGCGGGCTCGGCCGGCGACGCGACACTGACAAAATTTGCCGACCTGCTGGAAATTTGGATCGAGAAAACCCGCGGCGGCACGGATCTCCGTTACGTGATCGGCGCGGACTTGGGCAGCCGCGAGGCCGAAGGCTTGCGTGACTTGCTGCCACAGGTGCTCGGCGGCGCGTCGCCGCGCGTGCGCCAATACCTGGAGCACGTCGCCAAGATTTTGGAACTCAAGAACCTGCCCGGTCGCATCACCTGGATGGAAGTCTTCCAGGACGGTAGTCGCCACTTAAAGTCCGTGCCCGAGGACATCGCTGCGGTGCTGAAGGAGCGGCTTTTTGACGTTCATCCGACCGCGCTGCTCATTCCGCCCGGCAGTGACAAGACGCTCGGCGCCATCCTTGCCGTGGGCACTAAGACGGCGGTCACGCGTCTGGCCGACCCGTCCGTGTCCGGCCCGACGGTCGCGTTCCCGGAAGGCGTGGGACTTCAGGCGATCTTCACCGGCCCCGTGACCGGCAAGACGGTTGTGCTGGTGGGCAGCAAGCGCATCATCGAGGACGTGTTCGTGAAGCACGCGCTGCGCATGGAAAAAGAAGGCACCACGCTTATCTGCCAGGGCTTCAATGGCGGACAGGGGAGGATGCAGGCCGAGTTCGCCGCCGCCCCGGCCCCGGCCATGCTGGTGGTCACGCCGTGGACGTACGAGACGTTCGAGCTGCCGCCGGGCACCGTGGACCGCCTGCTGGTCCAGACGTTGCCGTTCGACCATCCGTCGCACGCCGTCATCGGACGCCGCGCCCACCGCTTCCGCGACCCGTTCGGCGAGTACTCGTTGCCGCGCCTCATGCATCGCTTGTTCCGCTTGCTGCGCACGTTCTGCAAGCACCGGACCGACGCCGCCACGGCAGAGTACTTGGACGAGCGCCTGAAGACCAAGGGCTATGGCAAGCAGGTGAAGGCGTACATGCAGACACTGGGTAAAGCCGGTGTCGCCGCGCCGATGCCGGCCGGATTCACGAAGAAAGAAGTCGCACCGGCGAAACCGAAGACTACGAAGAAGAAGGCGGACACTGGGCAGATGTCATTTCTTTAATCAGCCCCCTTCCCCCACAGCACAACGAACACGGTGCGCCACAGAATCCACACGTCCAGCGCCAGGGACCATTCTTCGATGTACTGCATGTCGTAGCGGACTTCTTCTTCAAATTTCAAATCGGAGCGGCCGGACACCTGTGCCAATCCCGTCACACCCGGGCGCACGGCGAACACGCGGCGCTGGTCCTCGCGGTATTTCTGCACTTCGTCGGGCAGATGCGGACGCGGGCCCACCAATGACAATTGCCCCGCGACCACGTTGAAGAATTGCGGGAACTCGTCGATGCTCCAGCGGCGGAGCAAACGGCCGATGGGCGTCACGCGCGGGTCGTTCTGGATCTTGAACAGCGGCCCGTCGCGGTGGCTGAGCTCGGCGAATTCCTTTTTGCGGGCGTCGGCGTCGCGGACCATGGTTCGGAATTTCAGCACCGGCACCGTGCCGATGCCGTGCTGACCCACGCGCTTGCTGATGTAGAACACCGGCCAGCCGCTGGTGACCAGCACCAACAGCGCGGAGACGAGCAGCAGCGGGCTCAGGACAATGAGGAAGAGTAACCCGCCGATCACGTCGAACAGACGCTTCCAGACCCGGCCCCAGCCGTCCAGCGGCGTGGGCTCGAACTTCAGCAGCGGCACCATGCCCAGGCGGTCCATGGATAACTGGTGCGGCGCATCGGCGAATACCGGCGGCAGGAACGAATAGCCGACGTGGTGGCTGCGGCAGTAGTCGATCAGCTTGGCTGTTTCTTCGCTGCTCGGGCGCGGGTCGGTGTGCAAAATGAGGTCGATCTTCCGTTCGTGTTCGAAGCGCTGCAGCCCTTCCAAGTCCGACAAGTGACCGATGTAGCGGAATCGCACGTCGCCGCGCAGCGCGTCTCGCATCACTTCGGGCAGGTCCAGCCCGCCGAACGATACGACGGTGCGCACGCCCACGCCGCGCCGCAGGCAGGCTCGTTGCAAGAGCACCACGGCCGCACGTCCGGCCAGCGCGAACATGGTGAGCAGGACGGTGGCCTGCAGCAGAAGCGCACGAGAGAAGAACAGCTGACGCTCGACCAAGAAGAACCATGCGATGACGAGCGTGAGCCACAGCCCCGACGCGACGACCACGCGGCCCAGCTCGCGCCACACGCCCAGCGTGGTGCGCAGGTGGTAGAGGCGTAGCACGGCCAGCACCAGCACGTAGGCGATCACCCACGGCAGCACGAAGCTCTGCACGTAGTATCCGAATTCGGGCAGATTCGACGGTTGCGTGATGACCTGTACGCCGGGCAGCAGGTCCACATTGGCTTCGCGCAGGCGGTACGCCAGCAGCAGTGCGGCGAGCGCGGCCAACGCATCCAGCGGCACGCGCAGGACGCCGAAGAGGATCTCGGAATACTTCACAGGGCGTGAGTATAGCGGAAGTGTCCCTACCCTCACCCTTACCCTCTCCCGCTAGCGGGAGAGGGAAGCGCTCGCATGGCGAGCGCGGGTGAGGGTAGGGACACGAAAAACACCCGAATGAATCGGATGTGCTTCGTCCTGCCCTTCTGTACGCCGGATTCTGTCTTCCCCGTGAGGGGGAGGCGACCATCTCTCTAGGCCAGTCATTACTGAAAGGCTCAAGCGGAGGGGCAATCGGTCTGACGGAACCATCAGAAATCCCAATCGCCCAATTCCTCCTTGCACCACCAAGAGTTTACCGATCCGGCGCTTGCGCGGCCGAGATGCCCCGTAGGGCCGTTTCACTCCCATCGTTTGGTCCCCGGAGACCGGAGATGTACGTGACGGGACTCGTCTCTGTGGCACTTGTCCTCGCGCGCGTTTTGGATATATCGCGCGCGGGTGGGCGTTACCCACATGGCGTTCCAACGGTGTCCGGACGTTCCTCCCCGGTACAAGTACCGCGGCGGTCGCCCAAAGAGCAGGACTCTCATTATGCCGTATTTCAGGCTTTCAGACAATCAAGATGCCGGGTTTTTGCCGCTTGTCGGGCCTGTGCAAATACCCGATGATGCACGGCAGATCGTCAAAAGAGCACTGCTTGTCATTTGTTCTCTCGTATCATCAGAGTTGTAAGCCGCCTTAGCTCAGTGGTAGAGCAACGCACTTGTAATGCGTGGGTCATCGGTTCAAATCCGATAGGCGGCTCCAGTTTTCGCGTACGCAAAGGATGGCCGGCGCTACGAGCGCCGGCCGCGACTCAGCGATCCCTCGCTGGTCTAGTCCTTTGGATGCGGTGAACTCAGTCCTTCTTCTTCGCCTTCCACTTCGTCAGGCCGAACACGATGCCGACCTTGGGCGGGGTGGTCGGCTGCGGGACCGCGGAGATGAAGAGTCCCCGCGTGCCTTCGGCCGTGTCCTTGTCGTTCTTGTAGGCCGGGGTCACATAGAACAGCTTCGAGGGGGCGGCCTTGTCGCCGTAGTTCCCCATGCTGCTCCACATGTTCCGCACCTTCCCGTCTTCGGGTTCGTCGCCGCCCTTGTCCACGCCCGTGTAGACGTTGGCCCCGTAGTCCTGATCGTCGCGGACCGTCAGCGCCAGTTGTTCGATCTCGGGCGCGAGGGTCTTGAACATCAGGCTGGGGTTGTCCTTGTCCGGGCGGTTGAAGCGCAGGACCAGCGCCGTGACCTTCTTGTCCCCGTCGTCGAACTCCTCCAGCGACCACACGATCGACCCCTTCTCGCCGACGTGCGCCACGGCCTTGTGGGCCTTGCCGCCGATGGTCAGGGTGACGTCGATCGACCCGCTGTCGTCCGCCTTGATCTCGTGCTTGTCACCCGCCTTCTTGAGCTTGTCGGTGATCTCCTTGGCGGGCGTGAGCTTGTCGTCGGCGGTGATGGCGGGGCAGGCCATCAGGAGCAATAGGACCGCGAACATGGCCAGTCGCGTCATCTGGTTGGTGCTGGAGTTGACCAGCGTGCGCATGTAATTCGGCATGCGGCACCTTGCCTTTCCCGTGCGTTGCACGGTCTTGGGTTTGGGTTGTGTCCGGCGCGCGCATCGTGCGGCGCCGAACGGTCTGTTCTTGGTGCATCCAAAGAACTATCTCTATTATACCTTTTGTCATATTTGAATGAAATGTCAAATTTTGGTTTCAGAAGCCAAAAAACCATTGAAAAGACCCGATGGAAGGTGTCCTTTCGAGGCGATTCGGGGCATACTGTTCGCCGTCATTTCCCGCACCCTTCTCGCATGAAAGTCCTTCTGTACAACCTGGCGTATTGTACCGGCGTCGACGGCTCCGCACGCCGCTATGTTTCGCACGGCTTCCGGCACCTGGTCGGCCCGCTGCGCAAGCGCAAGCACCACATCGACAGCCTGCATGAGCTGATCGAGCGCGAGAAGCCGGACGTGTGCTGTTTCGTGGAAATAGATTCTGACGCGCCGATCATCGACCGCCTGCTCCAGAAGTACAAATACAGCGACGTCTCCAACAAGTACCGCGCCGGAAGCTTCTTCAGTCGCGCGCCCTTCTACAAGAAGAAGTCCTCCTGCGTGCTTTCCACGAAGCCGTTTTCGGTCCAGCGCCATTACTTCGAGCGCGGCTTCAAGCGCCTGCTCATCGAGGCTCAGTTCGACAACGGATTCTCCATTTTCCTCAGCCACAACTCGTTGCTGCGCTGGGTCCGCAAGCATCAGTTCCACGTCGTCTCCTCGCTGGCCGGCAAGCGCCAGAAGTCCATCACGTGCGGCGACTACAACATCTTCGCCGGCACCAAGGAGCTGGCGCCGTTCCACGCCATGGGCATGAAACTGGCCAACGATCCGGCCCACGGCACGTTCCCCTCGCACCGCCCCAAAAAGATGCTCGACGTGTTCGTGACGTCGCCGGACGTCCAGGTGAAGTCCGTGCGCGTGCTCAAGGACGTCACGTTATCCGACCACCTGCCGGTGGTGCTGGAAGTCGAAAGCGCATCCGTTCCCGTCATCTGACCATGAGCCATCTCATCAACACCGCCACCAAGTTCACCATCCTGCGGGTGTTGCTCGCGCCGATAGGAGTTACGTTTTTGTTTTTGGACCAGGTTCCCCACAACGTCCTCATCGCGGCGATCATCTACCTGTCGGGCCTGGTGACGGACATGATCGACGGCCACATCGCCCGCAATTACAACCAGGTCACCAAGCTGGGCGGATGTCTGGACGCCATGGCGGACAAACTCCTCATCCTCATGTACTTCGTGTTCCTGCAGTCCAAGGGCCTGTATCCGCTGTGGCTGCTGGAACTGGTGCTGGCGCGCATGATCATCGTGAACGGCGCCCGCAGTTACCTCATCAGCTACAAGCCGGCGGTGGGCGACACGAAGATCGGCCGCTTCCAGGGCTTCTTCATCGCGTTCTCGCTGGTCATCGGCCTGGCGGCGCTGTGCGTGGAAGCCGGACAGCTCCCGGCCTTCGCCGATGCGTTCCGCCTGCGCGAGTGGGCGTACTACTCCATGTTGCTGGGATGCATCCTGAGCGTCGTCGTGCCGCCGAAAGCATTCGCGGACAACTTCAAAGCATTCATGAAGAACCACTAAGCCCGGCGCTTAGAGCATCACTTTCGCGAAGTTCCGGACGACGTCTTTGTAGAAATTGACGAGCCCGAAGATCAGTGCGGCGGTGAAGAACACCATGCACGACTGCAGCAGCAGGATGCCGTACTGTTCGGGGAACAGCGCGTAGTCGAACCCGAGCATGCCGGCGAAACCGGCGGCCACGCCGATGGTCTGCAGCAGGACCTTGGCTTTGCCTTCGAACGACGTTACGGCCATCTTCACGCCCTTGTGGGCGGCGATGCTTTTGAATTCGGTGGCGACCGCGTCACGCGTGAACGTGATGGCGGCAAACCAGAACGGCACGATGCCCAGATACGTGAACGCGAAGAGCAACAGGTTCCACAGCAGCTTGTCGGCCAGCCCGTCCAGATGCCCGCCGACGCGTCCGGCGGTCCCCTCGGCGCGTGCGATGCGCCCGTCGACGATGTCGGTGGCGGCGGCCACCACGAACAGCGCCGCCGCGATGGCGATGCAGTGCGGCATGCCGCTCAGGAGCACGATCGTCAACACCGGCGCGAGCAGAAGGCGCAGGAACGTCAGTTGATTGGCAAGACCCATGGGCTTCATCTTAGAGCAATCTCTCCGCCCGGTACCAGGCCGCCGCGTCGGACACGGTTTCCTTGAGCGTGTGTGCCGGCTTCCAGCCCAGCGCGCGCAGCTTGGCGGTGCTCACCGGCCGGTCCGCGAAACTCACGTCCAACTTGGCGGCGCTGCCGCCGCCGGCCAGCTTGCAGCGCTCCAACAGGCCGACCAGGCCGTAGAGCGGCTCTCGCATGGCGCGCGGAATCGTCACGACGGGTTTTCCGGTTCGCAGCGCTTCGGCGATGGCGCGGAACAAGCTCGGGAACGACACGTTCTCGCCGCCGATGAGGTACGCGTTGCCGGCCGCGCCGTTCTTCGCGATGGCGGCCAGCCCCGCCGCAACGTCGCGCACGTCGGCCACGCAGGTGGAACCGGGCGGCGACACGATCACGGGCGACTTCGCGGCCATCCGGAAGAACGCCAGACAGTTCTCCTTGTCCTCGGGCCCCATGATCAGCGTGGGCAGACCGGCCATGATCCGCGTGCGTTTCGCCGGGTAGCCGAGCACCGCGTCCTGGCCCATCCGTTTGGCGCGCATGTACGGGTTCTGCCGCATGTTTTCCCAGTCGAACGCGGCGGTTTCCTCGAACGTCTGTCCCGGCTTCGGCAAGCCCAGTGCGGCCACCGAGCTCACGTGCACCAGTGCCCCCGCTCCCCCGGCGTCGCAGCAGGCGGCCACGTTCATCGCCCCGGCTGCGTTGACGGCCTTACTCGTTTCAAAATCAGCCTCCGCGTACGAGCCGTATACCGCCAGGTTGAAGACGACGTCGGCGCCGTGTACCAGCTCTTGCACGGCGGGGGAGGAGACGTCCACGCCGGCGGCGAACGATGCGTTCGGGCGGCTGCCCACGAATGCCTTCCATGCGTCGGACGCTGGACGGCGGCCCGCGGCCGTGACGGACATGCCGGGATCGTCCGACAACAACCGGGTCAGGTGCCTGCCCAAGAATCCGCCGCCGCCGAGAATCACCGCGCGCATAACCGCATGCTAGCGTCGCTCGCGCGCCAGGAGAAGTTTGCGGCTTTGCCCATGGAAAAGCGCCGTGCCGGGGTGCATAATCCGCCCATGAGCATCCCGGAGGTGTTGTACCTCTTCCTGCCGGCATTCATCGCCAACGGCGCGCCGGTGGTGGCCCGGAAGATTCCGGGGATCACGGGCTGGACCACGCCCATCGCTACCCGCCTGTTCGGCGCCAACAAGACCTACCGCGGGTTCGTCGTAGGCGTTGCGGCCGCAGTCGTTTGCGCGCTCATCCAGTTCGCGCTGCGCGACCTGTGGTTCTTCAAGGCGCTTACCGAGCTGCACACGTCGTTCTGGCAGAGCGCATTCGTCGGCTTCCTGCTCGGCTTCGGCGCGCTGTTCGGCGACCTGGCCAAGAGCTTCGTGAAGCGCCGCGTCGGCATCGCGGCCGGCCACGCCTGGCCTGTGTTCGACGGCATCGACTACGTGGTCGGTGCGGTCATCTTCATCATGCCGCTGTATCGTGCGGACTTCGTGGACATCCTGGTGCTGCTGGTCGCCGCGCCGCTGCTCAGCCTGCTGGCCAATTGCACGTCGTACCTGCTCGGCTGGAAAGACGTCTGGTACTAACTCTTCATGCAGAACAACCGCCAAACCCCCGGCATGCTGCTCCTCAGCCTCGGCGGCATCGGCTTCGCTTCGTGGCGCCCGGCACTGCTGGCCAGCGCCGCGTCCGCGGTGATGCTGCTGGCGCTGGAAGCCGCGTTGCCGCCGGTCCCGGAAGCCCGCTGGTGGGCGTTCGGCGCCCTATTCGCAGCGGTGTTCGCTTGCTCGTTGCTGGGCCTGAAACGCGGCGTGCCGAAAGGCGACGTGGACCAGCCCTACGTCGTCATCGACGAGTTCCTGGGGATGTTGGTCGCCATGGCACCGCAGCTTCTTGAGCCTGGAATCGCGGTGCTGCCGGCATTTTTCGCGTTCGCGGTCTTCCGTGTCATCGACAGCGTGAAGCCGCTCGGCATCCGCCTCATCGACAGGCGGAACACGCCGGTATCCGTCCTCTTGGACGACGTGGCGGCGGGGTTGTGCACTGCCTTGCTTATCGCGGGGGCGGCGTCTGTGCTGCAGATGTCGGCGACGATGTCGGCGTCGTGAGAGGCAGCTTCAGGCTGAATGCCGTTCGGTCGGAGGAGCTCTTGAACGTAAGCTCGGCGCCGATCGACTCGGCCGCGATGCGCGAGATGTACAAGCCCAGTCCGTTGCCGTCGGTGTCCGACGACTGCGCGTTTTTTGCGCGGAACAGCTTGCTGAACACTTTGTGCTGTTCCTCGGGCGGAATGCCGATGCCGCAGTCCGACACCGTGATCGTGCAGGAATCCCCGCCGCGCAGCGCCACCGTGATCACGCCGCCTTCGCGGCTGTACTTCACGGCGTTCAGCAGCAGGTTTTCCAAAATCAGCTGCAGCAGCACGGAGTCGGTCTTGATCGTTTTTTCGACGTAGCCGTCCAGGTCGTATTCGATGCGCAACTTGCGTTTGACGATCTCCTGCACGGTGGCCTTCTCGATGTCCTGCAGCATCGTCGTCGGCTTCACGTCGTCCTGGCCGGCGCTCATGGTGCCGAGCTCGATGCGCGACACGTTCAGCAGCGCGTTCACAAGGCGAACCATGCGCTCGTTGGATGCCGCGACCTGTTCCACGTAGCCCTGCTGGTCCTCGTTGAGCGGGCCGAAATCCTTGGTGAGCAGCATTTCCAAATACCAGCGCATGGACGACAGCGGCGTGCGAAGCTGGTGGCTGACCAGCGAGATGAATTCGGATTTCATCCGGTCGATGCGGCGGTCCTCGGTGATGTCGCGGAAGATGGCAACCGTGCCGGAACAGTGCCAGCCGCGCAGAATGGGCGTGATGCGAAGCGACAGCGGCATGGGTGAGCCGTCTTTGCGTTTCAGCGAGAGCTGCGGGTCTGCGGCTGGCGCGTACGCTTTCTTGGATGCCAGTACGCCGTTCACCGGGTGGAACGCGCCCTCCACGGGCTTGCCGTCCTTGGTCATGATGCTCAGCACGCCGTCCACCGGCTTGCCGGCGGCATCGGCCTGCGTCCATCCCGTCAGCAGCTCGGCCGAGCCGTTCAGGAGGGTTACGCGGCCGTCGGCGTCGGTGACGATGAGACCGTATTCGATGCTCTGGAGGATCGCGTCGTCCTGGGCATGCTGTTCCATCAGCGCCTTCGTGCGCACGCGCACCAGCTCTTCCAGGTGGTCGTGCGATTGGCGCAGGCGGCCGGTGAGGTCGAACGCGGCGTCGTCCAGGCGCTCGATTTCGTTGCCCGTGTAAATGCTGCGCGAGAAGCGCCAGTTGCGCGCCTCCAGTCCTTCCAGTTTGCGGGTCAGGTCCAGGAGCGGCTGCGTGATGCGCTGCGCCAGGCTGAACATGGTCAGCGACAGCAGCAGGATCAAGGCGCCGCCGGCGATGAGCAGCTTCAGCGCCAGGCCGAACAGCGGGTAGTCGATCTCGTGCCGGTCGATCTGCACCACGATGCCCCAGCCGACCGACGGCAACGTGCGGTATGCGGCCAACACGCCGATGCCAGCGTAGTCCACGGTTTGTTCGATGCCTTCACGACCCTGGATGGCTTTGGCCAGAGCGGATCCGCGATCCAGTTGCGTGCCGAAACTTCCCAGCTCCAGCGGGGAAGCCGTGCGGCTGCCGCGCGCCTGGTGCAGCAGCACCAGTTCACCTCCGCGGTTCGCGCCCAGCAGCACGTCGGTGGTTTGGCCAAGCTCATCCACGCTGAGCAGTTCGTTCAGCAGCGGTTCGGCGCGGAACGTGGCGGCCATCACCTCGCCGTTTTTCATGGGTGCGGCGATGGCGTACGTGTCCCAGCCGCGGCGCGAGAACGACGCGACGAAACGCGTGGATCCGGCACGTCCGGCAATGACGGAAGCCAGCAATTCGGCCGACGGTCCTTCGCCCACGAGCTTACGGACGGAGCCGTCTTTGCCGACGGTGAAGAGGCTCTGGAATCCGATGATGTCGGTGACGGCGGCGATGCGCGTGAGGTCGGCGTCGTTGGCAAGCTCGGCGACCTGCTCGCGCTGCGCGGCGGTCACGTTCTCCAGCAATTCTTCCTTGGCATGGATGATGGACTGCAGTTGCGCCGCGGCGCGGGACTGCATCTCGTTGCGTGCCAAAAAGAGCGCCGCGATCACGGTCACGATGACCGCGAACGCCAGCAGGATGGACGTCTCGAGGAACAGCGTTTTTCGGAGCGAGCCGTTGGGGAGGGTTTGTTTGGTTTGCACGCGCGTATGCGTAATCTTTGAATTATAGCAGAAACAAGCCGTTTTTACCACGTCATCAGCCGTGAAAACCCCCTACGAAAAACCCTCCCGGGAAGGAGGGTTTTTGGCTTCTTGAAGCGAAGATTAGCGAGTGACGGTGATCGTCACGTTGTTTTCGGCGCCCGGAGCCGACACCGTGATGCGGCTGGTGGTGGCGTTCTTCGAGATGATGTAGTTCGTGCCGGTGGCCGTGGCGGACTGCGGGTCGGCCGGCAGGGCGACCACGTAGGCGCCGGTCAGCATGTTCAGGTTGATGCCGCCAGCGCAGCTGACGTTCGCACCGCTTTTGCAGACGCGGGTCGGGACCGTGGTGATGGTGGTCGGGATGTTTCCGTTGTTGTCCAGGGCGTACTGGTACACCGCGTTCAGGATGGTGTTCACGTCGGAGCGGCGCTGCGCGTTG
>CAYSWB010000019.1:0-22831 GCA_964434575.1 uncultured Candidatus Peribacteria bacterium | reverse complement strand
GCCCCGCGCACCGTCCGATCCACGCAGCGGCGGGTGCCGTGCACCGCATCGAGCAGAATTTCCACGCACGCCGACGTGTCGCCGGCGTTCAGCGCCTGACTGTAAATCGCAATGCCTATGCGGAGCACCGCATCGGGTTTTTCGCTCGCGAGCATCAGGCCCACGAGTTCGTCGCGGAAGGCGGCGGTGAGCACCAGAAAACGCTGCCCCGCTTCGCGTTCGATCATGTCGCCGCACATGGCGGCGGAAAGGCGTTCGACGGTTTCAACGTGGGCCGGCGGCGCGGATGCGGCTTGTCCGTTCATGCAAACCCGGCGATGATACGGGCCGTTCCATGCGGGTCAATCTTTGGCCCGGCATGCACGGAAAAATCGCTTGCAGACGCTAGAAATTCAAGGACGCTTCGCCGAATTTCGTCACGTGCGATCCGCGTGAGGGGATCATCATGCAGATGACGCCCTGGGGCTCGTGTTTCGTGTCGCGCTTCAGCAGATGCACGTAGCGCTCGTGGTTTCGCCTGCTTGCCTCCAGCACCTCGACCGAGGGTTCGCCTTGCACGTCCGGGTAGAGGGAGGCTCCGTACAACTCCACCACCACGTCGGCCCTGCCGCAGATCCGAAGGCGTTCGTACGCCTCGGCGAACGTCGTGTTGACCAGATGTACCCGAGTCGCGTCCCGGATGACGTCGCAGCGAACGGCCAGATCCATGATGCGCGATTGCGTCTCCTGCGCGAGATCCAGCTTCGACGCGTGGTCCAGGGCGTAGTCCATCAGCTTGCTCATGGCGTCGTAGTTCGCCGGATCGATGATCATCGGACGCTTGCCGGCGTACTGCGGATGCTTCACCAAGTACTCGGCCAGTTGGCCCAGCCCGCCGCCGATTTCCGTGTAGCGCAGCGCCGGGTTAATCGGCAGCTCCGGCAGCTCGCTGCGGTACTGCGGGATGTCGCGGTTGGTGATCGGCACCGGCTTGAGACTTTTGCCGATCCGCGACGAAAACGCCACCCGGTTGACGATGCCCAGCGATCGCGGCGGCAAGGCGATATGCATGCAGTAGCCCGTCCGCGAGTCCGCGATCGTGTGTCGGTCGGCCTCGGGTTCGAATTCCGTCGAATAGCGCTGAACGCCCATAAACGTACGATACGATATTTTTTTATTTATGCAAATTTTGGCACGAAAAAACGGCTTCCCGACTAGCGGGATGCCGTTTTCTGCATGCGCTTACTTGCGGCTGTAGTTGCCGATCACGCTGTTGCTCAGCGCGCCGTTCGGGATGATGATCATTTTCGTGCCGTCAGCGCTCTTCATGAGCGTCGAGAAGATCTCGATCTTGTGCACGGTGCCGCGCTGGCCCTGCGCCTCGATGTCGTCGCCGACTTGGAACGGCTTGAAGAACAAAATGAGGATGCCGCCCGACAGATTGCTCAGGCTGCCCTGCAGCGACAAGCCGACGGCCAACGATGCGGCTCCCAGAATGGCGATGAACGATGTCATCTGGATGCCGACCATCATGGCCACCGTAATCAGAATGAGCACCTTCAGCACGATGGTCACCATGCTGTGCAAGAAGCCTGCGAGCGTCCGGTCCACCCGTTGCGTGGTCAGCGCCTTGTCCATGATCGAAACCGCGATGCGCACCAAATAGAAGCCGATCACCAGTACGACCAGCGCCAACAGCGCTTGCGGCAGATAGACCATCGCCATGGAAACGAACTGATCGGCGTACTTGGAGAGGGAAGCGGGCATGATGGGAAAAGGAAAGTGCCCGGAGTATACCAGCGATGTACGCCGTCGGCACCAGCTTGCCTGCCATGTCGCCCGAGAGTAGCGTTTTGCCTCATGAACACCCTTCACCGCGTTTCCGCGGGCGTTCTGACGCTCGCGATGATGACCCAGCCCGTCTCGGCCGCCGCCGGGTACGCCGGCGAGCTCCGGTTCTCCGAACCGGTCGAAGTTACCGGGAGCTCCACGCCGGGCGACATCCTGAAGCAGTCCGACAACTATAAGGACGGCGTGCTGACGGTCGAGGGTCACGAGTTCGTCATCGATGAAAACGGCCACGCCGTGCTGAAGCAGCCCGACGAAGGCTGGCTGTGCAGCTGGTTCGGCTGGTGGTGTCCGGAACTGACGGTGGGGGAGATCACGGTCGATCAGGCCAAAGCCAAGGACCGCGTGGTCGCGCAGGTTGTGTCATCCGTCCACGCCGAAATGGTGAAGGACACCGGCCGCGTCCTGCCGCTGCTGGCGTTCGCCTATCCCGAACCGCTGGCGGCCGGGACGGTGGTCTATCAGGCGCGCAAAGGAGCCATCCCCATGAACATCATCAACGATTCGTGGTTCTTCTTCCTGGACCTGGAACCCGGCGCGTTCTTTGACCACCGCGCCGAGTTCGTGCTGGTGGACGTCAAGACCGGAGAAATCACGCGCAACCGCGTGTTCACGGCGCCCAGGATCAAAGGAACCATCCGGTACATGGACCTGAACGAGCGGTGGACGACGCCGGACCGCTTCTACCCGGCCGACCTGAAGGACATGCCGCGGGCCGGTGATTGGCCGCTGGCCGTCGAGGCAGACTTCCGTGAAGACGAATCGCCAGCCATGCCGCCGCCGGACCGGAAAGTGCCGCCGGCTCCCGCCGGCTCTCCCGCCTCGCTCTACGAGGTGCCGTGGCTCATTCCCGTCGCCGAGGCCGCTACAGTTCCGGGGCCCGCCGCGAACCCCGCCGATCCGTGCGCCGGCAAGCCGCGCCGCAAGGTCGCCGTGACCATCTCCGGCGAAGGGCCGAACACCACCCACGACGACGGTCTGGTGGATGGCGAGACCATCGCCAACAGCGAGCAAAACATGGTGAACCTGCTCGGCGAAATGGGCGTGCCGTACAACGACATCCATCGCTTCAACCCCGAAAACACGCCCAAACTGAAAGACGTGTTTGCGGAAATCCGGCGCGTGACCAAGGACCTGGGTCCGTGCGACAAGTTCTTCTTCTACATCTTCGGCCACGGCACCATCACCGATGAAGACGGCAACCACATCCCGGACAAGCCGTCCCGCAGCATCGTGTACGGCCACGGCGACGATGAGGAGGTGATGGGCAAGGGCCGCTGGTCCGAGCATTCGCTGATCACGCTGCTGGAAGACATCAAGGCGCAGGACATCAACATCGTCATCGAGAGCTGCTTCAGCGGCTCCATCCGCGACTGGATCGCCATGGATACCGGCAATCCGGCCGATGGCAGCGCCTGGCACATCTTCCTGGCCGCCGGAGGTCTGCGGCCTTCGTACGGCCACGGCGCCTACGATGGCAAGCCGGCCGGCGCGTACTACACGGACGCTTACACGGCTTGCGCGTCGAAGAAGCTGGCCGAACGCGGGTACGTCAATCCCACCATCGAGCAGATCGAGGAAGTCATGCGCGAATGCCAGAAGGAATTCAACGAAAATCCCACCGAGGACATCCGGGCGCCCCTGGTCGAGGACGTCACCCGCGTCACGTACACCATCTCGCCGAGCGTGAGCATCACCGAGGGCAACAGCGGCGTGAAGTACGCCGAATTCACCGTCACCCGCAGCCCGGTGCAGGACACCGCGGTGAGCTTCGATTACAAGACGTACGACAACAATCCCGAAGGCGACGTATCGAACTACGCCAACCCGGCTGACTACAAGTGGAACAAGGAGGGCTCCGACGTCACCTTCGAGCCCGGCCAGGCCACCGCCACCGTCCGCATCGCCATCAACGGCGACACCGACGTGGAGGAAGACGAGACCTTCGGCGTGTGGTTCCCGACGCTGGACGACATCCGCAGCGTCACCATCGTCGACGATGACAAGCCGGTGACCACAGCGTCCTCGTCGTCCGCCGGCACCGCACTCGCGTCCTCTTCCAGCAGCGCGTACAGCGTGACCGTGACCATCGACGCCAAAGACTGGAAGATCGGCGGCCTGAACGCCGGCGGATACTACGTCGTGGACATGGGCGACGGCGTCACCGTCAGTCCGGACAAGCCGGTGACCATCACCATCAAGATCCCGGACGAGGAGGTGAAGATCGGCGGCGGCATCACCGTCGAGCTGGACGCCAAGTGTCCGACCTGTGAGGAGCTGGCTGAGCAGGCCATGCTGCAGGCCGACATCTGCGCCATGTTCGAGCAGGATCTGGCCGACGCGCAGGCCGAGGCTGCCGATGTGGACCGCCAAATCGCATCCGGCGACAAGGACGTGAAGGCGGCGCAGGACGCGCTCAACGCGTTCAACAACCCCAAGAGCTCGGCTTCGTCGAACGGCAGGACGGTCGACTCCAGCGACCTCCGCGCCGGGCGCGAGTGGGCTGCCGGACTGTGGGCCCAGTACCGGGCAGGCGACCTGACCGCGCAGCAGCTGGAGCAGAAGTGGAAGGACGGCATGACCGACGCCGAGCGCCAGAAGATCAAAGACGACATCCGCGCCCGTCTGGAGGCCGATGTTGCCGCCGCCAAGGCCCGGGTGGAAAAACTGAAAGCAGACCGCGCCGCGCTGGCGGCCGAGATCGCCGGGCTGCAGGCCGACCTGGACGCGTGCAACAAGGAGTTCGACCGGCTCATCGACGCGTGGATGGACTGCGAAGACAGCTGCGTGGAAACCGATGCCACCATCGGCGTGATGACCGGCGGCGGGTCCGGCGGCAGCGCGGCCAGCCAGGCGGCTTCTTCCAGCAAGTCCGTTCCGCCTGCATCCTCCAGCAGTTCGTCGAAGAGCTCGTCCAGCTCGTCCCACCGCGACGTGTTCCAGAGCAGTTCCAGCTCCAAGCCCGTGACGACGCCCTCGTCGAAGTCTTCTTCCTCTTCATCCAGGACCGCCACGCAACCGGCGTCGTCCAAGTCTTCCAGCAGCGCCGGCACCGCCCTTTGCCCCAACGGCACCACGCCCAACCGCTATGAGTGCGAGGAGTTCTGCGGCCATGAAAACGGCACTTGCGTGCAGGAAGACGGCTGCTGGTCCTGCACCGTGGCCCAGTGTCCGGCAGGCACCTACACCAACACATGTCCCTCCAGCTGCACCAGCGGTTGCGACGTGGTGGGCCAGGACGGTGCGACGCAGTGCCTGAAGTGCAAGCAGAGCTGCGCCGAAGTCTGCGCCGGCATGGACGCGCAGGTGGGCACGAACTGGAATGCGTACATCTCGTCCCAGCTCAACCAGTACGTTTGCGTCTCCGGCGCCACCGTTGAAATCGAAACCACCACCGCCGGCAGCTGCACGTGCAGCACGCAGCCGACCGTGCAGATCGACAGCACGCCGCCGGTCTGTAAAGGCACGCCGTGCGGCGACGTGGTGTGCGGCGGTTCCGCTTCCTGCCAGCAGGGCGAGAGCACCGTGACCGTGAATTGCAACTGGGGCGGATGGCAGAACGTGGGTGAGAACCAGTTCAAGCCGATCATCGGGCAGTAAGGTCGTATTTTGTTGACATGCGGCGGCGGGCGGGTAGCCTGCCGCCGCTATGAAGGGCTTTCCCGCGCCATCCCCGGAGCTTGAGGCGGCGATTACCGACGCGGTCGACGCGATCTACCGCCCGGAGACGACCGCCGATTTTTCGGCGGCGGGGGACGCCGTGCGCCGCCTGGTCGAAACCGACCAACGCAGCCATGGCAGTGCGTCGCAACAACTCGCGCTCGGCATGGTGTTGCTGGATATGAATCCGCCCATCGATCCCGATGCGAAGGATGAGCCGATGGAGGATGAAGACGAAAGTGATGGTGTCGCCGCCCTGCCGGAGCACATCATGTTTCCCACGCCCGAGGGGCATGTGTTGGACCAGGAAAGGCTGACCACGATCGCGGCCTCCTTGCTGCGCAGCCGCCAATCCACCCGCGACGCGTTGCTGGCGTATTGCGCGCTGCGCTACTGCAACGAGGTGCCGTTCGAAAGCCACGAGCTGCACGCACTCACCGTCGCGCGCGGCGTGTCCGAAACGAAGGCAGTCACCGACCGCATGACGCGCGTGTATGCCCGCCGCGTGCTGGCGCTCGTCGCCTCGGAACCGCAGGACGTCATCGACGCCGTGCGCCAGGCGCAGGAAGAGGGGAATCCGTTCGAAGTGATCAGGCTGGTGGAAGCCGGCTACGACCGGGTGCCCGCGCCGCAGGCCATGTCCCTGATCGGCTTCGGCGTGAATGCCGCCGACGAAATGGATGACCCGGAGCGTGAGCTGGAGATGTACATCCTGCTCCTGGACACCGTGACATCACGCTTCCACGAACTGTACAACGCCGCGTCCTGCGACGAGGTGTTCGAGCGCGACGCCGAAGCACGCGCGCTGGCCGGCGAGTTCGGATTGCTTGCCGAGGCGTTCGCGCGGTTCGAAGGCAACCAACAGCTGCAGGCGGTGGCGCTTGTCGAATTGGCGCTGGCCCGTGCGATGCTCGATGAACCGGAGGACGCGCGCGCCGCATTGGCACGGGCGCAAACACTGCTCAAAGGCGTGGAAGCTCCCGGCGGCCTGGACGTGCGGATGCATGCCGTCGAAGACTTGTTGCGGCGCAACGACGGCGATCCGAAGGCCGATGAGCAGCCCGCCCCCGACGACGAACCCGATCCCGACGATCCGCGAAAAGACCCCGCCAACTGGTGGAAGAACAACTGACGCCATGAAGCTTCCGGAACTCCTCAGGCTGTATCCGCCGTCCGCCGACCTGGCCGGCTACCGCCGCACGCCTCGTCATATGCCGCCGCTGGACGCGACCAAGCTTTCCATGACGGCGCTGGTGGGAGACCAGACCCGCGGCCGCCTGATCGAAGGCGGCGCGGCGCTGCTGCTTTCGTACAAAGCCTACGACGCCGCGACCACGAGCTTCGACGAACACGACGATGGCGAGCGCTGGGACGTGTTGCAGCTGCAGGGCATGCGTTCTCGAAAAGCCATGCGCGTGGCGTCATGCTTCGCCGTCGCCCAATGCTTCGCCGAACAACTGCGGCGGTACATGTTCCACCCGGAGGCCGAGGTCCGGCGGGTGACCATGCCGCATCCGTACGGCGTCACGAACTTGGACGGCGCGCGCGATTTCGAGGGCGCCGTTCGGAAATACGAGGTCTACGCTTCGTTGTTGGGATTGGAGTATTCCGGCGAAGAGCACATGTACATTCTCGACGTGCGCAAAGCCATCAACGACACGATCACCGGCTAGTTGAAATACGCCGCGATCTTGGCCCGGATGGTGTCGGCCTGGCGCCAGTTGCGCCACACCGTCACCTTGTACTCTGCCTTCATCTTGAAGATGTCCGTCAGCAGGTCCGGCATGAATTCGTCCATGGAGTTCACCGAGCGGAACAGGAACGCGAAGTGGCTGGCGATCTTTTCCGGGAAGATGCATTCCAGAATGTATTCGCCGTACACGTTCGTGTTGTAGCCCTCGGGCGGGAACGGCGGCTCGTCCGTGCACTTGGCCAGGAAGACTTTCTGGTTCTGCTCGGCGACGTGCTTGTCCAAAAACGACGTGCTGCCGAACAGCCAATGGCAGCGGATGCCGGAGTCGGCGATGCGCTTGTACAGCTCTTTCTGGCCGGCTTTGTCGCCCAGCTGCCACCAGGCGTGCGAGTAGAATTTGTGCAGCGTCTTCACGTCCGGCGTCAGGCGGTGCAGCTGCACCAGCACGTGGTTCCAGATCGTTTCCACGTCCACCAGCGTGTCGAGCTCGAACACTTTCCGCTCGCCTTCCTTCAGCGGGAACATCGGCATGTTTTTCTGCTGGTCCACCGCCGCGCGCTTGGTCTGCTCGGCGAAGAACTGCAGGTACGACGCCCACATGAGGTTGATGCTCACTTTGCCCTTCGTCTTCAGCAAAATCTGCTCGTCCATCATCCTGGTCACGGTGCGGTACAGGTGCTGCAGCGAGACGTCCACTTTCTTCTCCTTGGTCAATCGGGCATGCAGGTCTCCCATGCTGATGCCGGGCGATTCGGACACGATGTCCAGAATCGCGTTGAAGATGGGGTGCAGCGGATCGAGGCAGAACATGGCCGCATTCTATCCCTTCCGGCCGCTCATGCCAGCCCGCTCATGCCCAGCCAGCGCCCCCAGCCGATGAGCGTCTGTTTCCAGCCGTTGGCGGCATGCAGGTCCAGCTCCGCGCGGACGTGCGTGTCCACGAGCGCCAAAGCCCGCACGCGGCCCTGTACGCCGGCCCATGCGGGAATGCGCAGCGTGCACCGCACGGGCACGCCCTCCGCGTCACGCTCGGTCGTCGTGTACAACGTGTAGTTGATCGGCGACGGCAAGCCGGTGTCCAGGTCGATGAGCACGATGCCCGGCACCGCCGACTTGAGCGCGGCGTCGCCGCCGGCGAACGAGGCGGTCACGCGGCCGAGGTTGGCGTCGAAGCGGAAGTCCTTCAGCCAGAGGGCTGCCTTGTGCATGCGCTTGGGTTCGGCGCGGAACGTGCCCATGGTGCGGCATACGCCGTCGGCATCGAACAGACCCCACGGTTTCCAGCTGCGCTCCCACAACATGCGCAGGCTCAGCGTGCCGATCTGCCCCATGCCCAGGACGGCGTTTGCGGCCTTGCCCGGGGTCAGCACCTTCAACACCGCGTCCAGCGAACGCTTGGTGGACGGCATGGCTTGCGGCAGCAGCCGCGAGGCGGCGGTCACGAGCGCCTTCAGCCGCGGCGGCAGCACTTCGCTGGCCAGGTCGCGGATGCGCGTTTCGGCGAACATCGTCGTGCCGCGCAGCGTCTCACCGTCGGCCACCAGCGTGAATTCCAGCCGGTCGAGCGGCACCTGGAACGCCGTGATCTCGAATTGGCAGTGCTGGGCGCGGAGACTCAGGACGCCGTTTTGGTACGTGCCGCCGAACGCGTACACCGCGAAGCGGGGGACCGGCACGCCGACGGAATCGCCGTGATCATCCATGCCGAATTTCTGCACGCCCCACGCGGTGATGCGTCCGGTGGCGGGGTCGTGATGCACCACGCGCACGTCGATGGCCAAGCTGGCGATGCCGATCTGGTCGAAGCTCGCCACGATGGGCGGCGAAGACACCAGCATCCTGTTGATGCGGAACGCGGGCAGCTTGGCTGCTGAAGGGGCATGGGGGACTTCCGCGATCTGCAGCTCGAAGCGGCATTCCGCCGTGCGCCAGCCGCGGCCGGCCTTGTACGGCAGCTTCGCTTTCAGGGCGTAGATACCCGGTGCCGCGTGCGGGTCGGGCAGCAGGTGCAGCAGCGTGGCATCCGGCGACAGCGCGGTGCGCACGTCCAGTTCGCGCCGCCCGCATTCCAGCGACATGCCGCGTTCGCGCAGGCCCGCGTTCACGCGATCGCCCAAGTCCGAGCCGACCACGCGCAAGCTCAGCGATTCGCCGGGCGACAGCTTCAGACGGTCACCGTCGGCCAGGCGCCTGGTCTTGCCGTCGGCGCCCACGGCCAGCACCTCGGGCTTGGCGCCGGAGGAGCTCTTCTTCATGCGGAACCCGCGCGGTTTGTCCGTGCGCAGGTACGCGTCGTAGGGGACGTAGATCACTTCGCCTCCCGCGGTCGCTGCCGCCAATCCGTGGCGGCCCAGCGCGATGGACGCGTTGATGGCGTGAGCGGGCGCGTCGCCGGCTTCCGCCAGCGTGTCGTACACCCAGCGGCATTCGCCCTGCGGGTCCAGCGCGTAGATGCAGCCGTCACCGCCGCCCACGTACGCGAGGTACGGAGCTTTGCCTTCGGGGTCCGTGCCCAGTGCGGCCGACGCCTGGATGGGGGAGGGCGTGTGGAACGTCCACAACGTCTTGCCCGTCTTGGCGTCCAGCGCATACACGCGGCCGTCATGCGATCCGCAGTAGAGCGTGCCGTCGTCTGCCACCGCGGCCGACGCGTATACCGCGCCGCCCGTTTCGGCCGACCACAGCTGCTTGCCCGTCTTGCCGTCCAGCGCGTAGAGCTTGCGGTCGAAACTGCCCACGTACAGCGTGCCGTCCGGTCCCACCGCCGGCGACGCGGCGATGAAGTTTCCCAAGTCGCTCTTCCAGCGCACCTTGCCGGTGCGGGCGTCGAACGCGTACAGGTGCATGTCGAACGACGGCACCACGACCGTGCGTTCGTCGGGGAACGCCGGGCAGCTCCACAGGTGGAGGCCGGTCAGGTGCGACCAGCGGATGCCCTTGCCGGGTTCCACGGCATAGAAGCGGAAGTTATCGCAGCCGAAGTACAGCCAGCCCGTGGGCCCCATGGCGACGTTGGCTTCCAGCCAGTAAATGGTGCTGGGCGAAAAGCCATCCGATTCCTTCAGCAGGTTCACGTGCCAGAGCTCTTTTCCCTGGGGCGTCAGCGCGTAGAGCTTGGCGTCGCCGCCCGGCACGTAGAGCGTGTCGTCGGGGCCGATGCATGCGGCGGAGTCGATGACCTCGCCGGTCGCGAATCGCCAGCGCTCCGTGCCCGCCACCGGGTCGAAGGCGTAGAAATTCTTGTCGGCCGAGCCCACGTACACCGTTTCATCCGCGCCGATGACTGGCGTGGAGAACACCGCGTTATCGGTGCGGAACCGGCGCACGCGCATGTCCGGCCGGAGCACGGCGGCGTACGCGGCGCGTCCGTCATTGCGGATGTTGCCGCGCATGCACGGCCAAGGCGCTGGAAACGCGTGTTGCACGGTCCAGTGATACCCGAAGAGCGCTTTTTGCTCAATGAATCCATCATCAAGACGATGGGCCTGGGGTTTCCCCCAGGCCCGGAATCCTTTCCATTCCGTTCGTCGTTACTCCACCGGCAGCCGCTCGCTGATCATGGCCGCGAGGTGCAGCAGCGCGCCGTCGGCCGGCGCGTGGGCGGAGAGGCTTTCGTAGCCGGTCTGGTAGACCGGCTCCGTGCGGGCGGAGTCGTAGACCGCCAGCATGACCTGTCCGTGGTCGGCGTCGTGCTCGCGCACGATCACCGTCCACCCGCACGCGTACATGAGCATGAACCCGTCCGGCAAGACATCCCTCCTCCAGTACACTTCGTCGAATTCCGACCGCAGGGCGGCCAGAACGCTGCCGAGGAAGTGGCGGAGGACGAAGGCTTCGTACCGGACCTGCAGGCGGCGGCGGTAGGCCTGCACGAACCGCATGACGAGCCACACGATGGCCCGCACCATGCTCCGGACGGCGTACCCGATCACCAGCACACCGATGTGCAGCAACGCCAACCCCGCGCCGAGCGCCAGGGGGGCGAACCACACGCGGCGCAGCAGGCCGGCGGGGTCGGGCTGGTTCAGGGCCGAGATGCCCATCGCCACCGCCGACAACACCACCAGCGCCACGCACTCCTTCAGGCTCTGCCAACGCATACCAGGCTCCGCTAGAGACTCCGACGGAAAGCAGAAAGAACCAATATGTATTATACAACTATTTAAATATATAGCAAATATTGGCTTCAGCATGCGTTGAAGTCCTCCACCTGCTTGTTGTACTCCTTCACCAACCGGTTGATTTCTCCGGCGCGGTAATTGATGCGGTCCACGAACACGTTGTAGATGCGGGCCTTTTTGGCGTACTGGTCCACCGCTTCCTCGCTGGTCAGCTGCATGTTCTCTAAGTCCTTGCGCAGGTCTTCGGCGGCGTTCTGCAGGCGCATCACCTGCACCTTCTCCGCCACGATCACTTCCTTCAGGCCCTGGTCCACCTGCGGGCAGGCCGACAGCGGCAGTCCGAAGATCTGCACGCCGATCCACGCGTAGCGCCCTTCGTATTTGCCCACGCCGGCCGCCACGCCGATTTCGCGGAAGCGGTCGTTCATGATGTTTTCGCGGTGCGGCTTGCTGTTCATCCAGGCATCCACGATCACGCGGTCGTTCTTAAAGATGCCGAGCGCGATGTTCTCGCCCAACTGCAGGTACGCGTAGCCGATGTTCTGCGCCACGTCTTTCGCGCCGTAGCCTTCCGGCGAGAAGTGGGCGAAGTACTGCTGATCGAACATGTCGGCCAGGCGCTGCTGGGCTACGTCGTTGAGAGTCGTGCTTTCGGACAGCGGCGGCAGGGGCCCCTTGTTGCGGCGCTGGAAGTTCGTCCACAGGATGATGCCGTCCTTGTCCAAGTACGCGCCCGGAGTGGCGTCACGCGACGTCACCGGCAGCACGGCCGATACCTGGCGCGATAAATTCTGACGCACGATCTTGTCGATCTCCACCACCACGCGGTGCAAGCCGATGTCCTCGGCCTGTTGGACCTTGGACGCGGGCGGCATGAACAGCGCCGGCGCGAACCCCAAGGTGATGACGATCGCCGGAAGCAGACTCGAATGCCTGGAGTCCCACTGCATGGGGCTCAGTATAGCGCTTTCCGGCGTTCCGGCGCCGCAATGACTTGACCGCAGGGCCCGGTTTGTCGGAATGTACCCCTCCTATGAAAGGAATCATTCTCCCCGGAGGACGGCAGCCGGAGGGCACCGCGCTCCTGGAACTCGACCCGGCCCGCCTGGATGCCCTGGCAAAGAAGCAGATGCTCATCCGCCCGGATCACAGGGGTTTGGCGGAGTTTCCCATCGATCCCTCGCGCCCGGAATTGACCATCCAGGGCAGCGTTCTGGCATTCAACCCCGAGGTGGAGCATGACGAAGCCGTGGGCTTGCGTTTGGTCAGCGTCGGTCCGGGCGAGACCCGCAACGGACTGGTCCCGCTGAACGGCCAAACCGGTTTGGACGTGCACATGGAAGACGGCCAGCCGTTCGGCATGTATTTGTTCACTCCCACGCCCAACACCGCCGGCGCCACCACGCGCATCAACGAAGTCTGCTACGACGGCGGCCGCATGGTGCAGGTGAGCGGCATCCGCCGCCGCAGCTTAGTCTGCGCCGTCCGCTTCGGCGACAAGCCCATCGCCAGCGATCTGGCAGGCGAACTGCCGGTGCCGCTGATGACCCAGCGTCACGGCTTCCCGCGCACGTATCTGCAGAGCGCCAAGCGCCAAACGCCCGGCATCATGATTCCCACCGGCATCGGCGACGCATACGAACAACGCGTCAATGTCGCATCCGAGCCGCTGATCTTCGGCGAGAACATCGCCGACGGCACGCCGCTCACCGTCGCGGTGCTGGAGTACCTGGAGCACGAACAGCTGGAGACCGGCCCGGTCGATCTGCGGCCCCAGGTCGCGACCTTGCTTGCCGGCACGGTGGATTTGGCCCCGCAGACCGTTAAACCGGCCAGCATCGAACTCCTGCAGAAACCGCAAAAGCGCCTGCTTACCGGCATGCGCCTCACGCTCCGCAAGGCCGCCGCCCAGACGGGCGGGGAGCCGATGGTCACCGGATAAGCATCGCGTCGCCGAACGAGAAGAACCGGAATTTCTTCGCGATGGCTTTTTGGTACAAGTCCATCATTTCTTCGCGTCCCGTGAAGGCGGCCACCAGCATCAACAGGCTGGATTTCGGCACGTGGAAGTTCGTGATCATGGCGTCGGTGAAGTTGAAGCGGTGACCCTCGCGGATGAACAGATCGGTGGTGCCGCTCGGCAGCACGATGGTGCCCGTGTCGTCGGATGCCGATTCGAGCGTGCGCACGCTGGTGGTGCCCACCGCGACGATGGGGTGCCCTTTCTTCTTTTCCGCATTGAGGAACTCCATCGTCTGCTTGGTCATGGTGAAGTACTCCACGTGCAGGCGGCCGGTGCGCCACTGCTCTTCCGTCAGCGGCGCGAAGGTTCCCAAGTGCACGTGCAGCGTGACGTACGCGGTTTCCACGCCGCGTTTCTCCAGCGATTTCAAGAGGTCATCGGTGAAGTGCAACGACGCGGTCGGCGCGGCGATGGACCCCGGATGTTTGGCGAATACGGACTGGTACTCGCGACGTTGTTCTTCCCTGGAGAGCGGCGTTTTCTTGATGTACGGCGGCAGCGGCATGCTGCCGGCCAGCTCCAGCACGTGCGGAAGCTCCTCGATGGGGAATGACGGTTTCAGCAGCCAGAAGCGGCCTTCGTCGCCGGTCACGGTGAACGTCGCCCGCGCGGTCAGCGCAAGCGTTTCGCCTTTCTTCAGTTTGCGGTTGGCCATCACGCGTACGCCCATGTCCGTGGTGCCCACCGCCAGCGCCGCGACCTTGCCGCCGCTTGCGCGTGCCAGCTCCATCTTGGCCGGGATCACCTTCGTTTCGTTCATCACCAGCACCGCATGCTCGGGCAGGTGGTCACCCAGCGCCGAGAAGTTCGTCCACGACGCCTGCTTCGTTTTGCGGTCGTACACCACCAACCCGGCGCTGTCGCGAGGGCTTGCGGGCGCCTGGGCGATGAGCTCAGGCGGCAACTCGTAGTCGTAGAGCTGAAGGACTTCCTCGAACGATGTCGGCATGCGGCGTATGATACCGAGCCATGACACGGCGACAACCCGAGTCCGGGGAAGAGGATGTGCGCCATGCACGGTCGAAACTGCGGGCCTTGGCCCAGCTGGCCAAGCAGCTCCAGGCGCGCAACATTTTCCGGCTGTCGAAGCACGTTCTCGGCAGGATCCGCCTGGCGCTGCGCGACGTGCTGCACCGCGAAGAAGACGATGAGCGCGTCGCACAACTGCTGGGCGTGGTGGTCACGGCCGCGCCCGGTTGCGACACCGAGGTGCCGGCCGACCTGGCGGCATCGCTGCGTGCCGATCTCCAGGATGTGCTGCGCGATGAAGCGCTGCAGGAGGCCGACTGATATTGGTAGAATATCAAAAATGTTGTATAATATAATAAGCCCGGAAACTCTTCCGGGAGCTCTTTGGGCCATCGGCAGTGCAATCACATATTCTTTCTATCTGCGACTTATCTTCCCGGTCTCGGTACCGCTCATTGTGCAGAGGCGATTCTGCATAGCGCGCGATACCGAAGCCGGGGAAGAACCCCCGGACTTCGCTTGTGCGATGCGCGGCTCTCGGCCGCGATCGCCCTCGTGAAGTGCTGTTCCTGGAAATCTTCCACACAGCCAAGCAACCGGAGGTCTCGCATGATCCGCTCCATCCTGACCGCGGCTCTGGTCCTGTTCCTGTCCTCGTCGGCCATGGCGGCCGACCCGATCAACCTCGAGTGGACGTCGGACGTCGGCGGGCAGCGCCTGTACAAGGTGTCGTTCGGCAACACCGAACCGACGCCCGCGCAGTCCGACGCCGCCGCCGCCCTGATCAAGGCCATCTCGCTGGCCGAGGGCTACAAACTCGACGGCACCGCCGGCTCCTCCCCGGGAGCCAAGAAGACCGAGCGCGTCTTCAAGCTCGGTTACACGGCGGCCGGCGCGAAGCCGGTGATGGTGAAGGCGTCCTTCGAGAACATGGCGGCCGGCACGGTGCGTTACGGATTCGTGTTCACCGCGAAGCCGGACGCCACGACGGTCAACAGCCACGCCGAATTCCTCGCGCGCTACGCGTACGAGGTCACCCCCGATCAAAAGGAGGTGAAGGCGACGTCCGATATCAAATTGGACGAGAAGAAGGCGACCGTGACGGTGACGTTCTCGGGCGGGAAGTTCGGCAAGTTGAAGTGATAGGGCACTGACCGAGCCTGAAGAGCACGCCCCGTCCGGCCATCATCTATGGTCGGGCGGGGCAGCTCTTGTATGCGCGTGTTTTCGCCTAGCCGCGCAGCAGCGACAGCAGCTGGTCCTCGGTGGGATTCTGCACGGTCTGGATGGCTTTACCGGTGCCATCGATTTTCACGAAGGTGTGCTGGTACGTCACGCCGTATTTCTTCTTCAGCGGTTCGGAGGTGTCGTAGTTCACGCGGTAGGTGGCCACCTTGAAGGTTTCTTTGGCGTACCAGTCGGCGATCTTCTTGTCGTCGCCGCGGCAGACCGGGCACCACTCCGCGTGGAAGAAGAGCACGGACGTCTTGCCGTTGCCGACCACGCCTTCGGTGTACACGCCGTACTCCGGTCCGGCCGGCTTCTGCGCGGCGGACGACGAGGCGGTCGCGGGACGCGGCAGGCCGTCCTTGGCCGGCCCGACCGTGCCGTTCATGGCGAGCACCTGGCCCTCCTCGAGCTTGGCGGTGCGGCCGTCCGGCGACGTGAGCGAGCCGTCCGGCTTTACGCGGATGCCGTTCTCCATCTGCATCTCGACCTTCTGCTGTTCCTTCACGCCGTTATCCAGGATGCGGTACATGACGCCCTTTTCCATCATCACGCCCACCACCACGCTGCTCGAACCCCGGGTGCTGCTTTGGACCTGGGCTTGGGCGGAGGAAGAATGATTCATGGTTCCCTGATCCATCGACGACGAGGACGAGCTGCTGGAAACCGTTTCGCCGCCCACCGGGGGGAGCAGCACGGCGTCGATCACGTGCACCACGCCGTTGCTGGCGGGCACGTCGGCGATCGCCACCTGCACTCCGTTGACCTTCACCATGCCCTTGCCGTCGGTTTCGATCGTGAGCTCCTTTCCTTCGGTCGTGCGCAGACGCATGCCGTTGGTCATTTGGTTGGTCAGCACTTTGCCGGGCACCACGTGGTACGTGAGGAGCTGGGTCAGCAGGTCGGCGTTCTCGGGTTTCAGCAAGGCCTGCAGGGCGCCTTCCGGCAGCGCGGCGAACGCCTGGTCGGTCGGAGCGAACACCGTGAACGGTCCTTCGCCGGCCAGCGTGGTCTCCAGCTTGGCGGAGCGCACGGCGCCGACGAGGGTTTTGAGGGTATCGGCCGATGCGGCGTTCTCGACGATCGTCTTCTCTTTCACCATCAGCGAGTTGCCCACCGTCACGCCGGCCGGGCCTTGGTTGCAGGCGGTCAGCAGGAAGAGGGCCGTGGAAGCGACTGCGAGGATGCGCTTGGACATACGGAATGGGGAAGAAAGGGGAGGGTCGGTCTTCAGGGGCATAGTGTACAGTCTTCTTGACATAAATCCAGAGTATTTTTAAACGTATATCTATACGGCGGGATCTCCGTACAATCGCCGCCTATGGCCAAATTCCTGCCCGCCGTCACTCTCTCGCTGTTCCTGCTGACATGCGTGCTCGCCGTGCAGAACGCCTCGTACCGGGTTTCGCCGGTCCAGGCCGTCGCCAAGCTGCCCGCTCCTCCGTGCGTTCCGGGTTTGTGGGGCTGCAAGCCCAAAATCAAAAATCCGCCCTGTGTTCCCGGCATGGTCGGGTGTGAAGTGCGCAACAGTCCGCGCCGCTAGGCAATTGAGCTGGCTGGGCAAGCGGCGTACACTGCGCTGGATTTCCCTTCGCAAACCCATGTCTTCCCCGACCCAAGGAGAACGCATCGTCCGTTCGGTCCTTTTCACGTCCGTGGCCATCGTTTCCGTCATGACCATCGGCATCGGTTACCAGCAGCAGACGTCCGGCTCGATGCAGGCCGCCATGGTCATGCCCATGGAGGAGCCCATGGAAGTCGTGGAGTTCGACGTCATGGAGGAGTTTCAGGATCCGTCGATGATGGGCGAGGCCATGGAGCCCACCGTGTGGTGCTGCAACGGCGACGCCGCACTGTGTTACGAGCAGGCGGAATCCTCCGGCTGCGGCGATGACGCCCGCTATGGCGACTTCGGCAGCAACTTTGAAGCCTGTGCCGACACTTGCGCCTCCGCCTCATGACGAAAAAATCCCACAAGACCGGCCATCGCCACAGCCATGAGCGTCAGTTCAAGAACATCGTCCTGCTCGGCGCGGCGTTCGTCGTGGTCATGCTCATCGCCATCGGCTACCGCCAGAGCGTCGCCTCCCGCTACACGGCCCGCGTGTACGAGCCGTTGTCCGCCGACCAGATCCGCATCGCCGAGCGGCCGTCCACTCCGGATGGAGCCGGCGCTTGCTGCGGCGAAGGCGAGTGTTTGGACCTGAACCGCGAAGAATGCTCGGAAGGCGGTTACGTGTTCTGGCCGGACGCCGACCTGTGCCTCACGGCCTGCGGCGTCACGCGGTAAGCTTTCGCAGCGCGGAGAGCTCCCTGAACATCTTGCGGATGACCGCCGGGCTGATCCCCGTCGGCGTTCCGGTGCGCCTGGGGAAGTGCCGTACGGCCACGTTCGTCACCGACAGGTTTCCCGCGTGCGCCCGGCGCAGCAATTCGGCATGGAACAGGGCACCATCCGCCGTCACCGGCCTCAGCCATGCCCACGACGTGCGGCGGAACGCCTTCAGGCCGCAGTTCAAATCCGGCGACGAGAGTCCGAGCGCCATCCGCACGAGTGTTTGGTAGACCCGCTGCGCCATGCTGCGCACGGGTCCGTCCGCGCGTCTGGAGCGCACGCCCCACGCCACGTCCGTGCCGTCGAGAGCGTCGAGCAGCAGTCCGATGTCGGACGGATCGAACTGGCCGTCGCTGTCCATGAATACGATGGCGTCCATGGTCGCCGCGTCGCAGCCCGACCGGACGGCCGCGCCGTATCCGCGCGTGGTTTCATGGCGAACGCGGCGCAGCATGCTCTCGCCGCGCGCGAGTGCATCCAGCACGGCCGGCGTGCCGTCGGTCGATCCGTCGTCGGCCACGATGATTTCGCCCGTGAGATGTTGTGCGCGCATCCATTTTGCCGTCGCTTCCACCGTTCCACGGATGGCCCCCGCCTCGTTCAGGCATGGCAGTACCACCGATATTCTCGTCATGCGTCCCATCGCGCGCAGTGTCGGTTGCGGCCGACTTGGTGTCAATCCGACGCGCCGCGCTTCGCAGGGATGGTTCCGGCCAGCTTCCATGAGGCCGCGATCATGCCCGCCGCGAAACCGATGAGCGGCAGGATGCTGACCGCGCGCGCCAAGCCGGCATCCGCGCCCCAGTTCCACAGGAAGCCGCCGCGCAGGATCGCGGGCAGGTAGAAATCCAACAGCGGCAGCTGCATTTCCGGCGACGGCATGGGGTTCACCGAGAAGGCGATGAAGTTCAGTACGATGGAAATGCCGACCAGCACGATGCCCAATCGCGGAAGCGAAGCCAGGCCGAGCGCCATCGGAATGGCCAGCAGCGGAATGGCCGGAGCAAGGTACCGGGGCCCCGCCGACATGCCGCCTCCCGGATTCCCGGTGCTCGCGATGGCGATGAACAGCAGCAGCGCGCCGCCTGCAAGCGCCAGACACAACGCCCTGTCGCGGCGGTACAGCTCCAGGAAACCGGGCAGGGCAAGGGCCAGGCACGGCGACCAAAACAGGAGACCTTTGGAGCCGCTGAAGAGCAGCAGCGACATCGTGCTGAGGTTCAGCATCGGACGGATGCCGAAGAAGCCGGTCCGCACCCATGGTTCCTGGTTCAGGCCGTAGCCCAACTGGAAGGGGGACTGGAAGCAGAGCCAATTGGTCAGCGGGATCAGCAGCACGGGCACCAAAGCCCAGCACGCCGCACGCACCGCACCGCGGGCATCGCGCATGAGCATGAGGATCAGCAGCGCCATCGCGGGGATCGCTGCCGCGTACTCGCACGCCACCGCCACGCCCAGCGCCAATCCGACCAGCGCATGGCGCCGCCGGCGTTCCGCCGAGCCGCCTTGCCCGACGAGGATCCGCCAGGTGCCCGCTCCCAGCAGGAGCGGCGCAGAGAGACCCATGATCGCCAGCGTGAGGATCAGAAAACGCGTACTCGGCCCGGCGCCCATGAGCTGCAGCAGCACCCAGCAGGCCGCCGCGAAGGTTGCGCCGCCGGCCAGCCAGCATCCGGCCCGCCACACGGCCGCCGCGAACGCGTGCCGCCGCGCGGCAGTGGGGACGGGCAGCAGGATGGCGGCCAGCGCGATGGCAAGCAGCGCCATGACGGCCGCATGCGAGAACAGCATGTTGCCGAACGGCAGCGCCAACGTTCCGAGCCACAGCCCCAGCGTTGCGACCAGCGCATGCCGCGGCTTTCTGGCGTACGCGCTCAGAAGCGCCCACGTCGCCATCGCTCCGAGCGCCGACAGCAGTACCGACGTCGCGATGCTTGTCGTGCGCAGGGTGAGCGTCACGCCGCGCGGCGTGGCCGGACCCCGCAGTCCGAACCGATGCTGTGCGCCAACGGTGAGTGCGTACGACGGCAGCGCCAGGTACGTCATTCCGGGCGGCTTGTCGCTGTATTGGCGCCCGCCGAAGTTCACCGAGTCCATGGTGTTGGACTTCAGCGTGTCGATGGCGAACCGTCCTTCCACCGTCATGGCGTAGAGCATGTCGATGCGAGACAGCTGGTTCGAGCCGTGCCGTTGCGCGACGTATGAACCCATGCCGGCCACGAGGACGGCGATCAAGATGCCGACTGAAATGCGAGTCATATCCGGATTGTAGAGCATTGACAAAATCAAAAATTGACCGTAAATGGCGCCGCACATGACGCTCCGAATTTATCCGGACGAAGGCGAAGGAGGGCCTCAGGATCCTCCCCGCGTGTCTTCCTACATCGAACGCACGCTTGCGTTGGGCGAAGGCGGAGCCGTGGCCTGGACCGCTTTGGGCGCGGGGGAAAACATGGATCGCATCGAAGCGGAACTCGCATCCATCGACATCGACCGGCAGAAATGGGACATGGCAAAGGCGGAGTCCGGGCACGAAGACGACGCCGATGCAGATGCACTGGAGGCGTTCAGGCGGCACCTTGCCCAGCGGCTGGAAGTCCACGCCTGGCGGCGCTGCTTGCATGTGGCGCACCGGCTCGGGAAAGCCCAGCACGTCGATGCAGCCACGGTCGGGCGTTTCACGGAGCTCGTCACGCGCATGCAGGCAATGTGGCCGCACGTGTGCGGTTACGAAGGAGGGGACATCAGCATGGCCGGCATCCAGGTGCGGGTCCATACCGCCTCGCAGGTCATGCGTTTGCTTTCCGGCCGCGGCCAGGGCGACCCCGAGCGGGTGACGTCGGCGTGAATCCCCGCAGCAGCCACCGCAACGCGGCCGCATTCAAGGCAACCAGCGGCAGCACCGACCACGCCGGCCCCAAGCCGATGACGGTGCCCAGGTTCGTCATGAACGATCCCGCCAGCGCGCGGTCCATGTAGTACGCAAAGAACGGCGACGCGATGAACTCCGGCGTCTGCGCGTTCACCAGCGTGACGAACACGTTCAACGCGACGGAGAGTACGATCAGCGCGCGGCCGAAACGCGGGAGCGACTGCAGTCCGTACGCCGCCGCAAGCGCCAGAAACGGGATCGCCGGCGCGAGGTAGCGCGGGCCCACCGCGGATCCTCCGTACGGGCTGGACATGACGCACAGTGCCGACAGCGTGATGAGCGGCGCCAGCAAACACATCCAGAACAGGGGCCGGGACGCCCGCCAAAGTCGCGGGTACCCGGGCAGCGCCAAGAGGAGGAACGGTGACCAAAAGAACAGGCCGCGCCCCTGGCTGATGAGCAGCGCGTAGAGGGCGTCGGCGTTGAAACGAAGCGACAATCCCAGGAAACCATCCTGCATCCAGGCGTACCCGTTGTGCTGGTAGCCCATGGAAAACGGCGAGCCGAAGGCCATCGCGTTGTATGCGCCGTACAGGAGCAGGGGGCTCGCGGCGCCCAGCAGCATCGGCCATGCGCGCGCGGGCCTGTCGCGCAGCGCCAGCAATCCGATTCCCGCCGCCGCCACCGCGGCCGGGTACTCGCCGGTCACCGCCATGCCGCACGCCAGTCCGCACGCGACGTCCCGCGCGAACGCGGGCAGCGTGCCATCGGCCATGCCGATGACCGAGCGCGTGAGCAGCGTGATGGCGGCGATCATCGCCAGCAGAACGCCCACCGTGAATGCTCCGCCTCCCAGCGGCAGCATCGCCATCGCGGTGCCGACTCCCGCCATCAGCGCGGTCGCGCCGTTGTTTTTTCGCCACTCGCCGAACCCGGAGCGCTTCTTGTCTCGCGGCGCGGCCGCCAAAAGAAGTGCCACCGTCAGCAGGCCCATGGTCGACGCGTGCGAAAACAGTTGTCCGGAATACGGCAGTTGCAGCGTGCCGAGCGCCAGCGCCGCCGCCGCGGCCAGCGCGGTTGCGGGAGGCAGCAAGCTCGTCAGCAAGAGCCAGAACGCCACCGCGCCCAGCGCGGCGAACCAGCCGCTGCTGCCGGCGGTTGCGATCCATTGGACCACGTCCACGCCCTGGTAGCTCGACGGAGAAATCCGCAGCATGAGCAGCACGAGGTGCGTGGCGGCGAACGACGGCAAGGCCAGGAACGCTGTGCCGGGTGCCTTGTCGCTATACGTCCGTCCGTTCGCCGTCGCCTTGTCCACCGTCCACGCGGCGTTGGTGTCGATGCTGACGCCGTGTTCGTGGACCATCGCGTACAGCAAACTGATGCGTGAAATTTGGTTGGCGCCCCACCGCTGCATGACGTACGCGCCGTTCAAAAATACCAGCAGGAACAGCGCGATGCAGACGGTGCGCTTGGACATGTGTTCCAGTGTAGCAGCCGTTCAGCGGAACTTCGGACCGAACAGCAGTTCCGACAAAAATCCGCGCGACCACCCGAAACTGCCGATCAGCACCGCGGCCGGACCGCTCCACAGGATGTTCGGCGAAGCCCCGCCTGCCATCGCCCACAATGAGAAGACGAGCATGAGCAGAGCGAGCGTCGCCGCCGCGAACACCAGTGCGGCGGGGGACAGCAGCCACAGTCCCGCGACGCCCATGACCGCCAGCGGGATCGCAAAGCCACAGAGCACGTGGGTGGGGTGCAGCCACGCGCGGTCGATTTTCCCCAGCCGCAGGCGGCCGCGGCCGTAGCTTTGCATCTGCCAGAAGATCGCCTTCGCGGTGGTGCGTTTGTAGTGCCACACGCGCACGTCGGGCACGCGCAGCAGTTGGTACCCTTTTTGCAGCAGCAGCCTGCCGGTCTGGATGTCCTCGCCGCTGGTGGTCGTCCAGTTGAGCGGGAAGATCTTCGCCAGCGCTTCGCGGCGGCACAGCAGGTTGCAGCCCGGAATGTGTTTCACGCGCTCGATCGTTTTCTGGTCCTCCACGTGGGCCGCGCCCGCGAGTACCGCGGACAACCGGAAGAACCACCCGATCGCCTCGGC
>CAYSWB010000018.1:0-23027 GCA_964434575.1 uncultured Candidatus Peribacteria bacterium | reverse complement strand
CCTGGGTCTCCAGACCCCCAGCCTGGCGCTTTACCAACTAAGCTACACCCCGATGTTTCGATTGTGCTCGATTCTCTCGGGGAGCGCCAGACGGCTTTCGTAAACGCCCGCTACGCGGGCTAGGCAACTAAGCCACACCCCGAACGACGCCACTCTAGTGCATGCGGCGGCGTTTTCCAAACCTGCCTAGCAGGTCCAGGTATAGCTGAACGGACCTTCTTTGGTGAGCGTCCAAATGCCTCCATCGGCCTTCTTGCCCGACCACACCTTGCCCATGGGCGCGGCGTCGGCGGTTTTGTGCTTCGGCAATACCGGCGCCCCGGCGGCTTTCAGCTGCTCGAGCGCGGTCTTCAGACTGTCGTCCATGGTGGGTACCAGTTCGGCCATCGCGCGCAGTATATCAGGCCGCGGCCTTTTTGACGTACACGACCACCTTCTCCCCTTCTTCGTCCGGCGCGATGCCCTCCATTTTGAACGAGTGCGACACCACGCGGCAGCCCGGTTTGAGCTGCGGCCACACTTTGGTCTTGAAGGTCTTCATGGTGTCGGTGAGCAGGTAACAGAAGATCACGTCCGCATCGCGGAAGTCCTTGGTCCAGAAGTTGCCCAGCCGCACCTGGATGTTCTTGCGCAGCAGACACCTCACCTTGCAATAGGCGTACATGAGCAGGGACAGCTCGTAGCCGATGGCGATGGCGCCCTTGTCGGCGGCCGCCAGCAAGACGCGGCCGTCGCCGCAGCCCAAGTCGTAGGTTTTCTCGCCCGGCTTCAGCTTCGCCATATCGATCATGCGGGCCAGGATGGGGTGCGACGTGGGCACGAACGGCGCGCCGATCCAGGTGGCCGCCGCGCCGGGAATGCACACCAGGATGGCGACGATGCAGACCAGCGGAAGAAGCCAGCCGCCCTGCGGGGCGAACAGCAGCGCGGCAAGAAGAACGGCGATCTCCAGCATTCCCTATCTATAGCGGAGACGGCGCGCTTACGATACTGCAGACGCGCGGCGGCGCGCATCCTCGGCGTCCCACGACGCGGGCGAACGCAACGCACGCGTGGGTTGGCCCGGCGCGACGTCCATCATGGCGGTGTACCCATCGCAACGCAGGATGATGTCGAAGGTTTTGCCGCGGGTGCGCTCGATCAGGTCGTCGAGCTGCATGCCCCACATCACCGTATCTTTGGCGTACATCGCCATCAGCTGCCGGATCTCATCGAGCTTGTTGTTGGACGTCGGCCACGGCGCGTCGTCGTCCATCTCGGCGAGCAGGCGGCGGGAGAAATCATAATCACCGCGCGGCGCCGGATACCGGTAGCCCACGCCGTGCATGTTCTCGAACACGGACACTTTCGCCACCGCGGCCATGCGCTCCTGCGAGTGGGCCAGGCTGGGCATGCCGCTGCCAAGGCGGTATCCGCCCAGATACGCCTTCATGTTGGTCGTATCGAGCGTAAGCGGGGTCTCGCGCTGGTGCTGCGTGCGCAGGAACGCCCACGGCTTGTCCAGTACGGGCAGCGGTGTCTTGCGGTCCGAACCCATGCCGTCGGGCGAGTGCTGGACGGTCATGCGGATGCCTTCCTCCGGAGTGATGCCGAACACCAGTTTCGGCAGCTCGAAGGTGTTCGTGGTGGGGTCGAAGCGCCAGCCGGCAAGCGACCGGGACTTGAAGTCGCGCAGCTGGCATACAACTGGCGGCTTACTGACGTCGTTCTCGTCACCCACCGCCTCCATGATGAATGCACGGTCGCTGCGCATGATGTCGGTGCGCCGGATGCGTTCGTACACGTCGATGAGCGCCGCCGGCATCATGTTTGCCTGCGACGGGCCTTCGTACGGATCATCAGGCGTCGGCTTGCGCTGGGGACCGTGGTACGTATCCCCCAAAATATCTTTCTGGCGTCCGTCCTTGTCGAAGGTGGCCGAGAAGATCTCGGTGCCGCTGGCCAGCGCGTCGTTGGTCTTGCGCTTGCTCTCGCGGAACCACGAGATGACGTACTCCTCCTCGCCGCTGGGGCGGTTAGGATGCGCAAGCACCGTGGCGCGAACGCCCTGGATGAGCTGCTGCACGCCAATGATCACGTCCTTCGGATCGTACTGGCCTGGTTCTGCCGAGCGGTTGGCGAAATCAATGACATCGCGCTCGGCGGCCTGCTGCCGGATAACTTCGGCCAGGCGATTGACTTCCGCCGGGTCGTCGCCGGTGGCGATCAGCGTTTCCAGCACGCCCACCATGTCGCGGATGTCGATAGGGTGCGACGCGCGCACGATCGGCCGCGTGATGGAGCCGTTGCCCGAGTACGTGTCGCCGCGGCGCAGGAACACCGTGTCCACCAGGTGCGCCCTGAACTCGGCGCGCGTGCGCAGCGCTTCCAGCGGGCCGAATTTGCCGCCGTATTCCTGCACCCACGGCAGCATTTCGGGAGTACAGACCTCGTAGGGATTGGTTGGCTTCATAAAAAGATGCCAGATTATTATGCAAAATTGTCAAGGACGCACCGGATGGGTCCCCCGATGTGCATCGAGCAGCAGAAAATCGCTAATGGCTGCGCGATATCCGATCACGACGAAGTGGGATTCACCCTGCGGCGAACCCCTGGACTTCGTCTTGTTGCTTCCTTATTTCTTGAACGGAGAGACGTACTTGGCCTTGGAACCCAGTTCCTCTTCGATGCGCAGGAGCTGGTTGTACTTGGCCACGCGGTCGGTGCGGGACAGAGAACCGGTCTTGATCTGTCCGGTGCGGAGGCCCACCGCCAGGTCGGCGATGAAGGCATCCTCGGTCTCGCCGCTGCGGTGGCTGGTGACGGCGGTCCATCCGGCGGCCTGGCACATCTGGATGGTGGCCACGGTCTCGGACACGCTGCCGATCTGGTTGAGCTTGATGAGCACGGAGTTGGCGACCTTCTTCTCGATACCCTGCTTCACGCGCTGCGTGTTGGTGACGAACAGGTCGTCGCCGACGAGCTGAAGCTTGGAACCGAACTTCTTGTTCATCATGCCGAAACCCTCCCAGTCATCCTCGGCGAATCCATCCTCGATGCTGACGATGGGGTACTTGGCGATGAGCGCGCCGTAGAAGTCCACGAGTTCGGCGGACGAGAACGTCTTGCCGTCCACGGTGTACTTGCCGTCCTTGTAGTACTCGTTGGCGGCGCAGTCGAGCGCCAGCTGGATCTTGCCCTTGTAGCCGGCCTTCTCGATGGCCTCCATGAGGACGCCGAGCGCCTCGTCGCTGTCCTTCACGTGAGGGGCGAAGCCGCCTTCGTCGCCGACGGCGGTGACGTGGCCCTTGTCCTTCAGGATCTTCTTCAGCGCGTGGAACACCTCGGCTCCGGCGCGCAGGGCGTCGGAGAACGTCTTGAAGTCGGTCGGGACGATCATGCATTCCTGGAAGCTCAAGCCGGAGTCGGCATGGGCGCCGCCGTTGATGACGTTCATCATCGGGCAGGGCAGGAGCACGGCGTCCTTCACGCCGTACTGCTTGGCCAGCGACGCGAACAGCGACTGCTTCTCGGAAGCGGCGCGGGCCTTGGCCACGGCCATGGAGGCGCCGAGGATGGCGTTGGCTCCGAGCTTGGCCTTGTTGGGCGTGCCGTCGAGATCAAGCATGATCTGGTCGACGGTCTTCTGGTCGGCGACCGGCTTGCCGGCGAGCGCCTTGGCGATGGGGCCGTTGACGTTGGCCACGGCCTTCTCGACGGACTTGCCCAAATACTTGGACTTGTCGCCGTCACGGAGCTCGAGGGCTTCGTGGGTGCCGGTGGACGCGCCGGACGGAACCGCTGCACGTCCGAATGAACCATCGGAGAGCGTGCAGTCCGCTTCGAGGGTGGGGTTGCCGCGCGAGTCCAGGATCTGGCGCGCGCGAAGAGTGGTGATGGTTGTCATAGTGGCGTGATGCTAGAGGAGGAAAGAAAAGAAGGAAAGAGCCGGTGGATGGCATGACAAAGAAAGGATTTAGGGGAGACAGGCGAAACAGGAGAACACCAAATCCCCTGACTCCCCTGTTTCACCTGCATCCCTTCGTCACTCTCCAATAACGACGACTACTTTTGCGCCATTTTCGACATCCCCCCCGTTCCAGTCGTGGATGGCATTGATCAGCACGTCCCACTTGTAGGCGAAGTTCTCGCCGCGGCGGGTGCCCGGATCGTTGGTGATGACGTGCCCGTCCTTGGTGTACCCGCGCAGCACGAGCATGTGGTACGGCGGACCCGGGCTCTGGAAGAACGGGTTACCCAGCCGGCGTCCGGCCGCCGGCACGATGACCAGCTTGCCCTCGGCGAGCACGGCCTTCAGCTGCGCTTCGGTCGGGTTGCTCAGCAGCGACACGTCCAGCGAGGGATTCTCCGAGCGCAGCAGGTCCGCGACTTCGGCGGCGGTCTCGTCCACCGGGGCGCCGCTGGCCTCCACCAGGCGGACGATCTCCGCGTCGGCGGCTTCCGGCGATGCGATATCCTCACCGGCGAAGTACTTGAGCACCATCAGCGCGCTGGTCTCTTCGCACGCTTCCTTATGCACGGCGTCCCACTGGGCAAACGGCGCCTGGGGCGTGAACGGTACGTCCCAGTTCACCTCGTCTTTGGAAACGGCCTGCGGCGGGGTGGCGGGCTTCGAGGACGAAGCCGGAGCAGGCGTCGCGGACGAACTGCTGCTCGACGAACGGCCCATGGCCGCCGGGATGACCACGCTTTCCTGTTCGCGGATGCGCGCTTCGCGCTCGGCGCGTTCGCGATACATGTCGACGCCTATCCAGGCGGCGAGAAGCGCGATGCAAACGACGGTGGCGATCAGGAATTTCCTCACCCGGACATCCTACTCCTAGATGCGGCTCCTGGCACGCGTGTGCAGCGTGATCGAATACCCCGCCAGCAGCGTGACGATCAGCAAGCCGAGCGTCTCTTCGGGACCGGTCTTGGTCAGGCGGCGCGGCTTGGAGGAACTGGAGCCCGCCATGGCGGCCACGGTGGTCGCGGCGTCGGAGGACGTGGCGGATACCGACGAGGAGGACGAGGCGGCGACGGACGACGAAGACGTCGCGAACGGATCGGTGGTGGGAACGGTGGCGGAAGGGCTGCCCGGGAACTTCAGCTGACTGAACAGTCCGGCCACGGTGCGGTACCCGTTTGCCGCAACGCGGCTGACGCCGTTCTGCGGGAACAGCGCGGCCTGCAACGCCGGATTCAGGTTGTTCATGTGCGCGGCGTACGCGCCGAACGAGAAGAGCAACAAGAGGATGGTCAGAAAACCGATGCGCGTGGTGCGGCGGCGGATCACGTGGGCCGAGAACATGATGGCCAGCACGATGCCCAGCGCCACCAGCGGCAACGACCAGAACGCGAAGAAGCCGCGCTGCGCGGTGAGCGCCGCATCGAAGCGGAAAGACAGCAACTCGAAGATGAGCCACAGCACGGCCATGCCGGCCGGAACCCAGTGGAGGAGGCGGAATTCGTAGTCGGCGCGGTTGCTGCGGAAAAACCCGGCCAGCAGCAACGGGTACAGGACGGTCAGCGCGAACAGGATGCACCAATACAGGATGCCTGCCGGGAACGCCGGCAGCAGGGCGCAAACGAAGCCGGTCGCGGCGATCAGGACGCCCAAAACGAGCATCAGGGCCGTTTCTGTGTGGTGCTTGAGCGGCACAGGGGGCCGATTCTCCTCGCCTGACACACCTATGTCAAGAGAAGGTGACGGCTTGCCGTGAGGCTGGAACTGACGGAAGCGCGCAATCCCCTCCTATTTCTTCTTCCGGGGCAGGTACTTGTCGCGGGTGTCGACCGTGCGCTGCTTCTCCAGCACGACGTAATGACGGTTGCGGAACGCCATGAGCTGGAAGATCACGTACAAGACCAAGCACAGCGCCCACACGAGCCAAAGGGCGCGCATGGAGACGAATTGGATGGTCTCCACGCGGCTGACGGCCATCACCAGGGCGAGAACGCCGAAGGTCATGGCGGCTGCCGACCAACTGGAGGACAACTTGCGGGTGACGGGGTTCTTCACGCTCTTGCGCCAGTAGCTGATGACGAACGACAGCGCGATAAGCGCCACGCAGGCGGCCAAGACGGCCTGGACCTTCACGTCGCCGTAGGACCATCCGCCCGGATTGGGCCAGAACCAGTGGGAGAGGAGTGCGTTCATGGATCGCAAGGAAAAAGAAGCGGCACAACGATAGGCAGTCCCCCGCTGGAAGTCAAAGCGCCGTCACGCTCAGGCAGCCTTGGGCTTGGCGTGCTGCTTGTGGTTGTGCTGATGCTGTTGCGGCTTCTTGGCGTGCTGCTGGGACGGAAGACGCTTAAGAATATCGCGGATATCGTGCTCCAGCTTGCGCTGGCGGACGGTGGTGGCGGGGCGGATGAGCAGGTAGATGAGGAAGCCGACGACCGGCAGCACTGCGACGAGCACGATGACGGCGATCTGGTACAGGAACGACTGCGTGCGGAGCAGGATGTCGCGGGTGGCGTACAGCACCAGATACACGAGCAAAACTCCCACGGCGACCATGCAGACCTGCATGGCGGCAAGCGACGGGTTGGCGGCGAAGAGCTGCGAGAGACCTTCGAAACTGGGGAACGACAACTGCACGGGAAACCGGGGGGAACTTACAAATGCGGGTACTTTCGTCTGTGGACGACAACGTATACCACGGTCGCCAGCAGCGCAAGAACGGCCAGCACCTGGCTGAACCGCAACTGGAATTCGCCGAACGAAATCCACTGCCGCGACACCACGTACGCCAGCGTCAGCAGCGCGACCATCGTTCCGTAGATGGCGTTGGCCCGCTCGCTCAATTTCAGCTCGATGGCGGCCAGCACTCCCAGGCTGGTGAACAAGCACCCCATGAAGATGAAGTCTGTGAACTTGGCGAACACCGGAATGCCGAAGTCGCCGCGCATGAACTCAAAGAGGAACACGGCGATGCCCGAGGCCACGATGCCGAACAGCGTCTCGGAACCCGCGCGCTTGGCGTTCTTGCGGATGACGAGCAGCAGGAACGTGAGCGCGAAGTAGAACGCCGCGTAGTACAACTGCACCGGGTGGATGGGCACGGCGTACCGCACGTTGAAGGTGTCGATGATGATGCCCCACGGCATGTTGGTGGGTTTGCCGTATGCCTGTGCGCCGGCGAACATGCCGACCCAGTCGAACGCCAGTCCCAGCGTCATGGCGGGGAGCAGCACGTCCAACCATTGCAAGAAGGTAGCTCGCTGGTTCCGGGTGGTGATGAACAGGACGATGGCCACGCCGACCGCGGCGCCGATGAAGCTGAATTGGCCGTCCCACACGATGAAGACCCGCAGCGGACTTTTCACGTACGACTGGTAGCTGGCCAGCACGGCCATCAGGCGGCCGCCGGCCAGGAACGCCAGTGCGTACCACTTCGCGTTGTCTTTTACGCCCTGCAGGCTCAGATTCGCGGCGGCGGCGAGACGGAAGAAGAACTCGCTGCTGACCCACACGCCGATGATCAGGAACAGCAGGCGCATCCAGACGACTGCCGGCCCTACTTCAAACGCTTCGAACATGCGGGGCCTAGGATAGCAGATCGCGTTGTCGCAGAAACAACAAAAGGACCCCGGCGCACCGGAGTCCCCGAGGCCTGGAATCGCTTATCCGATCGAGCACTGCAGGTTGCGCTGCCTGATGTCCGCGACCGTCTTCTTGAGGAAGTCGGCCTTGGAGACGGTGTCCTGCTTCTTGGTAAGCGTGTTGCGCACGGCCACGGCCTTGGCCTCCACTTCCTTGTCGCCGAGCACCAGCACGTACGGCACCTTCATCTTCTCGCTCTCGCGCACGCGCTTGCCGAGCGAATCTTCCACGCCCAGGTATTCGGCGCGGATGCCGTGTTGCTTCAGCTCTTCTTCCAGCTCGCGGGCGTAGGCCTCGTGCGGGGCGGCGACCGGCACGATGCTCACCTGCACCGGGGCCAGCCACAGCGGGAAGTGTCCGGCGAACTGCTCGATCAGGAAGCCCATCAGGCGCTCGTGGGTGGAGAGCGGGGCGCGGTGGATGCACAGCGGCACCTGCTCCTTGCCGTCTTTGTCGATGTAGCGCAGGCCGACCTTGCCCGGAACGTCGAAGTCGACCTGGTTGGTGGCCAGCGTGAATTCGCGTCCGATCACGCTCCACACCTGCACGTCGATCTTCGGTCCGTAGAACGCGGCTTCGTCGGGAACCTCCACGAAGTTCACGCCTTTCTTCTGCATGGCGTTGCGGACCATCTGCTCGGTCTTCAGCCACAAATCGGGTTTATCGACGTACTTCTTGCCCAGCTCCTTCTTGTCGTGCAGCGATAACCGCATGACGTACTTCTGGATGTCGAACAGCTTGAAGTACTTCAGGTACAGGTCGATGACGGCGTTGAACTCCTGCTCGAACTGGTCCTCCATGCAGTAGATGTGCGCATCGTTCATGCACATGGAGCGCACGCGCATGAGGCCGAACAGCGCACCGGAATCCTCGAAGCGGTAGCAGTGGCCGTACTCGGCCAGGCGGATGGGCAGGTCTTTGTAGCTGCGCGGCTGGCACGCGAAGATCTGGTGGTGGTGCGGGCAGTTCATCGGCTTCAGGTAGTACTCCTCTTCCTCGCCGTCGAGCTTCATGGCCGGGAACATGGACGTCTTGTAGTGGGCCAGGTGACCCGTCTGGGCGTAGAGCTTGCCCTTCGCGATGTGCGGGGTGCGCACGCGGGAATAACCGCCTTCCTGCTCGGTTTCCTTGGCCAGGCGTTCCAGCTCGTCGACCATGATCGTGCCGCGCGGTGTCCACAGCGGCAGGCCGGGGCCGACCATGTCGCTGAACGTGAACAGGTCGAGTTCTTTGCCGAGCTTGCGGTGGTCGCGCTTGCGGGCCTCTTCGATCATCGTCAGGTGCGTCTCCAGCTCGGTCTTGGACGGAAACGCCGCCACGTAGATGCGCGTGAGCTGCTCGCGCTTCTCGTCGCCGCGCCAGTACGCGCCGGCCAGCGACGTGATCTTGAAGCCGTCGGCGGGGATCTCCTTCAGGTTCTCCACGTGGCCGCCGCGGCACAGGTCCACGAACGTCTCTTCGCCCTTGGCGGTGACGTTGGCGTAGTGCGTGACGGTCTTGGCGCCGTCGTTCTTCTCCAGGTCCTCGATGAGCTCCACCTTGAACGGCTGCTTGTGCTTCTTCCAGTACGCCTTGGCGTCGGCCGTGCTCAGCTCGTCGCAGCGGAACGTCTGGCCCTGCTTGATGATGGCGCGCATTTCCTTCTCGATCTGGGCGAAATCGGCATCGGAGATGGGCTTCTTGAACAGGAAATCGTAGTAGCAGCCGTAGTCGATCGGCGGGCCGATGGTGACCTGCGTGTCGGGCCACAGCTTGAGCACGGCCTGTGCCAGCACGTGGGCCAGCGAGTGGCGCAGCTTGTACAGATCGTCGACTTTCGGCTCGTCTTTTTTCTTCTTCGGGGCGGCGTCCGCGGCCGGGGTCGCCGGAGCGGCGCCCTGCACGATGGACTCCACGCGCGGATTGGCGATCTTCTTGTAATCGGCCGTCTTCAGCACCATCGACTGGTCGAGCTTGGCGGCGTTGAAGTAGATCTCGTCGTGTTTCAGCAGCGACGGGTCCACGATCAGTTCGAGTTCGGGGTTGAACGAGAACGGCAGCACCGTGCCCACCACGCTGCCGGCCAGCTTCTCGGCGATTTCGGGCGTGGCGAACGACGCGTAGGTTCCGCCCAGCATCGCCTTGATGCCGTTCATGTCCAGCTTGGCGTCGCCGGGGATGACCGCCAGCACGTACTTGGTTTCCTTCTTGCCGAGCTTGATCATCATCACGATGCACTTGGCGGCCTGGGCCAGATCGTTGCCCCGGATCTTGCTGATCACGTCCGTGCGGCCTTCCGGCTCGTGGTCGATCAGTCTGTACGTGGCGCCGTTCTTGGCAAGCAGCGCGAGGAGTTGGTCGTGGACGTTGGACATAAGATGGGTGGGTAGGAGGAGAGTAGCAGACGGATCGGGCAACGGTGAAACGCCCCCGCTCCATCCGGAGAGAGGTTGGCTACGCGTCGTATCTACTCACGCGCTAGCACCCGCCCTCCGAGGAGGTCGTGGTGGTAGTGGTGGTGGTCACGAAGCGGATCACGATGTGATTATACGCCTGTTCGTGCTGTTTTGACAACGGCGGACGGGATTCAGGTGAGTCAGAAGAAACAGGGGAAGCAGGCGAATGCATGCAAAATCCCCTGACTCCCCTGAATCACCTGTTTCCCCTGAATCCCTACTTCGCCAACCCCACCTCCCGCTCGATGGCGCGCACTTCGCGCAGCAGCTGCGGATCTTCGGTGATGCGCTTCTCGATTTTATCCACGGCGTGCATGACGGTGGTGTGGTCGCGGTGGCTGAACGACTCTCCTAAACGCACGTAGCTCATGCGCAGGTAACGCTTGGCGAGGAACATGACGATCTGGCGCGGGATGAGCACTTCGCGCACGCGGGACTGGCCGATCATGTCCGGGACCGACACGGAGTAAAACTTGCTCACGCCCTCCAGCACGTCCTGGAACGACACGGCGCGGCTGGGCTGCGGAATGAAGCCCACGTCTTCCTTCGGCGCACCCGGCTCGGCGATGAGCTTGTTCATGATTTCGGCGATGCTGCCGACGGTGGGCATGCGGTGCTCGAGCTCATACTGCGCCACGGCCTGCATGAGAATGCCCTCCAGCTGGCGGACGTTCTTGTCGGCGTGCTCGGCGATGTACTGCATGACCTTGGCGTCGATGAACAGCTCGTACTCCTTCACCTTCTCGGACAGGATGGCCAGGCGCGTCTCGTAATCCGGCGTGCCGACGTCGGCGATCATGCCGCGCTCGAAACGCGACACCAGGCGGTCCTGGAGGATGTTGAGTTCCTTGGGCGGACGGTCCGAGCTGATGATGACCTGCTTGTGCTCCTCGATGAGCGTGTTGAAGGTGTGGAACAACTCCTCTTGGGTGCGCTCCTTGTTGGCCAGGAACTGCACGTCGTCGATGATGAACACGTCCACGTCGCGGTAGCGGCGGCGGAACTGCTCCATCTTCTGGTGCTGGATGGCCTCGATGACCTGGTTCGTGAAGTCCTCGGTGGTGGTGTAGATGATGGCCGCCTGCGGCATGGTCTTGAGGATGGCGTTGCCCACGGCCTGCAGCAGATGGGTCTTGCCGAGACCCACGCCGCCGTACAGGAACAACGGGTTGTACTTGCCGCCCGGCTGCATGGCCACCGACATGCACGCCGCGTGCGCGAGGCGGTTGTTGGGCCCGACCACGAAGTTCTCCAGCGAGTAGCGCGGGTTCAAGAGCTTGCTCGTGAGTCCCTCCGCCAGCTTCACCTCGGCGCGGTTGGGCAGCTTGCGCGACTTCTTCTTTTCCGGAAACTGCTCCAGCAAACGCAGCGTGCGTTGCGGGTCGTCCTTCAGGCCGACGTCGACCTGGTACACGATCTGGTCGATGGTCTCGTCGAGCTGCTTGAGCGCGTCCAGCGTCATGACGCGGTAGTGCTCCAGGTGCCAGTTCAGGAACATGGGCAACGGCAAACCGACGACCACGGTCTCCTTCTCGCGGCCCAGGATGGTGGTGTCCTTGAACCAGGTGATGAACTGGCTGCGCTGCAGCTGGGGTTCGATCTTCTTGAGGACTTCGAGCCAGAGGACGGTATCGACGGTCGAGGTCATGATCTGGATGGAGCGGGTATCGGCGGAAGAGGAAACTGACGAGACGGTCATGCTAGAAGAGGTGGATCACGTCGTTGAACGTGATGATGATGATCAGGCCGATGAGCACGAAGAAGCCGATGGCGTTCACCATCAGTTCGAACTGCTGGTTCAGCGGGCGGCGCAGGACCATCTCGCACAGCACGAACAGGATGCGCCCGCCGTCGAGCGCCGGCAGCGGCAGCACGTTCAAGATCGCCAGACTGAGGCTGAGCAGAGCCACCAAACGGAGGTACGTCATGAAGCCTTCCTGCACCGAGCTGTGCGTGAGCACCGCGATGCCGACGATGCCCGTGATCCCCTCGGGCACGTGGCCGCGGGTGACCAGGCTGCGCACCAGGTTGCCCATGCCGATGACGGTCTGGACGGTCATGAATTCGGTCTCACGGATCGCCAGCACCATCGCCTCCCCGACCGAGCGCTTGGGAGCGGACAGCTCGGCGGCGTAGGCCGAAATGGAGACGCCCGACTTGCCGTCCACGAGCTGCACCACCACCTTCTCGGGCGTGGCGCGGCGGTCGGCCTTCACTTCGTACGTGACCTGCTTCTTGCCCTCCTGCAGCTTCACCAGATCTTCGGGCTTGGAGACGTACGTTCCGTCGACGGTCACGATGGCGGAATCCTTCTTGATGCCGGCCTTCTCGGCGGTGCCGCCGGGCAGCACGTCGTTGACGTACACGCCGGTCTTCAGCGTGATTTCACCCTTCGCCGCGGCCTCCTCCATCTGTTCGATGGTCTGGTAGAAATTCGGAACCCACTTGCCGGCCGAGAAGCCGAACGTGAGGAGAATGAACGCGAGGATGAAGTTCATGGCCACGCCGCCGAACAGGATGACCAGGCGCGAAAAGATGCTGGCCTTGGCGAAACTGCCCTTGGCGAACCGCTTCTCCAGGTCGATCTCGTTCTCACCCTTCAGGCGGACGAATCCGCCGAACGGCACCCAGTTGAGGGTGAAGTTCGTGCCGCCGCTGCGGAACAACGTAGTGGCCTTGGGCGGCAAGCCGAAGCCGAATTCCTCGACATCCACTTTGAAGAAGCGGGCGGCGAGATAGTGTCCGAGTTCGTGGATGATGATCAGCAGCGTCAGCAGGACGACGAAGGCGATGGCGGAGATCAGAAACGTCATGCTGCAAACGGAAGGAAGGCCTCGAATTTCATCGAGGCGGCGACCGTAACATGGGGGTGTGGAAATCTCCAAAGTTTTCCACACACTTCGACTTGCGGGTGTATCGGAACATGATCACGCACTTTTTCGACCACTCTTTTTCACTCGTCGGGGTCGAAATACGCCACCTGCTTCAGGCGGTCCGCGTAGCGCCGCATGGCATCCGCCAGCGTGACGATTTCCAACTCATAGTTGCCGGGTTTGTGGATGACGATGGCGCGCTCATGCACCGGAACATCTTTGCCCGCTTCCGAGTCGATGCCGAGCAGCACCGCGCTGTGGATGACCGGCATGCGTTTGTCCGATGGATTCTGGAACTGGACGCCGCAAGGCAAACCGAACCGGTCCGCCGCCTGCCAGGGTTCGATGACTTCGCCACGCATCGACGAAAAGGGCACCGCATGCACGTCGATGCTGTCGAGGCGGCTGACCCCGAAGACACTCTCTGCGAAATCATGGCAGTTGTACCGGGCCTTCGAAATCTGTCCCCCGAGGACCATCCTCAATCTGTAGAGAATACGCTCTCCATACAGCCTGGGGATATCGAACATCTCACGCCCTCCTTTTCCGAGCACCACCGCGGTCTCGGTACCTTCGTCGTTCGACCACTCCCCGATCCAAAACGCTTCGGACTCGTCCGCATGGGCCGGCGATGGGAACTTCTTGATCGGCATGGAAGCGCGCGATTGTACCTTCGCGTCGGCGCCAGGCAACTCCCCTGCCCGGCAATTGACCCCGGCGCGGATTGTCCGTACTCTTTTCGGGCTCCGGGCAATTAGCTCAGCTGGTTAGAGCGTCACATTGACATTGTGAAGGTCACTGGTTCGAATCCAGTATTGCCCACCATTCGACTCGCTTCGCTCGCTCATGGTAAACCGACTGCAACCTTGAGCTGTTCTTTTGAGTTCGAAGGGTCGAATGACCCTGAGCGGAGCCGCAGCGAAGTCGAAGGGCCCTCTTCGTTGAAATTCGAGCATCATCTACTTTCGTCCACCATCCGTCTCTGCAACCGCGAAACACAGTGGATCGCAGCCGACTTCGTGGCATCTGTTTGCCGCGCGCGAAAACGGGGAAAAGAAACACGCGACGGGAACGAGGAAAAATGTAGAGTCTGAGGTTATGCCAAACCCCTCACTCTTTGCCAGTCTGGACCGCGAAGTATTCGCCCTGCGCCGCTCCAAAGAGCGGGTGGACGAGCGCGATAAAGACGCCGTCGCCGCGCTCGCCGCGCGCATCAACGCCGCGGCCGAAAGCATCGGCTGGGACGCGTATCAGAAACTCTACAATCTTCTCCATATGGGAAGAGACTGGAATACGGAACGCGCAGCCTAGTTCCAAGCATCTGCGGAACCTCGTAAGCCGCTCCCACGGCCACGTTTCAAGCATGTCGTCATCGGACTTGGCGCACGACCCTCCCCCGCCCCGCGCGCGCATGGTTCCATGCATCCATGCCCTTCACGGACTTCCTGCTGGACCTGCTGTACCCAAAGCGTTCGCTCACCGGCGCCGAGGGCGCTTGGGTGACGCCGGAGGAACTGGGCAGCTTCGAATTGTTCCCGCTCATGTTGCCGGAACCGGCGCTGCGCAAGCGCGGCATTGCGGACGTGGACCACGTCGTGGCGGCCGGCAAGTACGACTCCTCTCCCCTGTTCCAGAAGGCCATCCGCACGTTCAAGTACGGCCGCGTGGACGAGATCGGCGCGCTGCTGGGGGCCATCGTCGTGAAGTCGCTGCCCGGTCTGCTGCCGGACCTGCGCGCCGAAGGCGAACTCGCGCCGGTACTGTGCCCGGTTCCGCTGCATTGGACCCGCCGGTTCTCGCGCGGCTTCAACCAATCCGAGGTGTTGGCGCGGATCATCGGCAAGCGCCAAGGCTGGCGCACCGCGTTGCTCCTTCGGCGCGTCCGTGCCACCGGTCACCAAGCGTGGCGGAGTCGTGACGAGCGCCTGGAAGCGGTGAAGCATGCCTTCCGGTACCGCGGCTCCAGTCCCCCGCCCAAACGCGTGATCCTGGTGGACGACCTGTTCACGACCGGCTCGACGCTGCAAGCCTGCGCGGCGGCGCTGAAGAAGGCAGGCGTAGAGCGCGTGGAAGCCATCGTGGTGGCCTACGGTTAATAAGATATACGAGACAATAATCACGATATATAGACAACTTCCGCGGATGGCAAAAAACCCGTTTTTCGGCTATAATAAACAGATTTCTTCAAACCCATATGCACACCGATCTCCAGAGTTCCCTGCTCGAGTGGAAAGCCCCCTCGCGGCTGACGCATGAACGCGGCCACCGCTGGTACGTCGGCGCGAGCATCGCCGTCCTGGGCATGATCGTCTACGGCGTGCTTACCGGCGCGTGGTCGTTCTCGGTGACCATCGCCATCCTGGCGGGCCTGTTCTACCTGGTCCGCAACGAGCAGCACCCCATCCACAGCATCCGTCTCACCGAGCTCGGCATCGAGTTCGACGGCGTCATGCACGCCTGGAACGAGTGGAAGGATTTCTGGATCCTCTCCAGTCCCGACCACTGCGAGCTGCACGTGGAGCACAAGAAGTCGCTTCGCCCGGATCTCATCATCCACACCGGCGACGTGAACCCGCTCACCATCCGCGACACCATGTTGCATTTCCTGCCGCAGAACCCGCACAAACGCGAAAAAATACTTGACCTCATTATCCGTATTTGTAAACTGTAGATGCTGCGGCACCTCGCCAACGCTCGCTTTGCACCCAAGCACTCTCCCCTCGCGGAGCAGCGCCTGGTCTTTTGGGCAAAAGCGACCGGCGAAGCAAGCGGCGCGAATGCCGAGCGGAACCCGGATGACCGCCTGGGCCTTATCGAGCTGAGCCGCGCCGCTCCCGAGCGCGCCGTGCGCAAGATCGGCCGCGACACCCGCACGCACCTGCAGTTCCTGAACGACGCGGCGAACGTGGACTTGAACAAGCTGACGGAAGACGAAGCGGCAGCCCTGGCCGTGAAGCACGCGGACGTGCTGCAGGGCGAGGAGCCCGAATTGGTACGCGGCACCACGCGCGAGGCGGTGACCCGCGTGTTGACGGCCAAAGCCGGAGGAGACGGAGCAAGCGTACTGGAGATGTCGCGTGAAACCGGCGACACGCTGGCCGACATGGAGCGCATCGACTGGAGTAAGGACGCCTCGATCGCCGACTACTACGATCGCCGCAAGGCGATGGTCCGCCGCTTGCTGTCGCTGCCGCCGGACGACGGCGGTTCTGTTCCGAATAAGACAGAACTCGTGCTGCGCATGCGCTACCTGCCCGAAGTGGACACGGTGATGCGCGAACGTCGCGCGAAGAACGAAAAAGTCATGAGCGAGCGTCGCGAAGCGCAACTGGACAACGCCGCCGTGAACGCGATGGTCGGCGAACTGGCGACGGTGAACTGGCAGAATCAGGTGGAAGTCGCCGCCGCGCTCACGCGGTTCGAAGGCACGCTGGCAACCCTGTTGCCCGACGCCGATCCGAACACGTTCGTGAACCGCCCCCGCGAACGCCTGGACTGGATGCTGAACCAGCTCCCGGAACTGCGCGCACGCATCGAAAAAATCCGCGCCGAGCAGCAACATGCCGAGTACCTGAGGCTCTCGGCCAGCGAAGTGGACGTCGGCGAGCTGACGGAGGCGCTGTCCCAAGCGGACATCACCGACGATGCGGAGATGGAGCGCATCTATGCCGAGCACCGTACGACCATCGAGCGCGTGTTCCTGAACAACGACACGCCCATTCCCATCGGCTACAGCGGCAAAGACGCCGTGGTTTGGGTGATGGCCAACGTGCCGGGCATGGCCGCGGCCGTGGAAGCCGAACGCGAAAAGGTTCTCAAGGACCGCGAGTTCGACGTGCCGGGGGCGCAGTATCTTCCGCAGGACGAATTCCGCGGGAAATACCTGGAATCGCTCCGTGCGGATGCAAGCCGGCCCGACGAAGTGCAGGACTCCATGGCGGACAACATGCCGTCGGCGTTCCAGTTTAAAAACGTCATCTACTTCAACCTAGACCATCCCGAGGCCAAGGACCCGGTGAAGGGGCCGCGCAGCGTCATCCACGAGCTGTCGCACGTGGCCGTCCGCAACGAGACCCGCAAGGACAAAGATTTCGTCGCCAAAGCCAAGGCCGACCTGGTGACCGCCGGCAAGTGGGAAGAGCTGAGCGAGCTCGTCCGCGATGCGTTCGGCGCGCGCGGCAGCACCATGCCCGATGACGAAATCCTGGACGAAGCCATCGCCATCTACCTGGGCGGCGAAAAGCACCCCTATGCCCGCGAGAGCGACGATCGCACCGAGGTTGCCAGCTGGAAGATCCACCAGCTGCTGTCCGGCATCCGCATGCCGACCGACGGGACGCCGTCCGCCCTTGCCGGTACGTTGGGCTTGCTCGGCGCCGAGGTGGACCGTCACGCACCCGCCGTCACGGAGAGGCTGCGGGGCGCCGCGGAAGACAATGAGGCCGGAAACAAGCTCGCCGCGGATTACCAGGAAACGCTGCGCACGAACACCGGCGAGCAGAAGGAAGTGAAAGACAAAATCGGTGACACGGTCGCGGCGGAAGAAGAGAAGACCAAGAGCCTGAGCGACATCGGCGCATCCATTCGCTCCAGCGAAAGTACGTTCAAGTCTTTCAAGGAGAACGTGCCGCGCCTGCGCGAAGCCATCGGCCGCATGGGCAGTGACCGCCAGCGCGCGGAACTGCAAAGCCTCAGCGCCATCGAGCAGTTCATGGGCGAAACAGCCGCCGACCTGGCGACGGCACGCGTGTACCACGACGCGCTGGACCGCTGGGACCTGGATGAAAAAAAGGGCGGCCTGACGGCGAAGGAAAAGGCCGATCTCATGGAGAAGTGGAACTTCGGTCCGGATGAGAAAACCAACCGTGAGCAGGCCCAGAAGGCCCTGTCGCGCTTCGTTTCCGGCATCGCGGTTTCCGTGAAACAGGTGGAGGAATTCATGCGCACCGACCGCCCCGATCCCCCGCCGGCCGAGGACAAGAGTTTCTGGAAAATGCTGCGCGAAAACGTGTTCGGCAACGGCAAGCAGGTCGAGTGGGTGTCGTGGTCGGACCTGGTGAAGATCGTCGGCGTGTTCAAGGAAGCCATCGTCACGCGCTGGAGCGAAGGAAAGGACCGCAAGGCCCACCGCATCGCCGACAACCTGGCACGCGGTTCGTTCATCGCCCAGCCCATCGAGCACACGCTGAAGAAGCAGGCCCGCGCCGCCAACGAGAAGCAAACCCACGACTTCCTGGAATTCCTGAAGACCGCCGGTTTGAACTACGACACACTCATGGCCCCCGGTACCGGCTTGTACTGGAAGCTGTCCAACGTGAACGAAAAGAAAGCCGTGCTGGAATTCGCCGCCGGCAAAGCATGGCTGTTCGATTTGGACAAACTCAACGGCAGCAACGTCTACGGCATGGACTATAACGCGGAATTCGGTCCCGAGCAGTTCGAGGAGCTCGTGCAATCGCACGAAGGCGGCAAGGCCAAAATGGTCAAAGAAGGCATCGAGAAAGTCGATAAGGAGCCCGACGTGCCGCCGATCATGAACGTGCTTGTCCATGAACTGCGCCACAAGAACATCTTCGTGGTGCAGGGCATCATGCAGCGCCTGCAGGACAAGGCCAAATACTCGCATAGCCACACCTGGATGCTGACGACCATCCTGATGCTTATCCGCGACGAGTCCAAAAGCGACCCGACGCTGCTGAAGTGCTTGGATAAAGGCATGATCGACAACATCTCGAACCACACCATCCAGCAGTCGGCGTGGACCATCACCTGGCTGAAGATGAAACGTAACCAGATCGACGACTGGAAAAAGGGGAAAGCCGAGTTCGGCAACAACATCGTCACCAAGACGATGGAAGACATCGAAACGCGGCTGAAGCAGGCTGGCGCCGAGTTCCCGGACACGCCGGAGGGCCGCCTCGGCAAATACGAAGCCATCGGCATGGTCTTGGCCGGCAAGACCGCCTCCGAGGAAAACGGCGAATTCAAGAGCCGCATCCTCATGCGGTTCGGCAAACACTGGAAGAAGGGCACCAAAATCTCCCTGTTCGAAACCGCATTCACGGAATACCGCAAAGAATTCTTCGATGCCACCGCCCAAGGCACCTGCTCACCCGCAAAAACCGACAACGATTACTTCAACAACGAAAATGGCGGCTCGGACATCATGCTGCTCAACCCCACGCACATCAAAAAGATCCTCATCAAGGACTCCACCGGTCAGTGGACCACCGCCGAAAAAGCCGAAGGATTCTTCGCGCAGCTGTTCGACCGCGATGATGAGCTGGCAAAGCTCGACCCCATTGCGCTGCGCAACTTCAAACAGGAAATGTCCACGAAGATCAACATTTGGTGGAACGACTTGGACGGCTCCCGCCGTGAGAAGTTCCCCCAGAACCGTGATCAATCTGGGCGACGCATCATCAAAGAGTTAGTGGACCGCAACTTGGTGACGGACGTCGCATGGAACGAAATGGATGCCATCATCAAAAATAATTACCAGGTGAAGAAGTAGGAACGTCTTCATCCCTTGCAATTCGAGCAGAAATCATCACCTTGCCAGTCAATGATGGCGGAACACTGTTTGCAGAAATTAATGCGAAGAGCATCAACGCGAATTTGCGCGGCTCGCTCTACATCATTTGCATGAACCGCATTGCAAAAATCTCTCCCGAACCGAAGGGCTAAATCATCGAGTAACGATTGTGTTACTCCAACATGCTCACCAATCATGCATGTTTTCCAGTCCAAGGAGAGGTGCCTATCTTCATCGGTAAAAAAGCCATTTTCTCGTGCTGCAGAGATTCGCGCTTCCCAGTTCATATACGCATAATGCAATATGTAATAACATCTGTCAATCACCCCGTACTGCCGAACCCGCCCCGGCTTTCCGCGCCGTGACCGTCGGTTTCCGCCCATTGCGCGCGGTCGATTTTCACGAACAATCCCTGCGCGATGCGCTCCCCTCTCTCCACGGTCACGGGCTGGTCGGTGACGTTCTGCACCTGCACGAAGATCTCGTCCTTGGGGCCGTGGTAATCCTGGTCGATAAGACCCAGCGAATGCGGGCAGATCAGGCCTTTTTTCCTCGGCAACGACGAACGCGGGAGTATCAGCAACGCGTAGCCCTCAGGCACCTTCACGATGATGTTCCCGGGCACCAGGCCCATGGCTCGCGGCTGGATGACCGTGGTCTCGCGGGTGACGAAATCGAACGCGGCGGCGCCGGCCGAGTGGTACTCGGGCAAAGGAAGGGACGAGTCGATGCGTTGGATGGAGACGTTCATGTGGTGATTGTAGCGGACATTATTCTTTTCCACTTTTTTGAAAAAGTGGAGTCCCCAAGGGGGATTGCGTCCCAAGCCTTTCGTCTTTCGCCTCCGGCTCGGACTCAAGAGCTTGGGCCTGGGAACATAAACGTCGCGCGGCAGGCCGTCTGGCCTGCGCTCCACGCTCCTCGCGGTCCTACATTTCTTTGAAATTTCACGGACTGCTTCGGAGGGAGCGAGACGGCACCGGCCAGATGCGCGACACATCCCGCCGTGTCCAACCTCCGAAGATGGGACAAACCTCTGACGGAGGAAGTAGGACCACGCCGACGTTCTGCCTGGAAAGCAGAGCGCCGGCGCAGCACAAGGACCACGACGAGGTCGTCACCACGGTACGGTTAGGAGGGTAAGGAAGGTCCGGAGGGCCTAGGGAACCGAACAAGGTTCCCTGGTCCTCCGGGAAGAACATCCTTGGCGGCATCAACCTTCGACTGAGGCAATGGAATAAGAAAAAACCGGCCTTGCGGCCGGCTTTCTCCACATTTCCCGTGTGGCGTGTGTTGGGGGCGGACTACTTGTTGCCGCCGATCTTCTTGCGCATGAAGGTGGGAACCTCCAGCTCTTCTTCATTCAGTTGCGTGCCGGACAGCTTGATGACGGCATCGTCTCCGCGGGCCGGGTTCTCGCTCTTGGCGGACGTCTCCTGCTGCTTCTTGTACGACGGCAGCTGGCGGAGCAACGGAGCGGCTGCGGACGACATCTGGGAGTCCTTGCGCTCATCGAAGCCCGTGGCGATGACGGTGCACTTCACCTGTCCGGTGTAGGCATCGTCGATCACGGCGCCGAAGATGATGTTGGCCTCCGGATCGGCGGCCTCGGTGACGATGCGCGCGGCCTCGTCGACCTCGAACATGCTCATGTCGTTGCCACCCGTGATGTTGAACAGGATGCCCTTCGCTCCCGAGATGGAAAGTTCCAACAGCGGGCTGTCGATGGCGGCGCGGGCGGCCTCGGCGGCGCGGCTGTCGCCGGTGCCGTAACCGATGCCCATGAGGGCGGAACCGGCGTCCTGCATGACGGAGCGCACGTCGGCGAAGTCGACGTTCACCAGACCATGGACCGTGATCAGGCTCGCGATGCCCTCGATACCGTGACGGAGGATCTCATCGACGATCTGGAACGCCTCGGTCAGCGGGGTGGTCTTGTCGATCAGCGACAAGATCTTGTCGTTGGGGATGGTAATGAGGGTGTCCACCTTGCCGCGCAGGGCCTCCAGGGCCTCATCCGCCTGCTTGCGGCGGCGCAGACCTTCGAAGCTGAACGGCTTGGTGACAACACCCACCGTGAGCACGCCCATGGAACGGGCCAGCTCGGCGATGTACGGAGCGGCGCCCGAACCGGTGCCGCCGCCGAGACCGGCGGTGATGAACACCAGGTCCGCGCCCTCCAGCGCCTTCTTGATCTCCTCGGAGCTCTCCTTGGCGGACTGCAAACCGATGTCCGGGTTGGCGCCGGCGCCCAGTCCCCTGGTGGTGCCGCGGCCGATGTTCACCTTGGTGCCGGCGGGGTTGTGGAACAACGCCTGCGCGTCGGTGTTGACGGCGATGAATTCCACGCCGCCGACCTTGCTGGAGATCATGCGCGACACGGCGTTGCTGCCGCCGCCGCCCACGCCGACCACGCGGATGACCGCGTTGGGGGCGATGTCCGGACGGATCTCCTGGTAACCGCTTCCCGTGGACGCGGCGCCGTCACCGGACTTGGCCGGAGGCGGAGGGGTGAAGCTGTTTCCGCCGCCCGAAGACTTCGAGCCGGAGAACAGGGAGCGCAACGTGTCTGACATGGGAACGGGGGGAAGGGAAGAACGAGGAGGTAGAAAGGAGGAGAATTACGGAAGCAGGTTCTTGAGCCACGAGCCGACCTGGCCGAAGGTGCGCTTCATGTCGATGCTGCCCATCGAGAAGCCGAAGCCACCCTTGCGGCTGCCTTCGCGCACACCCCAGAGGAGCGTGCCGAGCGCGGTGGCGTAGGCCGGGTCGTCGACTTTCTCGATCACGCCGCCGACTTCCACCGGGAAACCCATCTGCACGGGCAGTCCCAGCACCTCGCGGGCGATGTCCAGCACGCCGGGGGCCTTCACGGCGGCGCCGGTGAGCAGGGCTCCGGCCGGAAGCAGTCCGTCACGGCCGATGCGCTTCAGCTCTTCTTTCACGAGCGAGAAGATCTCGTAGTAGCGGGCCTGCATGATCTCGGCCATGTACTTCTTGGAGACGGTCTGGGTGTCCATCTTGGAAACCGTGGAGAGGTCGATCATCTCGCGCTCCTGGATTTCGGTCGGGAGCACGGAACCGAACTCGATCTTGATCTTCTCGGCGGTGTCGATGCTGGTGCGCAGACCGATGGCGATGTCGTTGGTGACGTTCTCGCCGCCGACCGGCAGACAGACCGAGTGCAGGATGGTGCCTTCCTCGAACACCGAGACGCTGGTGGAACCGGCGCCGATGTCGATGGTCACGACACCCAGCTCCTTCTGGCGCTTGGTGAGGACCGCCTCGGAGATGGCGATGGTGGCGGGCACGAGGGCGTCGATGTCCACGCCGGCTTGGTCGATGCACTTCTCCAAGTTCTTCACGTGCTGGATCTGTCCGGTGATGATGTGAGCCTCCACCTCCAGGCGGATGCCGGTCATGCCGACCGGGTTCTTGATGCCGCGCTGCTCATCCACCGCGTAGGACTTCGGCTCGATGTGCAGGATGCGGCGGTTGCTCGGGATGCTCACGGCCTGGGCGGCTTCGAGCACGCGGGCGATGTCGTCGACCGTGATCTCGGAACCCGAGATGGCGATGACGCCGCGGCTGTCGAA
>CAYSWB010000017.1:0-23749 GCA_964434575.1 uncultured Candidatus Peribacteria bacterium | reverse complement strand
CTGGCAGGGAAAATGGAGTTGAAGGATGCGCAGGGACGGATCGTGTTGAGTCTGATGGCCAGCGGCAATAATCCAGCCGTCGTGAAGCAGACCTTACAAGCCGGCTCCTACACGCTGACCTTCACGTCGCCGCTGGTCTCGGCAGCCAACCTGCCTGCTAACGCGATCATCGGCCTGGACGCCGATCTCTCCGCCACGAGGACGAGCTCCATCGAGGGCACGGTGCAGCTGGGCGGTACGGAGATGCCGGTGAGCTTGAGGGTGACGGAGTTTTTACCTAGCGGTACACGTAACACTGATTACAACGGAACTGACGATGCAGTACCAAATGTGAATACCCTCGACCCCACCAAGCCGGTGTGGGTGGTGATTCATGGTCGGGAAGATGGTCCAGATAGCGGGAAATTTGTGGAATTGCAGAAGGCCTTGGTCGCATCGGGGTATCAAGTTGTTTCTCTGGATTGGAATTCCGTGTCGTCAGCCAACTGGCCTGAAGTATTCGGCATGCAAGGCGAGCGCGGGATCGAGAAGTTTGCCGACTGGGCGTATGCGGCGCTAAAGGGTGCAGGGGTGTCTGGATCGATGATCCGCATCGGCGGTCATAGCTGGGGCTCATTTGTAGGATATGAGATCGCCGAGCGATTCAAAGCTGAAAATGGATTCGGCGTCGACACGTTCGTTGCTATGGACTCGGCGGTGGATCCAACCTTGGGAGCGAGATACGACGCTTCTCAGGTCAATTTCGGCGCGGTCAGCAAGACGTCTACAGCCTTCCACTCCAGCCATCTCGGCTCTCATAGCCGTGCCGGCACCGCACAATATGCCGTAGAAATTCGCTCACCGGATGTCCTGAATCCCATCGAAGAACACGGTTTGGCCGTTACAGCGTTTGCAAACCTGATCCGTCTCCAAAAGATCGATCCGACGAATGCGATCGCCTCAAAATTCACGTTCCGGAGCGATCGGATCGCGTCATTGCCGCAACGCGAGGGCGCTGACGCTTGGCTGTGGGTAGAAACGACGCAAAAGACCGGAGCGAGCAGCAGCGATCAATATCGCGATGCCATCGCCGCGAAAATGACAACCACAAATCCTGATGACGGCACTGAAGACACCTATGTGTTTAACCACTTGCGCGATCTTACTGCTACCATCTGACAATGATGCTCACCTCCACCCTTCATGGCACAAAAAAAGCAGCGATAGCCTTCGGCCTCTGCATAGCGGCTTTCGTGGTGTACCTCTTCCTGGCTCCGATGGTCGTGTGGCTTGCCGGATATTATCCAGACACCCCCGGACTGCAAACGGCACAGCAGATCATCGCACGCCAGCGCCCTGCCAGTGATTGCTTCAAGCTTGTGCATACGTTGCCACACTTGCTTGCCCCGACTCTAGGAGAGCAACAGGCGCTGTGCGTTTACAAGTATGCCGAACTCACTAAGGATCCCTCCGCCTGCGAACTGTTGATGCCGAGTACGTACGGCAATAGTTGTGTAGGGGCAGCAGAGAACCACCAACTCCCCTGTAACACTGACGTAAAAGAGCGCTCCGTTTTTTGGACTGAAGACAATGTTGAGCATTTGCTCAGCGTGGATGAATGCGCTCTGGCAGATGCTGGGCGATCTGCGCTCGGCGACCAGTGCTGCCAAGTCGCAAAAGTAGCCTTTTTGCAGGAAGAGAACGATTGCTCCAATTTGGCAGGCAGCCCCCCCGTTCATGACAGGTGCCTCTATGCATTGGCATTGAAGCTGAAGCGCTCAGATGCTTGCCAGGATATTCAGAATGAGAATGCGCGTGCCGCATGCCTTGTTAGGACTGGATATAGAACTGAGTAGGACAGATTCAAAAACTCGCATTAATCATTTTGGTGCCCCGTTCCACACCCCCAAAGAACCGGATTCTTGGCTTCTAGACAACGAAAAGCCAACTTTCGGTTTTGGGGTGCCTCTCAGCCCATTCGCAGCGCCATGTGTCATGCGTATCGTAGTGGCATCACCTCCTCCCCATCCCGCCATGAGCAACCTCCACTTTACCCTGGCGCTTATCGTCATCGTCGTCGTGCAAATGGGCGTCCTGGAATTCTTCGACCGCACGACTACAGGCGGATTGCCCTTCTAACTACTCACTTCTTTCCCACCCCATCCTTATGGTTACCCGTCTGAAGCAGGCTGTGGCAGGCATAACACTAGCCCTGCTCTGCGCTCCCACGCTTGCATCGGCGTACACGCCCAGTCCATTCCAAGAATCCAGCGATGTTGCCATCGGAACAGCCATCAACTCGTTCCGCATGCAACCTTCGGAGGAAGTGCAAGCAGTCACTCCTGCTGTACAACATGGATACATTCGGAAATTTGCGTTCCCGGTGACTTGGGTGGCTAGGCTGAGCACGTCCCGGAAGATGTTCGGCTCGCCCGTAACGGAAACTCTTCTTGCGAAGAGATTGAACGAAATGATTTATGAAAAAGGAGATGCCATGGTCCGCGACAACGGCAAGGGACCCAAGCTCATTTCCCCGGTACTCAGCTACATGGATGCAAGCGCACCGCATCCGGCGGACAGCTTTCTTGCAGGCACTGGAGCACAGGCCTTGTTCCTGACGCCGCTACGCAGCCCCATGAGTGCCGAAGAATGGAAAGGCACGACGGTTGCGCTCTTCGTTGCACCCTCTCTCGTGCAAGGGCAGACATCCTCTTCTCCGGCTCCTACCGTCGAAAAGCTGGCACAAGGTCTGGCCATGGAAAAGATTCCATCTGCCCGCGATCTTGCGGTGAAGTCCGGAACATTGCTCGGCCAGCCGTCACAGGGCGTGTCATATGTCTATGAGCGCGCCGGCACAACGCATCGCCTGGAAGAGATGTCGACCGTCCTTCCGGATGGCACAAAAGTCGTTCTGATTATTCTGGCACCGGTAACGATGTTTGATAGAGCTGCTGGCGCAGCCGCCCTCATGGAAAAACAGCTTGTGATCGGAGCCCCCGCATCCGGATCATCGTCATCCACAACCAAGGAAAGTGGCAGTTCTTCCTCATCCCCCAGCGTGAAGCAGAAGCAGCCCACGACAAAGCAGCAGCGCATTGAGAAGCTGCGTGATTTGCTAAAGAAGCGTCTGGAGAAACGAAAGACTAGGACGAAGTAACAAGCGTAGTCCACTCATCGGGCGTGCAAAAACACGCCCGATGATTTGAGGTGCGTCGGCCGATGCAGTACCGTCTCCCCGATGCGTTTGTTTCGTTTCGTGGCGGCCCTGTGTTTCTTCAGCATCGTCGGCCATACCCACGCAATCGCCTCCTCCTCCTGCGCGCTCACGGACCGCGCCTACGAGCGCCGCGTGTGCCTCCGCATCGAGCGCATGAACGCCACGCTCAGCAAAGACCCGTCGCTGGCGCGACCCGTGGCCCTCACCGGCGCCGTGGTGGCCAAGCCCAAGCCCCTCCCGGCCGGCTACATCGCCTCCGGCATCGCCGTGCGGAGCACCGGCAAGCAGTTCTTCGTGAAGACCGTGGTTCCGGGCTCCCCCGCCGACATCGCGGGCATCCTGGCCGGCGACGAGCTGTTGGAACTGGACGGCCAGCCGATCAAAACCAACGTCTCCGCCGCGGAACTGGAGCGCCGGCTGGGCGGTTTGCCCGGCACGTCGGTGGTGGTGCAGACCGGCAGGCGGAACGCCGGCCTGCAGGACATCGTGATCCTGCGCGAGAAGGTGACGCTGGAAGACGCCGCCGCCGAAATGAACGGCAAGACCGCGTACATCAACGTCCGAGTCTTTTCCAAGGACGCGGTGGCCCGCGTGCGGAGTTTCCTGACGCGGCAGGCGGACGCCAGGAACCCGCGCGGCGTGATCATCGATCTGCGCGATAACCCGGGTGGCGAACTCGACGCCGTCCGTGCGTTTCTCGGGCTCTTCCTGGAAGAGCGCACCGTCGTGGCGCGGCTGCAGACGCCGGACGCGTTCACGGCCGTCGTGACGAGCGGCAGGCCCGTCCTGCCCTTGGACACGCGCATGGTGCTGCTGGTGACCAAGGACGGGCCTCCGGCGGTCTCCCTGATGGTCGGCGCGATGAAGATCGGCGCCGGGCGGCGGCTCACCGTCATCCAGAGTTCCCTGAGCGAAGGCCGCCGGGGCGACGCCACGCTGCGCATCAAAGGAAAGAACGGCGTCCTGCGCGACTTCACGCCCCCGGCCGACGCGCTTCTCTCCATGGACGCGGAGATCCGCGTGTATCTGGACGAAGATTTCGTGAACCGCACCAACGACGAACAAGACCCGGCCGGAACTGGCGAGGACCCGGCGCTGGACCGGGCGCTGGAGCTGCTGCACTAGCTTACTTCTGGGAGTTCTCAGCCAATCTAGATCTTATTTTTTGGCTACTGGAATTAAAAATCCTCGCTGATCTGTTTTTTTAGATAAAAGAGGGATTCCAATCTAAGGAACCCCAAATTAGCATTTAGATGTCCCGCCTGAAGTTTAGATAAAGATCATATGCAAGGCTGGTGCGATATGACCTATAATTGCTTACTTCTTCTATTATCAAGATGAGCCTTTCTGCCCTGAAAAACATAGATTTGAACCCAGGCGTGGTACGACAAGTATCATCTTTGGGCTCGGAAAAGGTCCGTATTTGGCTGGATAATCTACATTGTGTTACGAATGACCTTTCCAAAAAGGTAACAATTGATGGGGCCATTTCTTGGACACCAGCACTACTTGAAACTTATGAAGCGGCTAGACGCTCCCTATTCGGTCTCTTAGCAGGTAACACTAGCGAAGCCACCGAAAACGGCTGGGGGAAACTTGTTATTCATAATAAAACGGAACCCGCAGGCTTTTTAGTCTGGGGAAATGCAACTGACGCCACCCTGCTAGAAGCCGCAAGTGATCGTAAGTGGCCTACTGAAAAGCTAAGATTGCTTGGTCCTCAGATCGGTGTAATCCAAGGCTTTACACCCGCCAGCGAGTCTGAACGGCTATTAGAAGAACGCGAAACTGAGATTGAAAACATGATTCAAGAAATAGAGGCTGGCTTTGCCCATTTTGATAATATGCTAAGAAAAAATATAGATCTTGTTCAGCCACATTTACGTGAATTTGTGTTGGAACCGGGGCAATTAGTTGAAATGAACAAGCAAAATCCGGTTAAAAACGCAGCGACTGTAAAGAAAAAAAATATTGTGGAAGTCAGTGATCCTCGATTCTTTTTTTACGATGTAATCGACTCCCCAAGCGAGGGAGATGGAGGACAATTTTCAGGGTTAAATCGCAAGCTTGCATTGCCACAACCGATCCGTGCAAATAATTTACTTACAATGAGTAATGTGCACCATGAATTAATACATGGTGCGCAAGATGTCTCAAAAAGAGATCTAATGGCCCCAGAAGACTATCGCTCATTTCAATCAGCCAATGCGAGCAAGAAAACAAATGAGCTATTAGCTGATGAATGTGCTGCTTGGGCTATGCAAATTGAAGGAATAAATGCCATATCAGGTGGGCAACTACAAAAAGGAATGAGCTTAGAAAGTGCAGAAAAATTCCTCAATTCCTCTCCGGCAGACCGAAAGTTACTTGCAACTATTTTGGGTGTATCTGAAATATATTTCTCAAGCGGTAGATGGAAATCGAATGGAGTATTCCCTAGCGGTGTCGCTCATATTATTTTTCATGCGTATAAGAAATTTAATAACTGGTTCTTGCTAGATGAACTCGGTATTCGAAGGCCGTTAGTGGATTGGAGTGACATTCAAAGATGTGGCAGCACACCTCAATTTACATCCAACATCCTAAAAATAGTGCTGTAGTCAGCAGCTCCTACTCCTCGTCGATCACGCCTTCCTTCAGCAGGCGCTTGTAGTCTTTGTCGAACGTGACCATGCCTTCGCCGCCACCGGTCTGCACCACGCTCTCCAGCTCGGCCAAGCGGTTCTCGCGGATGATGTTGGCCACCGCCGGGGTGCGGACGAGGATTTCGCGGTTCGCCACGCGTCCGCCGCCCTTCTTGGGCAGCAGGCGCTGGGCGACCACGGCCTTCAGCGACATTGCCAGCTGCAGGCGCACCTGGCTCTGCTGGTAGGGCGGGAAGACGTCCACGATGCGGTCGATGGTCTGGGCGGTGTTCGGGGTGTGCAGGGTGGCCAGCACCAGGTGACCGGTTTCGGCCAGAGTGAGCGCCAGGGCAATGGATTCCAGATCGCGCATTTCACCCACCATCACGATGTCCGGGTCCTGGCGCAGCACGTGCTTCAGGCCTTCCGGGAACGTGAGGAAGTCGGTGCCCAGCTCGCGCTGGCGGACGATGCACTTCTTGGATGTGAAGCGGAACTCCACCGGGTCTTCCAGCGTGATGACGTTCAGCGGCAGCTCTTCGTTGATCTGGTTGATGATGGCGGCCAGCGACGTGCTCTTGCCGCTGCCGGTGGGACCGGTGAACAGCACCAGGCCTTCCTCCTGGCGGCAGATGTCCATGATGACGCCGGGCAGCTGCAGGTCCTCCACCGTCGGGATGCTGCCGGGGATCAGGCGGGCGGCGAACGCCGGGTGGCCGCCGACCATGTGGCAGTTGATGCGGAAGCGGGTGCCGTCGTCCAGTGTGTGCGAGCAGTCCAGATCACGCTGCTCCAGGAAGCGCTTGTACTGGGCTTCGTCCAAAAACTGCATGATCACGGCCTTCACGTCGGCCGGAGACAGCGCCTTGTCGCCCTGTGGCTCCAGCAAACCGTCGATGCGCAGGCTCGGCGGCAGCCCCGACAGCACGTGCAGGTCGGATGCCTTCTTTTCCAGGGCCAGCTTCCAGAGGTTCTGGGCCATCTGACCAGTATACCAGAAAACTGCCTTTTCCTGAAGAGGCAGCGACAGGCGTCCGGTTAGGCCTCGCGCGACTTGCGGCCCAGCTCCATCACCATCTTGCAGACCTTCTCCAGGGCCGCCTCGTCGAGATCGAAGTCGAAGCCTTCCTCCAGCCAGTTGCTGAGCACCTGCTGTTCGCGCTCTTTATCCGGCTCCTCTTCGGACCTGTGAGCGAGGATGGACTTCACCAGCGTGGTGCGGCGGGACAGCAATTCGATGATCTGGCGGTCCAGATTGTCGACTTGTCGGCGGAGATCGGAGATCGAAGGCATACGCGGCGTATCCTCTCCATTCCCCAGGGGATTGCAATTGACAAGGAATCCGGAACGAATTGTGAGTGACATATGCCGATTCCCGCGCACCATTGCTAGAATGCGGTCCATGGAGAAAACCGCCGCCAAGAAACGCATCGAACAACTGAAGGCCGAACTCTGGCGATTGAACCGCGCCTACTTCACCGAAAACCGCAGCGAAGTGTCCGAGGACGTGCGCGACAGCCTGAAGCAGGAACTCATCAAGCTGGAAAAAGAGTTCCCCGACTTGGTCACGCCCGACTCCCCCACCCAGCGTGTTGGAGCCCCGCTGGACGGACGCCTGCCCAAGCGGCAGCACATCCGACCCAAGCAGTCTTTACAGGACGCGTTCTCGCGCGCCGACATGGACGAGTGGGCCGAGATGATGCAGCGCGCGCTCGGGGACAACCGGAAGCTGGAATACGAGACCGAGCTGAAGATCGACGGCCTGAACATGTCGCTGGTCTACGAGTTGTCCGGCGAGGACTACGTGCTGTCCCGCGCGGTGACCCGCGGCAACGGCGTGGAGGGCGAGGACGTCACGCACACCGTGCGCACCATCGCCAGCCTGCCGCTCACCCTGCAGGCGCCCAAGATGATCGGCATGCCCGCGCAGATGGAGATCGGCGGCGAGGTCTACATGGAAAAAGCCTCGCTGGAACGCATCAATAAAGGCATGCCGGAAGCCGAACGCTTCGCCAACCCGCGCAACGCCTCGGCCGGCACCGTGCGGCAGCTAGACCCGGCGGTGGCCGCCGAGCGGGATTTGAAAATGTTCTGCTACGCGCTGGATGAAGACAGCTGCGTGGCGTTCGGCATCGAGACCCAAAAGGGCCTGATTGACTTCCTGAAAGAGCTCCAGCTGCCCGTGCAAGCGGACGCGAAAGTGCTCAAGACGCTGGACGCGGTGGAGAAGGAATACAAGGCGCTGGAGAAGAAGCGAGACAAACTGCCGTTCGACATCGACGGCATGGTGGTGAAGCTCAACGACCGCCGCATGCAGAAGGACTTGGGTTCCACCGCCAAGGCGCCGCGCTGGGCGAGGGCGTTCAAGTTCCCCGCGCAGCAGTCCACCGCCGTGATCCTGGACATCGAGCTGCAGGTCGGACGCACCGGCGCCATCACGCCGGTAGCCCACCTCACGCCCACGCAGCTGGCCGGCACCACCGTCACGCGCGCCACGCTCCACAACGAAGACGAAATCATCCGCCAGGACATCCACATCGGCGACACGGTCATTCTGCAAAAAGCCGGCGACATCATCCCCGAGGTGGTGGAAGTGCTGCCGAACCTGCGCAAGCCCGGCGCCAAGCCGTACCGCTACCCCAAGCACTGCCCCAGCTGCGGCAGCGACCTGGTGCGCCCCGAGGGCGAGGCCGTGCACCGCTGCCCGAACCCCAAATGCGGGGCGGTGCGCCAGGGCCGCCTGGAACACTTCACGTCGCGCTACGCCATGAACATGGAGGGCATCGGCGGCGAGACGATCGAGGCGCTGATCGCCGCCAACCTGGTCAGCGATCCGGGCGACCTGTTCTTCCTGACCGAAAAGGAATTCATGAGCCTGCCGCTCTTCAAGGAAAAGAAGACCGAGAACGCGCTGAAGAGCATCGAGAAGGCCCGCATGACCCAACTGGAGCGCTTCCTGTTCGGCCTGGGCATCCGCCACGTCGGCCGCGAGAACGCCGATCTGTTGGCGCGCCGCTTGGACTGGCACGCGCACGGCGCGGTGATTTCGCCGGACGCGGTGGCCAAGGTGCTGCACGAAACCACCGCCGAGCAGTTATTCGCCATCGACGGCATCGGCGAGGCCGTGGCGCACTCGCTGAAGGAGTGGATCGACGATCCGGACAACCGTTCGCTGCTGCACAAGCTGGGCAACGGCGGCCTGAAGCTGGAGCTGCCGACGGCCAGCAACGTGGAGCAGACGCTGGCCGGGAAAATTTTCGTGCTCACCGGCACGCTGCCGACGCTGGGCCGCGACGACGCCAAGCAGATGATCAAGGACCGCGGCGGCAAGGTGAGCGGCAGCGTCAGCAAGAAGACGAACTACGTGCTGGCGGGCGAGGAAGCCGGCAGCAAGCTGGACGACGCCAAGAAGCTCGGCATCACGGTCATCGACGAAGAGGCATTCAAGAAGATGCTGTAAACATCGTCCTAACCATGGGCAAAGCATGGATTGGACAAAAATACTCTTGCATTGTGGGGCATGCTGAGTACAATTTCGCCCATGTTCTGCCCTTCCTTGCGAAGCGCGCTGCGTCGTCCGCACCTCCTCCGAGGTGGGATGCGCTGAACTGAATCAGCACCAAGCACACCACCCGGAGAACCCAGAAGCCCGAAAGGGCAGTTCGCCGTTTTTTGCAGGTTCCCATTCCCCTCCCCATGAAATCCGCCCCCGCCATCCCCACCACCGCAGAGGCCTACCTGAAACAATTTGAAGGCGAAACGTTCGTCATCAAAGTGGGCGGCAGGCCGCTGGATAACCCCGACACGCTGCAAGGCATCATGCAGTCCATCGGACAGTTCCGCGACCGCGGCATTTCGTGCGTGTTCGTGCACGGCGGCGGCGTACAGGTCGATGAGATTCTGGGTTCATCCGCCAAGCATCCCGACACCCAGCTGCGCATCACGCCGGCATCGGCCATCGAGACCGTGGAGCGCGCACGCGCCGAACTCTCCGAGCGCATTTGGACGCACTGCAACAACGCGAACGTGCAGGCCGAAGTGCTGGACCCCGGCGTTACGTCGGCCGAGCGCATCCTGCAGCACGGCGAAACCGGCCGCGTACGGTCCGTGTCCAAACGCATGATCGCGGCGGCGCTGGCGCGCGGCAAGATGCCCATCATCCCGTTCGGCGGCCGCGACCACGAAGGCCGCTACCTGAATGCCAACGCGGACGACAACGCGGCCGAAGCGGCCATCGAGCTGGCGGCGCGGAAGCTGATCCTGCTGACCAACACCGACGGCGTGGAGCTGCCGGGCAGAAACGGGAACGGCGGCAAGCGGAAGGTGAGCTTCATGGACAGCGACCGTCTGTCCACGCTGCTGCGCAAGCACTCGCACGGCGACGGCGGCGAACCGAAGTTCGTGATCGGCGAAGGCATGTTCCCCAAGCTTCGCGCGGCCCAGAAGGCCATCGACAGCCGCAACGTCGGCGCGGTGCACATCCTCCGCGCGGACGGATCGGCTCTGTTGGACGAAGTGCTCACGCGCACCGGAAGCGGCACCATGATCGAGCGCTTCCAGAGCGTGCTGATCGACGTCGCCGGCGAAGAGGACGTGGAAAGCATCGAGCAGCTGCTTGCCGAAGCGCAGAAATTCACCACGCCGAAGGGCACGTCGTTCCTCAAAACGCGCAGCCGCCAGGAAATCGTGCGCGACCTTCCGGGCACGCTGGTGTTCGAGCACCAGGGCGTGCCGGTGGGAACCATCTGCGCCACGCCGCTGGCGCGGCAGACCGACACCGCCGTCATCCGCAGCTTCGCGGTCGCGGAGAACCACCAGAGCTCGCAATACGGCCGCGTGTTGCTCGAGGCGTGCCTGGAGCGCATCAAGACCGCGGGATTCAAGCGCGCCATCAGCATCACGGCCGCCGCACAGTTGCAGCATTTGTACCGCCAGTACGGCGGGGTGAAAGACGATGGTGCGTACGCCGACGTCCTCGAACCGTCATTGAGCCGGTACGACGAAACCGAGCGCGACATGCTGCATCTGTACGTCTTCGACATGACCGCCGAGCACGCCAACGGACAGTAAAAATCTGATCAGTCGATGTGACCGCAGCGCATGTCCAGCTGTTGCTCGTCGCGCGTGGCGCCTTTCGCGTCGATGCGGCTACAGTGCCAGGCCAGGTTCACGCGGACTTCGTAACGGGTGTCGGATTCCAGCACCAGGCGGAGCATGTCGCCCTTGGCGCAGCGGATGGGCGACAGGAGCGGCAGGAAGATCTGCTGCCAGTGGGTCATGGGCGCGTCGGGCGCGGTGGAAAGGCGCACGCCGGGGGCGAGCAGTGAATCCCACCACAGCGCCAGGCCGTAGACGGTGGCGGCTTTGGGCATCTTCCAGCCCACGTCGGCCGCGCGCACGCTCTCGTTGGGCTCGGCGAAATCGATGGTGTCCCAGCGCTTGGCGCCGCCCTTCAGCAGGTCCGAGGGTTTGATGATCTGCACGTACATGTTGTTCAGCGTGACCTCGCGGGCGGGGGCCATGTCGAAGTCGAAGCCCACGTCCAGCACGTCCACCTGCTTCATGAGACGCGGGCTGGTCACCGGGCAGATGTACTGGTCCACCGACTGCGGAATCATCACGCCGCCGGGTTTCAGGAAGCGCCGCGCGTCGTTCATGGTTTCCAGGATGTTCTCTTCCAGCGCGTAGTTGCCCAGCGTCTCGCAAACGATGACGTCGGCCTTGGCCGGGTTCTCGAAATCGGTGGAATGGCCCTTGAAGAAGTGCAGCCCGTCGATGCCGTTGTGCTCGGCGGTGACGGCAGCCAGCTGCAACACGTCGGAGTATTCGTACAGGTGGCACTCCTTCGCGCCGTATTTGCGCGCCAGGAAGCTGAGGAAACCCGTGCCGGCGCCGATGTCGGCGACCACGGACTTTCCGGGCTTGATGGCCTTCTTGAGCGCTTTTGCGAACGCAGAGTTACGGACCTTGTCGCCGAGGAGTTTGCGGTGTAATTCAATCACGGGGTGATGATAGCAAGATCGCGAGGCGGGAGTCAGGGGAAGCGCGGGAAACAGGTGAAACAGGAGAAAGACGCTCCCTGTTTCCCCTGGCTCTTCTGTTTCCCTGTTTTCCCAGGAGTATAGTCATCGCCATCTTCCCCACCGCGACATGATCTTCTCCCCGCTCCCCGGCAACCCGCTCATCACCCAGGGCTTTGGCCAGAACCCGCAGATCTATTCGCAGTTCGGCTACCAGGGCCACAACGGGCTCGACTTCGGCATACCGGTCGGCACCCTCATCTACGCGCCGCACGACGGCGTGGCGACCATCACGGACGACGGCACCAAGAACTACGGCCTGTACCTGGTGATCGACGAACCCAAGCGCCGCAGCATCCTGGCCCACCTGTCGCAGGTGCTCGTGCAGCCCGGCCAGACCGTGTACCAAGGCGACCCCATCGCCAAAAGCGGCGAGAGCGGCATGTGTACGGCGCCGCACCTGCACTGGACGTACAAGGTGATGAAGAACGGCGCGGTGCAGAACAAGGACAACGGCTACGACGGCGCGGTGGACGTGAGTGAATTCACCCGCCTGTGGCTGGACCAAGACCTGCACTTCGACGCGCAGTACACGCCGGACGCCCAGGCCTACCTGGCGATGAATTTCGCGGCCAACCAATACTTGAAGAATCCCGCCAGACACGCCTAGCCGGATTCAGGGGAAGCAAAGGAATCAGGCGAGTCAGGGGAACGTAGAAATCCCCTGCATCCCCTGTTTCTTCTGGCTCCCCTGAATCCTCCGTCAGGCCGTCCGCAGTCCCAACGGCTTCACCCCCGCCGGCATGGCCTGCTGCATGCGGTCCAGGATGGCGCCGAAGCCGGGCCGCTTGGCGCGCAGCGACACCGCCGGACGGAAGCGATGCGAGGTGTAGGCGATGGAGATGACGTCGGCCACGGTCATGGCCATGAACTTCTGCTCACGGTCTTCACCGCGGTACGTGATGGGGTATTCCAGCGGGAAGGCGAAATCCAACGACTCATCCAGCGTGACGTTGCGCGCGCACCACGCGATGCGGTTGAGCATGTGGCCGTTGCCGTGCAACACCAGGTCCGCGGCGGTCGCCAGCACGGCGTCGTCCTTGGCACCCTCCAGGAAGGTGAGCATCATTTCGCCGCCGAACAGCTGCGCGTTGAGCTTGGCGGCCACACGCTCGCTCTCGCGGTCCTTCAGTTCGCGCGTCAGTTTCAGGTACGCGGCGTGCATCAGCGGCAGGTAACACACCTGACCCAGGCCGCCGAACGACGTGAGGCCGTGGTAGAAGGACATGGTGATGAGCGAGATCATCGTGCCCGGGATCAAATCCTTGGATTTCAGCCCGGCCGCGATGGCCTCCGGCGTGAGCGCGACAGTGAACGTGCCATCGTCGCTGACCAGCTCGTTGCCGCGCTTCCACAACTGCATGCGGCGCTTGGCGCCTTTCGGGAGCGCCCAGAAGAGGTACGTGCCGCGCTTCTCCCACACCGAGAACGCCTCGGGCAGGCGGTCGAAGTGCTTCATGGCCATGGTCACCGCGTCCTTGTCCAAAATGAGCTTGGCGATGAGCGTGTCCGAAAAGAGGTGGTGGTCGGTGAGCAGCTTGGCGACGATCGCCTCCTGCTCCAGGTACACCAGGTTCACCGCCTTGCGCGACGAATAGCGGAGATTGATGCGCTTCCAGAGGGCGGCGTTCACCTTGGCGATCTGGTCGGTGTAGGTGGCGCATGCAAGCACGTCGGACGTACCGTAGATGTCATCGAGCATGCGCTCGGCATTGGAGGCGGCGGCTTTGTCGATGTCGCCGGCGCGCATGGAAGCCTGCAGCACCTCCTTCATGCGGACGATGTCGGAGAAGGTGTAGGCCGGCAGGTTGAAGACCGGATACGTGCTGAGCTTGCTCGGGAAGAACGACAGGCGGTGCTGCTTCAGTTCACCCTTGGCGTTCAGCGCGTGGAACGCGATGCCACGCGGGAAGGCGAAGTTGTTCAGCGACACGTTGGAGAACGCCAGCGTGATGACGTTCTGCAGCGCCGGGTCCGGATGCTCCAGCGCGACGATGGACGAGATGAGGTCGAAGTTCAGCGCCCACGGGTGGTACAGCGGACCCGAGTGGTCCATGGTCGAGCAGCTGTAATACTTGGTCAGCTGCGCCTCCACGGACCTGGCCTGGGCCGGGCCGAGCAGACGCTCGGTCTCGGCGCCGACGGCCGACACCAGCTGCTGCTGGCGCTGCTTGGACACCACGTGGACCTGCTTGGCCACGTAGCCGCGGACGTAGTCGTACACGCTCTGGATACCATGCTGCTTCAAGACGCCGTCCAGACCGGGCTTCCGGCCGACGACGGCATCGCGCAAACGGCGAATATCCGCCTTGGTGACAGGAGCCCGTTTGGGAGGCTCGTCGCTGGCGGATGCGGAAATAACGGTCGTCTGGGATATGCCGGAGGCAGTGGTTTCCATCTGCAATCATGATAGTCAGAATGAGCGCGTAATCAATCTTTTCGGTGTTTTTGTCAAGTATGGCCGGTTGGGGCTAGCCCTGGCCCGTCCGACACCCCCCAAAAACCATTGACTCTGGAATATTGTATTGCAGCGTATGAAAATGGCCGAAACATGCCTACAGCGATGTTTGAGATGGTTTAGAAGGCTTCCTGATGGCGTGATTGTGGTCTTTTGACCCCCTCGCTACACTCCCCCTCCATGCCGACGGATTTCCAGCACCGGGTACTCGGCGATCTGGCCTCACAGGGTCACGAGATCGACGTGACGGCCGGCGGCTTGCTGACCGACGGCGGCGCGAAGATGGCGGACATGTTCCGCGCCACCGCCGTGAAGCAGGGCCGCGGCGTCATGGCCTGGCGGATGCTGAGCACCGTTTTCTCCGCACGCAAAGCATTACCCTTCCATGCGCTGAACGACACGCTCCGTCTGGCCGGCGCGTTCAAGCGCGAGCATCATCGCGAACCCGGCGACACGGACTTCCTGCGCGGACGCAGCGAAAGCCGCTCGCACGTCATCCGCGATTTCGTGCGCCGCATGATGCTGCCGGGCAGCGGCTTCGCCAACCCCGAAAGCGCGGACAACTTCCACGAAGCGATGGAAATGCACCGCGCGGGGCAGGACATCACGTGGGAAATCGTGCCGCACAGCAGCGAGATGGACCCGGTGTTCGTCCAGGTCATCGCCGAAGACGCCGGACGCTATGACAGCGTGATGCGGCGCGATGCCATGCAGTTTTTGGACCAGACGATCATGGTGATCGGACACAAAGTGCGCCTCAGCGTCTTCCACCGCATTTTCGCCGGAAGTTTGCACAGCCTGTCCATCTACGCGCCCAAGTACCGCGAAGGCCTGACCGACGAGGAGCAGAGGCTGATGCACGCGTACTCGGGCGTGGTCGGCGCGATTTCGGACGGCATCCACGCCAGCGCCCGCCACATGCTCATGCGCTGCCCGGAAGGCGGCCGCATGACGCGGGAGCGCAAGATCGGCCTGTTCGCGGCGGTGGAACCGGCACCCGCTTACATGGTCCCGCTGCACGTGGAGGCGCCGCACAATTTCATGGGCGTGGACGAGCCGGGACACGAAGCCCACTCCCCCGCGCTGGTAAAACTCTACTGCGGCGTGCCGCATCAGGTGACCGGCGGCGGCGTGAGCGACATCGCGACCAACCGCGTGACCCTCATGCGCTCCGGCTTGGAGCAAGTGGGCGCCAACGTGGGCTACTACAGCTGGAACTTGAAACGCGTCGTCCGCGCCAAGCCCGGCCAAACCGTGGACCGCGGCAAGGGCGCCGAGGAAAAGATGACGAAGGAATTGTTCCCGATCACGACCGACAAGCGGCGCTGATCTGATACGCTCCGGACATGCAGACCACCGATCCGCAGGGCGAAATCTTCGACGTGATCGACGAACACGACCGCGTGATCGGCACGGCGACGCGCGCCCAGGTTCACGCCGACCCCTCGCTCATCCACCGGTCCATCGCGGTACTCGTGTTCCGCAAGGACGGCAAAGTGTTCATGCAGCGCCGCAGCGCCACAAAGGACCGCTATCCGGGCTACTGGGTGGCTTCGGCCACCGGCCACGTGGACAGCGGCGAAACGTACGACCAGGCGGCGGTCCGCGAACTGCGCGAGGAACTCGGGCTGACGGCGAAAGGACCCGTAACGCTGATCGTCACGCAGCTGATCCGCTACGACAAAGAAACGGAGCTGATGCGTTTTTACCGCTACGAGACCGATGATCCCATCACGACGCACCCGGTGGAGATTTCCGACGGCCGGTTCGTGGACCTGCAAGACATCCCGGCGGACATGCCGGTCACGCCGTGCACGGTGTTCATCCGCGACCACATGCTCGCCGGAGGCCTGCTGCGGTAACCCCTTGGCCGAAGATGCACATGGCTTCTTCAAGCCAATCTATACATTGACAATACATTTAAATAATGATATTTAGTGCATGTGAATTCACCACGCGAAACCGACCAGGCGGCTAATTTGTTGGCAGTGCATGCGCAGTTGCGCGCGCTGTACGCGGCCGAATATCCGGAGGGTGCGCCGCACCTCTGGGAAGTGCTGCTGCCCAAGCTACCGGAGTACATCCGCGCGCTGGTGCGCCGCAAATTGGACCTGCTGGTGGACTACGAGGTCGGCACCGAAGGAAAGACGCATGCGAATCTGGAGCAGTATGAAAAAGACGCACTGGCCGCCTTCTTCGACATGCAACTGCTGAAGGCGCACATGGAAATCGGCCGCGACTCGGCGCTGTCGAACGACAACCACTCCATCGCGCATTTCGACACTCAGCCGCCGATCATCGCCCGCAACCTCATCACGGTCGCCGCCACGGAAAGCCCCGAGAAGCTGGAGCGAATGGGCGCCATTTTCATCGACGTGGACGGCACGAAGACGATCGTGGATTGCACCAGCCACTCGCACGCCGGCAAATACCTGGAAGGTCTGGCCAAGTTCCTGTGCAGGCCTCCCGAACGGTTGCAGCGCTGGCTGCGGGAACGCGCCCTTCGGATGGAGTCCTATGCGGTGGCGGGAGATGAATTCCTCGCCGTGGTGCGCTGCGACGAGCGGGCCGTGGACAAGCAGACGCTGGACGCCCTGTCGGCGGAGCTGCAGGCGACGATCGCGGAAGACGCCGAGCTGAACGGGCACATTTCGTTCGACGATCCGGAGTTCATCATGGAATACGACGACGAATGGAATGACGAAGACCGCGCGGCCTACAAGCGCGACCCCGGGCCATGGGCCGCCAAGCTTGCCGCCTCACGCGCGAAACTGCCGGACCGCTTTACGCCGTCGGTCAGCTGCGGCTCGGCGACGTTCTTCGAGGCGCTGCAGGAAGCGCTGTCGCCGGACACCGAGGAAGCCAAGACGCTGGAGGAGCTTGGCGTCAACGCCTTCCGCCTGATGGTGGCGACCGCCGACGCCCGGCTGAAAGCCGACAAGCGCGTGTTCCGCGAAAACCTGACCGACCCCAAGTGGAAGGCCTTCCTGCTGCGCAACGCCGAAAACCGCCGCCTGCTCAACGAGCTGGAAGAAGTGAAGCAGCAACTGGCGGCCACCCGCCGCCGTCTGGAAGAGCTGGAGGGCCTGGGTCTGGTCGGCTGACCGGTTGCCGCACAGCCGGCGATGGCAGGTCGTATTCGTAAAAAGCGCGAAGGCAGACTTCTGTATTCGTAAAAAACGGCGAAGCCCGGACTTGCTCCGGGCTGGAGCCGCTCATCTTCGGGGAGAGCCCGTGAGAGGGGCTTTAGCCCCTTTCACGAATTTCTATGGTGCCCAGGAGAGGAGTCGAACCTCCACGGGATTGCTCCCGCTACCACCTCAAGGTAGTGCGTCTGCCATTTCGCCACCTGGGCATGTCTGAAGCGCTTCCGTCAAAGAACGAGGAGCCCCAGTGTAACCCGACGTTCGCGCCGGGGACAACCGGAATCACTCAGGTCGCCAAAATGGCCTCCGTAATGCCCTTGAGCAACCTGCCGATATACCGCAGCTCTTTCAAATTCGGCTCCTGCAACTCCTCGGCTGGCTGGTCCAGCGGCACGGCGGCTGCCAACGGTCCGCCCTGGGCGCGCGCCACCCTGGCATCGATGTCGGCGATGCGGGCGCGCATCTGCCGCAGCCAGGCGTCCCAGTCATCCAGATCGAGGATTTGCAGCCCGATGAGCGCGCGGATCTCGGCGCCGAACGGGTCTGGATCGCGGCCCCAGGTCTCGTTGTGGGCGCAATTTGGATGATTTTCGCGGACCTGCTCGGGGCACAGCACCTCGAGAACGACCTTCTCGACGTCTTCTGCTTGGGCCAGCTCGATATCCGACAGCCGCACCTCGTGCTCGCACCTGCACGCAAAACGGAGCGTGGCAATCTTCCGATGGATCCTCGCCTGCACGCCCGAGACATCGGCCCGCTCGGCCTCCGTCAGGCCCGCTGAGCGCTCATGCTTGGCGATGCCATCGGTGCCGTAGCGTATGCGCATGGAGTGGCACACTATCGTGCCTGGCGGCGTTCGGGTCAATCGCTCGGCTCCCTCAGGGCTCGCCGAGCATCTTCAAGAGCCGCTGGCGGTCGGGTCCGGCGATGTCGAGCTTTTCGACGAAGCCGACCAAAAGCTGCTTGGTGATCTTCTGGCCGCGCGTGAGCTTCTTCATCTGCTCGTAGGCGTCCAGGTACCCGTTCTTGCGCATAACCGTCTGGACAGCCTCGCCCAGCACCTCGGGGTGCGTCTCCAGTTCTTCGGTCATCCTCTCTTTGTCCACGGAGAGCTTACCCAGGCCCTTGTTGAAGGACTTGAGGGCCAGCAGGTGGTAGCCGAACGCCACGCCGATGTTGCGCTGCACGGTGGAGTCGGAAAGATCGCGCTGCATGCGGCTGACCGGCAGTTTCTCGGCCAGATGGCCAAACAGCGCCGAGCTGATGCCGAGGTTGCCTTCGGCGTTCTCGAAATCGATGGGGTTCACCTTGTGCGGCATGGTGGAGGAGCCGGTCTCGGTCTTCACGACTTTCTGCTTGAAGATGCCGCGCATGATGTACAGCCACGCGTCGCGCGAGAAATCGAGCAGGATGGTGTTGATGCGCATGTACAGGTGCCCCAGCTCGGCGATGTCGTCGTGCGGGTTGATCTGCGTGGCGTTCTCGATGGGCGTGAGGCCGAGAGACTTGATGAACTTGCGGCCGAACACCTCCCAGTTCACGTCCGGGTATGCGGCCTTGTGGGCCATGTAGTTGCCGACCGCGCCGCCGAACTTGCCCTGCATGCGGAACGAGGACAGCGTGTCGCGCTGGCGCTCCAGGCGCTCCACGAACACCATGATCTCTTTACCCAGCGTGGTGGGCGTGGCGGGCTGGCCGTGGGTGAGGCTGAGCATGGGGCGGTGCTTGTTGGCGCTGGCGAACGAGCGCAGGGCGGCGATGGTGGCCTGCAGCTCGGGCTTCAGCACGCGCTTCACCGCGTCGTGCACTAAAACGCCGTACGCCAGGTTGTTCACGTCCTCGCTGGTGAGGGCGAAGTGGACGAATTCGGTCTTGGCCTTGGCGCCGTTGATCTTCTCCAGGCGGCCGCGCAGGTAGTACTCCACCGCCTTCACGTCGTGGTTGGTGACCTTCTCGATCTGCTTCACCTTCTCGGCTTCCTTGGCGTCGAAGTTGTCCACGATCTCCTGCAGCGCCTTCTTCTCGCGCTGAAGCAAAGGCTTCAGTTCGCGGATGCCTTTCTCGTCGGCCAGCGCGGCGAAGTAACTGATTTCAACGAAGATGCGCGCGCGGATGAGGGCTTCTTCGGAAAAGAACGGGCGCAGCGCATCGACCTTGCTTGCGTAGCGTCCATCGAGGGGAGAGAGGGCTTGCATTGGCCGGAAGTATAGCAGCAAGAGGGGTCGGAATTGCCAGCCGGATGGTTTCCGAGTACGGTAGGCCACCTCGTATGCCCGAAACACCCTCCCACCCGCCCGTCCGCGAGCTCGGCCACGCCGACCACAATGCGCATCTGCTGGCAGCCTGGAAGCGCGAATCGCCGTACCCGTATTACTGGACCCAGCCGGCACTCGCCGAAACGCCCTACGCGGTGGACGATTTCGCGCGCGACACATGGGAGCGCCTGACGGCCGTGCTGCGGCAGCGGCCGGCGCTGAAGAGTCATCGCTGGGACTACGAGCGTGCCGCCCAGTACTACCTGGCCTGGGAAACGCTCGAGCGCGCGGTGCGCGGCACGCTGCATAGGCAGGCGCCGCTGGAAGACACCGCCCGCGCGGTGCGCAGCGATCTCATCGGACGCGTGAACGTGGGCAGTCTGCTGACGGCAACGCCGATCAGTAAGCTCTGGGGCAAAGGCCGCCAGGTGTTCAGCGACGACCGCCAGCATGAATTCTGGGTCGATACCCAAATCGGCACCAGCCGGTACGATAGAGAATTGTTCCTGGCCGCGGCCGGCGGCAACCTGCACAACGAGTCCGACACCAAAGCCATGGAGGCGCTCCTTCGGGAAGCCGTTCCGTACCTGTGTTCGCTGGACACCGGCAACGGCAAAGTCATCGTGCTGGAAAGCCAGATGCGCCAGAAGCTCTGGGCGCTTGTCAGCGGGAAGTCGGCATTCAGCGCCGAAACCCGCCAAGCGGTGGTGGGCACCGTGATGGACGCATGGGCCGAAAAAACCGGCGACGGGGACATGACGGCCATGGGCGACTTGGAAACCAGGCTGACGCGCGAACTCTTCCTCGCCGACCGCACAGCGCATTGGGCGGACGCCGACAAAAAGACCATCGGCGAAGAGATGAAGCACAAGCACAAAACGCACCCGTTCGGCACGCGCGACGAGCGCCTTGAAAAGCTGCTGGAACTGGAATGGGCGGATACGGAGGGCACGCCTCGGACGAAGGTGCGGCTGGTCGACGGCGAGGCAAAAGAAGCGATCCGCCATGCCATGGGCCCGCTGCTGGAACTCGGAACGCTGAACGCGGATCAGCAACGGATGCTCGAGCAGCGCCTGGCGGTTCTGCAGTGGCACATCATGCGCGCTGCCGGAGAGTACAGCGACGCGACAAAGCCCCGCGATGAACGCGAAGCGGCCGCCCTCGACCTGCAGTATTTGCAGGGCGTGCTGAAGAAGGTCGGCCAGCTGATGCCGCTGCCATGGGACAAATACCCGCAGATCGCGTACGCCTCGCTGGCGCTGTACAGCCAGGGCGAAGATGCAACACCGCGCGGCCTGCAGGGCATGCTCTAACGCGAAATGTTTGCGCGAGGTCCGTATGCCTGTTACGTTCTTGGCGTGAACGGCTCCTACGTCCTCGCCTGCTCCCCGATGTCGTCCTGCTCCATGGAGCGGGGGACCTCGCGGTAGGCGCTGAATAGCCAGCCCACCCAAGTCCTCTGCGAACCAGAGGGCGGTTTTTTCGTATTTCTCTTTCCCTTCCACTCCCAATGCTCCAGACACCCGAATCCTTCCCCGTCATCACCGCCGAGGCCATCGGCGACGACGCACTGCGGTTCACCTTCCCCGACGGCAGCTCGTTCGTGCGCGAGGGCATCCGCCACGTGCTCGGCTGGATGTCCGTCTTCAGCAAAACCGACGGCGTTTCGTCCGTGGAACTGCATTGCCGCGACGAATACGCCCGCTGGGCCACGACCATCGCCAAGAACCGGTCGGGCGTCTACGAAGAGCAAATCCTCATGCCGCGCATGCCGCACGGCGAAAAGCCGCCCGTGCACGCGGTGCTGACACGCCTGCTGGAGCCGTCCCCCACCCTCGCCATCCCGCCGCTGCCCTCGTTTCGCCGCGCGGACGTAGTACACTCGGACCTGGTATGAGCATCATTCCGCCCAAACTGAAGCCTGGCGACGGCGTACGCATCATCGCGCCGTCGTGCACCATGCCCAGCATGCCATGGATGACGGACGAGCTCCTGTCCCGCGCAAAGCGCTGGTTCGAGGAGCGCGGCATGACGGTCAGCGAAGGGGCGCACATCCGCGAGGGAAACGCGTTCTCGTCCACCAGCATCGAACACCGCGTGGAAGACCTGCACGCGGCGTTCTCGGACCCTTCCGTGCACGCCATGATCACCCTGCGCGGCGGCTGGAACGTGAACCAGCTGCTGCCGCACATCGACTACAAGCTGATCAAGAAGAATCCGAAAATCCTGTGCGGTTTTTCCGACATCACCGCGCTGGGCAACGCCATCTTCGCCAAGACCGGACTGGTGACGTACAGCGGGCCCAACTTCAGCCAGTTTTGTTACGGACAGCAACTGCAATACACCTACGATTCGTTCGAAGCCACGCTGCTGCACGACGGCCCCATTGACCTACAGCCGTCCGCGGAATGGACGGACCAGTACTTCTCGGCCGGCAAACCGTGGCCGTTCGAGAAAAACCCCGGCTGGCACGTGCTGGGCGAGGGTACGGCCGAAGGCGTCGTCATCGGCGGCAATCTGTGCACGCTCAGCCTGCTGCAGGGCACGGAGTACATGCCGGAGGCGAAGGACGTGATCCTGCTGGTCGAGGATGACCATGAAACGCACCCCAGGACGTTCGACCGCGACCTGACGTCCCTCACGCAGCAACCGTGGTTCAAGACCGTACGCGGCCTGTTATTCGGCCGCTTCCAGCGGTCCGCTGTGAACCAGGAATTCGGCCCCGTCACGCCGGCCATGCTGGACGCGATCGTCGCGAACAGCGCTGCGCTCAAGCGGTTGCCCATCATCGCGGACGTGGACTTCGGCCACACGTACCCGTCGGCCACGCTGCCGATCGGCGGAACGATCCGGATGCGCGCCTCTACGGCGCCCGGCATCGACATCACGGCGCACTGACGCCTACACCTCCTCCGGGACGTCCTTATCCTCGCGCTTGGCCTTCTTCACGCGCTTGCGCTTGCCGCCGTCGAAGATTTCGGCGAACTCCTCGGCCGACATGGTTTCGATCTTCAGCAGCAGCTCGCACAGTTCGTCCATCTTCTTGCGGTTGTCGGCGATGAAACCCTTGGCGCGCTTGTACTGCTCGGCGATGATCGTCTTCACGAAGTGGTCGATCTTGCGGGCGATCTCCTCGGAGTAGTTGCGGCTGGAACCCAGGTCTGCGCCCAGGAAGGCGGTGCCCTGCTTATCGCCGTACGCCACGATGCCCAGCTCCTCGTCCATGCCGTAGCGCATGGCCATGTTGCGGGCGATGGCGGAGGCCTTCTCGATGTCGTTGGAAGCGCCCGTGGTGATTTCGCCGAAGATGATCTCCTCGGCCGCGCGGCCGCCCAGCAGGCCGCAGATCTGGTCTAAGAACTTCGTCTTGCTGGTGGTGTATTCGTCCTCCTTGGGCAGGAACCACGTCACGCCCAGCGCGAAGCCGCGCGAGACGATGGAGATCTTGTGCAGCGGGTCGGACTCGGGGCACAGGTAACCCACGACGGCATGACCCAGCTCGTGGTAGGCCGTGATCTTCTTCTCTTTCTCGGTGAGCTTGCGCGACTTCTTCTCGGCGCCGATGGTGACTTTCTCCACGGCGTCGACGATGTCGGACTGGCTGATGAACTTCTTGTTGCGGCGCGCGGCGTAGATGGCGGCCTCGTTCATGATGTTTTCCAGATCCGCGCCGGCCATGCCGACGGTCTGGCGCGAGATGATCTCCAGATCGATGTCGCGGCCCATCTTCTTGTTGCGGGCGTGGACTTCCAGGATCTGCTTGCGGGCGATGAGATCGGGCTTGTCGATGAACACGCGGCGATCGAAGCGTCCGGGGCGCAGCAGGGCGCTGTCCAGGACGTCCGGACGGTTGGTGGCGGCCATGACGATGACATTCGTCTCTTTGTCGAAGCCGTCCATCTCGGTGAGGATCTGGTTCAGCGTCTGCTCGCGCTCGTCGTGGCCTCCGCCGAAGCCGGCTCCGCCGCGCTGGCGGCCGACGGCGTCGAT
>CAYSWB010000016.1:23848-34795 GCA_964434575.1 uncultured Candidatus Peribacteria bacterium | reverse complement strand
GCGTCGGCAGCCATGATCTCCACCCCCTTGAACGGGAACTCCGCGTCCTTGCGCTGCAACGCGTGCGGCAGCAACGCCACGAGCGCGAACGCGAACGCGCACAGGACGACGGCGTAGGTATGGGTGCGGATGGTCATCGTTTGCGGACGACGACGTAGAAATTCGCCGAGCACAGCTCCGCGCCCGGGATGCGCGCCATGAGGACGTCGAAGAATTTGACCGGCGCGAAGACCACGAGGAACACGTACTGCAACACGCTCTGGAGCCCGCGTGATCCGAAGCACAGGAGCGTGGCGAAGAAGGCGGCAAGGAGCGCCGTCATGGCCGAGCACGGCCCGCACATCACGCCTTTCTCCACGAGTTCGCAATCCGGGAACAGCGCCACGAGTCCTTCCTGGGTCCAGCGCGTGTAGTCCAGCGGGGACGGATGCCACGGGAACACGAACGGCGACGCGACGTGGATGAGCCCGCCGGCTTTTACGACGCGCTGCAGCTCGGCCGCGACGGCGTTGGGACGCGGAACGTGTTCCAGCACCTGGTCGCAGGTCGCGGCGGCGAATGCGCCGTCACGGAACGGCAACGCCTCCAGGTCGGCCAAGGCATCCACTCCCGGAAATGGGAACAAATCGATGTTCAGGCAATCACCGGGCAGAATGCGCGTGCCCGAGCCGGCGTGCAGGGTGGTGCCAGCGGGCTTGAATGTCGCGATGAATTTTTTCGGCGTGAGGCCGGTGAAGAACGACGGGCCGACCAGCCACACCAACGCGGCGTACAAGCCGGGCCAGCGCTTGAAGAAGTCCTTGAAGCCGTTCTCGCCGTGCGACGCTTGTTGGCGCTTCAGTTCGGCGATCCGGTCAGCGGACAAAAACGCCGGGATGCCGTCCACCATGTCGGGCACGGGTGATCCCTCGCGCAACAGGCCGGGCAGCGAAGGAATGTGTTCGGACATCACGCGGTGAAGACTTCCCGGATACGGTACGGCTTGCTGCCGTGGGTCTGGAAATACGTGCGCATGGACATTTCACCCAGCACTCCCATCAGCATGCACTGGAAGCCGACGATGACGCACAGTGCCGACAGCACGGGAAGCGGCGTCTGGATAAGCGTGGGGCCGCCCAGAAACCGGATGGCGACGGCCGCCAGAATGATGACGAACCCGGCCATGATGCCGCACAAACCGATGCCGCCGAAGAACTGCATGGGGCGGGTCATCGAACGCATGAAGAACTGCAGCATCAGCAGATCCAGCAACACGCGCCAGACACGGCTGAAGCCGTATTTGGACGTGCCGCGCATGCGCGCGCGATGATGCGTGACCACCTCGGCCACGCGTGCGCCTTGCGTGCCGGCGTATGCGGCCAGGAAGCGGTGCATGTCGCCGTACAGGCCGATGCCCTCGATGACGCTCCGGCGGTAGGCCTTCATCGTGCAGCCGTAGTCGTGGATCTCCTGGCCGGACACGATGCGGATCATCTTGTTCGCCACGCGCGACAGGGTCGAGCGCAACCACGCGTCGTGGCGGTCGCGGCGCCAGCCGGAGACGATGTCGAACCCTGCTTCGATCTTCTCGACGAACAGCGGGATGTCGGCCGGATCGTTCTGTCCGTCGGCGTCCATGGGCAGGATCACGTCGCCCGTCGCGATGTCCATGCCGGCGGCGATGGCGGCGGTCTGGCCGTAGTTGCGGGCCAGTTCGACGACCTTCAGGAAGGAGTACTGCTTGGTGGCGGCGCGCAGCGTCTTCAGCGAATCGTCCGTGCTGCCGTCATCGACTGCGATGACTTCGGCACCGGGGTAGCGCTTCAGTGCTTCGGAGAGCTCGACCAACAACGGGTCGATGTTCTCGACCTCGTTATGCACCGGCAGGATGACGGAGATGCGCATGATTAGCGGTCGCGGAGGGCTTCGGTCTGCAAGCCAATGCCGAACAAGAGCACCGCGCCGAGCAGCAGTACGGAGCCGAGAATGGTCAGGAACGAATGTGCAAAGAACGCGGACAGGACCAAAAGCAGCACGCCGGCGCTTCCGCAGGCCATGCTGAGCAGGAGGAAGAGTTTCAGCGGGTTGTATGTCGCCACGACTTCCGTGACGTACTGCAAGGTACGCAACGAGTCGCGGATGATGCGAACCTTCGAGTGGCCGACGCGCTTGTGGTACGCGATGGGCATGTAGGTCACCAGCTTTGCGGTGAGCATGTAGATGAGCGTGATGGTGGTCGTGAAGCTGAAACCCTGGCACAAGTGCGGGAAATACGGGACGACCGTGCTCTTTTTGAACGACCGCAGGCCGGAATTGATGTCCGGAATGTGGCGGCCTGTGACGAACTCGACGAGCCACTTGAGCGCGATGCGGGCGGGCATCTTCAGGAACGTTCCGCGATACGCCGGCCCGCTGCGGGCGCCCACGGCCATGTCGAAGCCTTCGTCGAGCTTGGCGACGAATTCCGGGATGCGCTCGACGGGGTACGTGCCGTCGGCGTCGGTGATGACGATGGCCTCGTTGCGGGCTGCCAGGATGCCGTCCATCACGCTTTTACCGTAGCCGGCGTTGCCGGGATGGCGGACCACGGTCGCGCCGCGGGACCGGGCGACGTCCGCGGTCTTGTCGGTGGAACCGTCATCGACCACGATGACCTCCGGGTTGCCCGGCAACGCGCGGATCGCGTCGATGACCGGGGCGATGGCGCCCTCTTCGTTGAATGCCGGGATGATGACGCTGTAGGAAGTCATTTGCGTTTGCAGATGCGCGTAAAGGCCACACTGTAGCCCACCGAAGCCAGCAGAGCATAGCAGAACACGATCGGCATCAGGTATCGTGGCGTGGCGTCCGTCAGCACGAACACCGCAACCGTGTAGCCCGTCACGAGCCAGAAGAACGCAAGCTCCTTTTTCTTGAGCGCGGGCAGACCCAGGAAACAACCGATGTACACGATCAGCGAACCCAATGCGGCGAGGATGTTGTACAGCCGGCCCCAGCCGTTTACGTACGGCAGGTGGAATTCCACCACGTCCCACGCCGAGAATGCCAAGTAATTCGGAAGGTGCTTCAGGATTTTGGCCTGACCGAGTTTCGCGATTGCTTTTTCATTGCCCAGCGGCTTGCCGTCCGGCCACATGCGGTGCATCAGCCCGTTGAAGCTGCACGCGTCCGACCGGCCGGTCCAATCGCGGCTGATGTACTCGGCCCACAGGCACATGGGCGCCTCCCAGGCGGTGACGCGCTCGGCCTGCTCGCCGCGCACGTACCACATCACCGCGGTGCGGTCGGGATCGATGAGGCGGAATTCCCCGTCGGCCGCCTGGTTGCGGAATCCCCACAACAGCGTCAGCGCGTACGGCAACGCCACGATGGCCAGCAGATACTTCCATTTCCAACGCTCCAGCCACGTCATCGGCACGAAGACCAGCGGCAGGAACAGAAACGACAAATACGACAGGTTGATGGCGGCCAGCAAAACGCCGATGGCGGCCGCGAGCTTCCACGTCTGCACGCGGCGGAACTCCAGCACGGCGGAGGCCAGCAGGAGCATCAGCGACAACACGAAGCACTCGCGGTACACGAAGAACACGATGTGCAGCGTGGCCGGGAACAAGAGCAGGAGTGCCAGACAAAGGTCGCGCGCGCCGGCGGACACGCCGATGTGCTTGAGCCGCGTGACGAACAACAAGGCCGCGGCGAGCAGCAAAAGCGCCTGTCCGAGGAAAATCGCCGCGCGGTTGCCGGTACCGAAGACTTTGTAGAGCGCGCCCAGGAACACGCTGTACCCCGGCTCGCGGTAGGCGTACGGGGTCACGCCGTCGATGGAGAAAAAATTCTTCTCGGCCACCTGCACGGCGGTCAGGTGGTATTGGCTGGCATCGTCCACGAACGTCTGTGCTGGCGGCACGGAAATGCGCCCGGGAAGCAGCACGCCGACCACGATGAGGAACGCGGCGACCACGAGCCACGTGCGGCGGGCCGGCGAAAACGCGTGCGTCGTCATGCGTTCTTTCGGAGCCAGGAATCCAGCCACAACAACGCCCACAGGTGGTCGCTGTAATCCACGTCCGAGTCATGATACTTCTTCAGGAACTTCTCCATCGCCGCGCGGTCGAGCATGCCGTAGAGCGGCGAGTCGGCGGCCATGAGCCGGTCGCTCACGAACGCTTTGAGGTCGGTGCGGAACCAGCGGTCCAGCGGCAGACGGAAGCCCGACTTCTTCTTGAACAGCGTTTCTGCGGGCAGTACGTCCTTGAGCATCCGCTTGAAGATCCATTTGCGCTGCTTGCCGTGCAGCTTGAGCGTGCTCGGCATGCGCGCGGTGAATTCCAGCAGTTCGTGATCCAGCAAAGGCGAGCGCGATTCCAAGCCGTGCGCCATGGTGCCCAGGTCCACCTTCGGCATCAGGTCGTCGGCCAGGTACGTGTCCAAGTCCATGCTCATGGCTTTGTGCACCAGGTCGTCGCCGCGCTCGCGGGCGGCTTGGGTGCGGTGCGCGTACCAGTCGTCGGTGCGCGGGAAGTCCGCGCCGAAACCTTCCTTATAGAGGGCGCGCTTCTCTTCCTCGGTGAAGAAGCTGATGTACTGCAGCAACCGCTGCGGCCATTGCAGCCCGATGTTCGACTGGAAACGGTGGCAACGGTAGCTGAACGTGTCTTGCTTGAGGGCGTGGTACGCGCCGGTGCCCGCTCGCACGAGCGCGTGCAGCGGGGACGGCATCTTCGACCAACGCTCGGAGAAGCGCAGGATGGGGTAGCGCACGTAGCCGGCGAAATTCTCGTCGCCGCCGTCGCCGTTCAGCGCCACCGTCACGCTCTTGCGGGTCTCGCGCGCCAGCAGGTAGGTGGGAATGACGGACGGATCGGCGTACGGCTCTTCGTACGCACGCACCAGCTCGTCGAGCAGGTGGACGATATCGGCCTTGAGAACGATGGGATGGTGGTTGGTCTTCAGCAGCTTGGCGATGCGCTCGGCATCCGGCAGTTCGTTGTGCGTTTCCTCCGGACTGCCGATGGAAAACGTCTCGATGGGTTTGGAGCTGTGCCGGGCCATGAACGCGACCACAGCGGCCGAGTCCACGCCGCCGGACAAGAATGCGCCCACGGGCACGTCGGCGATCATGCGCAGACGCACGCTCTCGCTGAACACCGCGCCGAGTTCCTCCTCCCACGCCGGGAGCGAGCGCGCATGGTCGGGGTTGTAGTTCAGCTGCCAGTACCTACCCACCGCCGCGCGCTTGGCGCCCAGATCGATGCGCAGCCAGTGAGCCGCCGGCAGCTTGTGGATGCCCTTGATGCCGGTGACCGGCGAGGGCATGTACATCATGGTCAGGTAGTGGTGGATGGCCTCCCGGTCCACTTCCTTCGGGCATTCGGGCAGGGTACGCAGCGCCTTCAGTTCGGATGCGAACGCGAACGTGTTACCGGCGTGGAAGTACTTGATCGGCTTCTTGCCGACGCGGTCACGCGCCAGGAAGACGCTGTTTTTCTTCTTGTCGTGGATGGCGAACGCGAACATGCCGCGCAGGTGCTGCAGGCAATCCTCGCCGAATTCCTGGTACAGCTTCAGCAGGACTTCCGTGTCGCCGGTGGATGTGAACGTATGGCCGCGCTTCTCCAGCATCGCGCGCTTGTCGGCAAAATTGTAGATCTCGCCGTTGAACACCAACGCCAGGCTCTTGTCCTCGGAGAACATGGGCTGGCTGGCGGCGGTGGAGAGATCGATGATGGAAAGACGGCGGTGGCCCAGGCCCACCGGGCCTTCCGCGTACGTGCCGTCGCCGTCGGGTCCGCGGTGGCCGATGGCATCCGTCAAACGGCCCAGCACCCCGTGGTCAACCGGGGAGCCGTCCAGCCGCACGATGCCGCAAATACCGCACATGAACCGATTGTAGCGGATGCAAAGGGAATGGATTCAGGGGAGTCAGAGGAAATAGGTGAAATGGCATTCCTCTGCCTCCCCTGACTCTCCTGTTTCCCCTGTTTCCTCTGTTTCGCTACTCTCTCCGCATGCAGCAGCAACGAAAACAATCGGAATGGGCCTGGCAGTGGGACAAGATCTACGACGACAATACCTGGTTGTTCACGGAGTGGATCAAGCCCAACACGTTCGAGACGTTCCGCGGCAAAACCGTGCTGGACTGCGGCTGCGGCGGCGGACAACACGTGAATTTCGTCGCGCCCTACGCCGCCCGCGTGGTGGGCGTGGATCTGAACGCGCTCGGAGCGGCGGGCAAAAACACCGCCGACAAGAAGAATGTGGAGCTCCGCGAAGCCGACATCGCCAAAATGGACTTAGGCGAGCAGTTCGACGTGGTGTATTCCATCGGCGTGCTGCACCACACCGATAACCCGGACGCGTCGTTTCAGAACATCGCCAAGCACGCCAAGATCGGCGGCCGCGTGATCGTGTGGGTGTATAGCAACGAGGGAAACTTCCTGAACAAGTGGGTACTGGAGCCGATCAAATCGGCGATCGTGAAGTTCCTCCCGCGCCCGGTGGTGTGGGGCCTGGGCCACGTGCTGACCGCGCTGGTCTACGTACCGGTCTACACCCTGTACCTGCTGCCGCTGCCGTTCCTCCCCTACTACCAGTACTTCCAGAACTGGCGGCGGCTGAGCTACATGCGCAACTTCCTGAACGTCTTCGACAAGCTCAACGCTCCGCAGACGTGGTTCATCACCGAGCCGCAGGTGCGCGGCTGGTTCCCGCCGGAGCAATTCACCGGCGTGCACATCTCCCCGTACCGCGGCGTCAGCTGGCGCGCGTCGGGCACCCGCATCGCGTAACCCATGGCCAACGAGCGCGTCCTCGTCACCGGCGCGACCGGCATGATCGGTTCCGCCGTGGTCGCCAGGCTGCTGGTGAGCGGCTTCACGGTGCGGGCGTACGTGCATGAAGCCAGCATCCCGAAGCTCAAAAAACACGGCCGGCTGGAAACGGCTGCGGGCGACATGCGTGACGGCGGCAAGCTGACCGAAGCCATGCACGGCGTGGATTACGTCATCCACCTGGCGGCATGCAAATCCGACGAACCCGAGAGCGAACGCGTGAACGTGGGTGGCGCCAGCAACCTGATCGCGGCGTGCAAGGCGCACCCCGTGAAGCGGATCGTGAACGTATCGACGCAGTCGGTGAAGCTCTCCACGAAGGGAACCTACGCCCACACCAAATCCTCGGCAGACGCCATGTTCGCGGCCAGCGGGCTGTCCGTGACGACCGTACTGCCCAGCGTGGTGTACGGCACGGCCGACCAGGGCATCTTCGGATCGCTGTTGAAGTTCATCAAGCTGCCGGTGGTCCCCGTGATCGGCAGCGGCGAAGCGCTGTTCTGGCCGATACACCGCGCCGACTTGGCGCACGCGCTGGAGACGCTGATGAAGCACCCGGACGCCGCAGGCAAAACCTACGACGCCGGAGGACCGGACGGCATCAGCTTTAACGCGCTGGTCGATGAACTGCTCCGACGCCAAGGTTTGCGGAAGCCGAAATTCCACATCCCAAGCCCGGTCGCCATGCTCATCGCGAGCTGCATCACGTGGATGAAACGCCCGCCCATCACCAAGAGCAACGTGCTCGGCGCGGACGAGAAACTCACCGTGGATTTGCCGCCGTTCTTCCGCGACATCGGCTTCACGCCGCGCTCGCTGAAGGAAGGCCTGGACGAATTGCTCGGGCCCTCCTCGGAAGAAGACCGCGAGGCCAAGGCGCTCCTCCGGTACGCCATGAACGACCGATCCTGGGAACCCGACCCGGCGACGGTCGCACTGTACCGCCGCGCATGCGAGCGCCATGAGATCAACCCGCTCCACCACGTGGAGCCCGGCGTGCTTAGCGGCTGGAAACTCGGCGCGCTGGACGCGGTGACCAGGCTCCTGAAACCCCGCAGCCAGATCCAGCGCAAGCTCCTCATCGCCGGCGCGATCGTGGAAAGTTCGCCGGCCTCCGCCAAGCGCCTGCTGCCCAAAAACCGCTCGATTCCGGCGCTGATCGTCGTCGTGGCCGTCTCGGGAATCCGCGCGATCCTCAAGCTCGCCGCCGGGCTGCTCCTCTGCCTTCACCCCCGCTTCCTCCGCCGCAATGCCGGACTGTGACGTCATCGTCATCGGCTCGGGGCCTGCCGGCGCGAGCGCCGCCCAGGCGCTGGTGGAGACCGGCGCCACCGTGATCATGCTCGACGGCGGCCGCGATATGCAGGCCGGTTTGCAGCCGCCGGACAAGAACTTCGCCGACGTCCGTCGCACGGACAGCGACCAGCACCGCTGGTTCTTGGGCGACGACCTGTCGGGCATCCCGGTGGAGGGACTGACCGGAGGACTCGGCGGCGGACAAGTGAGCGGCAACCGCGGATACGTGGTGCAGGATGCCGACCGGCTGCTTCCGCTGGAACTCAAGAACTGCCAAGTCATCCAAAGTCTGGCCAAAGGCGGCTTGGGCGCGGCGTGGGGCGCGGCGTGCGCGGTGCTGGACGCGCAGGAATTGCAAGCCATGAACCTGAACGCGACGCTCATGCAGCAGCACTACGACGCCGTCATCGCGAGTATCGGCGTATCCGGCGAGCGCGTGCGTCCGGGCATCCAGCCGGCGCTGAAGCCCGACCACCATGCCGAGCGCGCGCTGCAGAACCACAAGAAGAAGAAAGCGTGGTTCGATGCCACGGGAATCGGCGTCGGCCAGCCCTTGTCGGCGGTGCTGACGCAAGACTTGGGCGACCGCAAAGCCACCACCTACGCCGACATGGACTATTGGGCCGACCCGGGCCGTTCGGTGTGGCGGCCGCAGTACGCCATCGAGGAACTCCGCAAGCGCCCGAACTTCGACTACCGGGGCGGCGTCGTCGTGGACCGCATCGAAGAAGGCGCAACCGAAGCGCTGGTGTACGCGCACGGCACGTCGCGCGTGGCCGGACTGGAAACGTTCAGCGCCAAACGCGTGATCGTGGCGGCCGGCGCGGTGAACTCCGCGCGCATCCTGCTGCGCAGCAAGCAGATGTACGACGTCCGGCTGCCGTTCGTCGGCAAGCCCCATGCGTTCAGCGCCTGCGTCGATCTGGGGTCCATCGGCAAGGCAGGTCCCGATGAACGCATCAGCCTGTGCCAGCTGCTGGTGACCGACCGCGAACGCCGAGGCGGGTTCGAGAGCGGCTGTGCGCAGCTCTACTCGTACCGCTCGCTGCTGCTGTTCCGGCTCGTAAGCTCCGTCCCGTTGGCGATGCCGGAAGCGATGAACATCCTGGCCGCGCTGTCGCCGTCGCTTGTGATCGCCGACGTGCGCTTCCCGGCGTTCATCACGCTGGACAACACGCTGCGCCTGAAGCGCAACGGCGCCATCGAAATCTGCATGAAGGTCCGCGAGCAGGAACAGGAACTGCGCGACAAGTCTTGGAAGCGCCTGCGCAAGGCGCTCGGCAAACTCGGCATGCCCGCGGTGAAGAACATGCGCCTGCCGGAGGCGTCCAGCTCGCACTACGCCGGAACCGTCCCGTACAGCGGCGACGACCGCCTGCACCTGTCCACCGACATGACCGGGAGGGTACGACAGATGCAGCGCACGTGGGTGGCCGACGCCTCGGTGTTCCCGTCGCTTCCCGCCAAACCGCACACCCTGACGATGATGGCGAATGCGCGCCGCATCGCCCTGGAAGCGCGCTCCTCTCTTGACTGACGCGAAGGCGCCAGGTCTTGTATACTCTCCGCGCATGCAACGGATCTCTTTCGCATGGCTGTCGCCGACGCTCACCCGAATCGGGCGCCGGTTCGGCATCGACGCACATTATTTCGCGAAGAGTTCCGGGTTCGTGATCCTGGGCCAAGCGATGAACATTTTGAAAGGCGTCGTGTCGGGGTACCTGATCTCGCGTCTGTTCCCGGCAGAGATGTACGGCGAGTACCGCTTCGTCCTGAGCGTGGTCGGCACGCTAGGCGTGCTGACGCTCTCGGGCATGCCGCGGGCGATATCGCGCGCGGTGGCGCAGAAGAAAGACGACGCGCCGCTATGGTGGACCATGCGCACGTACGCGCTGCTGTGTCTCGTCGGCACGGTCGCCATCGCGGGCGTGATCCTCTTCCTGCCACATTGGGGCCGCATGAACCTGTGGGCGATGTTCGCGCTGGCGGCGGTCTTTTTCGTGCCCACCAACATCGGCACGGCGTTCTTCGGCGGCATCGTCATCGGCCGCGGGCAGTTCGACACGTCGCTGCGGGCAAACGCCACCGGCGGCATCCTTGTCATCGCGTCGGTCCTGCTGATGCTCTGGCTGCACCCGTCGCCCCTGCTGCTGCTGGCATTCACCGCCGGCATCCCGCCCATCGTGTACCTATGGGAACTGCGCAAGCTGATGCGCAACTACAAATCAAAGTCGCCGTCCAAAGACATGCTGGTCTACGCGCTGAAGATCACCGTGGCGGACATCCCGATGACCCTGTCGTGGTACTTGGACGGCCTGCTGATTTCGGCATTTTTCGGACTCAAGGAGCTGGCTCTGTTCTCGGTGGCGCAAATGATCCCCGAAGAGGTGAAGGGTTTCCTGAAGGACTTCCTTCCCATCTCGTTCTCGCGCCAGGCAGCCGGGGCCGACACGCCGCGCAGGCGCTGGCACCTCGTGCGGGCAGTCATGTGGATGACTCTGATTTTTGCGGTAGGTATCGGCGCCTATATCGCCATCAGTCCGTGGATCATTCCATGGCTTTTCCCTTTGTATGATCCGGCCGAACTCTTGCCGCTCAACAATGCAGCGGCGATCATCCTCATGACGGTCCCGATGAGCCTTTTTGCACAGCAGCTGGAAGCGCGCGGCAAGGCTCGCGACATCCTCATCGGCCAGTGGTCGTCGTCCATCGTCTTCGCGCTGGCGTTGTTGGCGCTCATTCCAACCATGGGTCTGATGGGCGCGATCATCGCGCGCGGCATCTTCCGCCTGACGTACGCCGGCTACTCGGCGTACGCCGTCATCACGGCGCCGTACCCGCC
>CAYSWB010000016.1:0-23748 GCA_964434575.1 uncultured Candidatus Peribacteria bacterium | reverse complement strand
CGCCATGTGCGGCATCTGCGGATTCTTCGGCGAAGACAAGGCGCGCATCGACGCCATGACGAACGCGCTGGTGCACCGCGGCCCGGATGGCAACGCGACGCTGGTCACCCACGGCGTGTCGCTGGGCCATGCGCGGCTGGCGATCCTGGACCCCTCCCCCACGGCCGACCAGCCGATGTGGAACGACGACAAAACGGTGGTGATGGTCTACAACGGCGAGATCTTCAACTACCGCGAACTGCGCCGCGCCGAGAAGTTCGACTGCGTGACCAGCGGCGACACCGAGGTGATCCTGAAACTCTACGACAAGTACGGCATCGGCTGCGTGAAGTTCCTGCGCGGCATGTTCGCGTTCGGCTTGTACGACACCAAGAAGAAAACGTGGTTCCTGGCCCGCGATCCGGGCGGCATCAAGCCGCTGTTCGTGTCGTACGCCGGCGGCAAGTTGCACTTCGCGTCCGAGATGCGATCGCTCATGAAGGCGCTGCCCAAGAAACCGGAGCTGAATCTGGAGGCGCTCTCGCAATACGCGCGCCTGCACTACGTCCCCGGCCCGCACACGCTGTGCCAAGGCATAGAGTCGGTGCCGCCGGGAACGGTGATCGCCTGGAACGAGCACGGCGAGGACCGCGACACGTTCCGGACGATGGTCGAGCCGATCCAGTATGGCTCCCGCGGCGATTTCCAGGCCCACTTCCCGGAACTGATGGACATGGTCGTGCGCGACCACCTGGTCTCCGACAAACCCGTGGGCGTCTTTTTGAGCGGCGGCATGGATTCGTCCATCGTGCTGCACCACATGTGCAACCACGCGCAGAAGCCGGTGAAGACGTTCACGGTGCGCTTCGAAGCCACGGCCGAAGAAGATGAACAGCGCTTCAATAAAGACGCCGAAGTCGCCAAGCTCACTGCCAAGCACTACGGCACCGACCACCGCGAAGTCGTGCTCAGCGCCCAGCTGTGCAAAGACGTGTACGCCGACGCGGCGCGCTCCATGGACCAGCCCAACGCCGACTCGGTGGCCATGGCGCAGTTCGTGCTCTCGCGCGAAGCCAAGAAGCACGTGGACGTGGTCCTCAACGGCGCCGGCGGCGACGAGTTGTTCGGCGGCTACCCGCGCTACCGCATCGCCCGCATCCTCCATTCCGTCCGCGCCGTTCCCCCGAGCCTGCGCTCGGCGGCCGGTCGCCTGGCCGGGCATCCCCAGGATGTGCTGCGCATGCAGCCGGGAGCGCTGCTGGCCGAACGGCTGCTGGCGCGGGCCACCAAAGAAGTGCAGCCGCTTACGCGCGGGACGTGGTTCAGGGCCGACGCCGCCACGGACCTCTTCCGCAAGCGGTTCGCGGCGCTGCCCACGACCATGAGTCCACTGAGGCAGATGATGGAATTCGACAGGCACCTGTGGCTCATCGATGAATCGCTGCGCCTGTCCGACGGCGTGACCATGGCCCACGGCCTGGAGTGCCGGGTGCCGTTCGTGGATCCGCTCGTCATCGCCGCCTCTCACGGGACGCGCGCCAAATGGCACGTGGACTTCCGCCGCACCAAGACCCTCCTGAAGGACACGTACTACCCCATCCTGCCGGCATCGGTGCGGACCATCGGGAAGTCGTCGTTCTATCCGCCGCTGGCCAAGTGGTTCCGCCGCGAGTGCGCGCCGTTGGTGGAAGCCGCCATCGAACACAAACGCATCCAGGAGTTCTTCGATACCGCCGCGCTGCGCCAGGTCTTCGAGGATCACAAAAACCGCACCAGGTACGGCCTGCACACGCTGCAGATGATTACGCAGCTGGCGGCGTGGTTCGACGAAGTCTACGACGCATAAGCGCCCGCGGGCGTGGATTCAGGAGAAACAGGGGAGGCAAGTGAAATTTGCAGTCCCCTGACTCCTCTGACTCTCCTGTTTCACCTGAATCCCTATTTCGGTTCGCAGACGTACGTCGTGCCGTGGCCAAAGTTCCGGAAGAACGGCAGCCAGGCCAATTTCTCCAGCAGGTAGCTCAGCGGCAGCATGAATGGCAGATACGGGAAGATCACCGCGCTGCAGCCGTACGCGGTCACACGCAGGTTGCCGGCTTCGATCTTGCGCTTGCCGACCCACGGAAAGCGCCAGATGTGGATCAGCTCCATGTTGCCTTCGTAGCCTTCGTTCACACCCTCGGCACCTGTGAAGAACGCCTTCACGACGCGCAGGAAACCGTACGGGACGGCGTACAGACTTTTGCGCGACGGGACCCAGAACTTGTCGCCGCCGAGCAGCGCCAGCGCGCCCAGGCTCATGCAGGTCGGAATGGCGATGATCACCTGCTTCCTAGCCAGACGGGAAAGTTCGCGCGCGCCCTGCGTGAAGTCCGGCACGTGTTCGAGCACGTGGCTGGAGACGACGTAGTCGAAGGACTTGTCAGGAAACGGCATGTGCTCCACATCCCCGGTCTGGAACGTGATCTTGCCGCCCAGACCTTTTTGGTCGGCATACGCCTTGGCCGCGACGATGTTGGGCTCGGAGAGATCGACGCCCGTCACGATGCAGCCCTTCTCGGCCAGCATGAAGCTGAGCGCACCGGGCCCGCAGCCGGCATCCAGCACGGTGGCGCCGGCCGGCACGCGGTCCACGAACGCCTTCCACTGCATGTCGTGCGCGTGGCGGCGGATGGCGTACGGCGAACCCTGGCGTTTTTCGATGATGCGGTCGTCGAGCGTGGTATAGATCTGCTTGTTACGCTCGGGAGTGGCGATGGTGCTGGAGGAGGGTGTCATAGATGACGATGTACTGCTTGGTGATGGCTTCCCAGGAATACTCGCGCTCCACGAGCCGTCTGGCAAGCTCGCCTTTGGCCTGCAGCGGCTTGGGGTCGTTCAGGAACGCGACGATGGCGTCTACGAGCGGTTGCAGCTGCTCCGCGGGCAGACGGTCCGGCGGGCCGTAGTTGCACGCTTCATCGTTGTAGATGTTCACGAGCTGCCCGTACGCGCTGTCTTTGCCGAGGAGATCGATGAGACCGCCGACGCGGCTGGCGATGAGCGGACGGCCCATGCCCATGGCCTCGATGCACGCGATGCTGCGCGCCTCGGCGGAACTGGGGATGACCACCAGGTCGGCGTGCTGGTAGTACGCGGCCAGCGTGTCGTTACCGCGCTTGCCCAGGAGCGTGACGTGGTTCTGCAGCTTGTTCTCTTCGATGAGCTGGCGGATGAACTGCTCCACGCGGCCCTCACCGATGGCGAAGTAGTGGAAGTCCTGCACCTGCTTCACCACCATCCCGAGCGCCTGCACGAAAATGTGGATGCCGTTTTTCGGCACCAGCCTGCGCACGCTGACGATCTTGCGGACGCTGCGAGACAGCGCGGCGAACTCGGGCGGCATGGGCAACGAGGCATCGGGTTTGAAGCGGCGCGCGTCGTAGCCGTTGCTCACCAGCGTGATCTTTGAACGCGGCACGAACGCGGCGGTGAGGTCGGTGATCTCATCGCTGGTGGACGTGATGTGCGTGGCGCTCCACATGGACACGCGCTGGCACACTTTGATAAGGATCGAGTTGTACCACGTGGACCCGGCCTCCGGCACGATGCCCTTCCCCTGCTGGGTCAGGAGCATGGGTTTGTTGCGCAGCCTGGCGATCACGCCCGCCATGGCGGCCAGCCGGAACGAGTATTGGCAGTGCACCAGGTCGTGTTCGCCGGCCAGCTTCCAGAGCGTCTTCCAGTTATTCCACAACTGCAACGGGAGCATGCGCCACGCCACGCGCACCACGCCGGCTTCGTCATCCGTGGTCTTGGTGGTGTTGGTGAACAGCGTCACCGAATGCCCGGCACGCGTGAGTTCCTTCAGCAGATTGTGGACGCACACTTCCGCCCCGCCGATGTGCGGGAAGTAGTCCTCGCACGTGAGCAAAATGCGCATGCTTAGAACTTCGGGAAATGCTTCGCGTGCTGCTTCAGCCAATCGTAGGTGGTTTGCAGATGCGGCTCGAAATCGACCACCGCCTTGTAGCCCAGCTCCTTCTCGGTCTTGGACACGTCGGCGCGGCGGTTCTTGATGCTGTCCCATGCGCGCGGCGGCCTGAACTCGATCCCAGCCTTGTTGCCGACGATCTTGTTGATGGTCTCGGCCAGCTCCACGATGGTGACTTCGTGGCCGGAGCCGATGTTATAGATCTTGCCGTTGGCGACGTCCTTCTCGGCGGCCAGGATGGTGCCCTGCACGGTGTTGTCGACGAAATTGAAGTCGCGTGACGTGGTCTTGTCGCCGGTGATCGGCAGCGCCATCCCCTGCATGGCCATGGCGAAGAAGTTCGGGATGACGTTGCGGTAGCGGCCGGGCAGCTCGCCGGGGCCGAACGAGTTGAAGTACCGCAGCACGGTCGTATTCATCTTGTGATGCTTGTTGTAGAACTCCACCAAAAACTCGCCGTGCAGCTTGTTGATGGCGTACGGGGTGTCCAGGTGGTAATCCTTGTTGTCGACCGAGTAGCTCTTGGCATTGCCGTACACGCACGACGAACTGGCGAAGACGAACTTCTTCACGCTGCTGCGGCGGCTGTACTCCAGCACCTTGGCGGTGCCGAGACTGTTCACCTCGCAGTCGATGACCGGATGGTCCAGCGAACTCTGGTGAGCGAAGTTGGCGGCCAGATGGAACACGGCGTCCTGCGGGCGGTCCAGCAGCGCATGGCGCAGCGTCTCGTCGCTGATGATGGAACGGCGGAAGTGCGTGACGCGCGGATCGCCCACGATGTCGAGCGACGCATCGGGCGCGCTGGAGCTGAAATCATCGATGATCGTGAGCGTCTTCACGTCGCGCTTGAGCAGTTCGCGCGACAGCGCCGAACCGATCGCCCCCAAACCGCCGGTGATGAGCACGTTGGCTCCGGAAAGTTGCATCAGAACGAGGAAACGACGCGGAGTATACGCTCTCCGGTCTTTCCGTCCCAGAGCTTCGGCACGGCCACGTTGGGCCGCGCGGGGCTCTCGGCATAGGCCAAAACGGCCTTCCGGTCGGCAGGCTTCTCCAGGTCGATGAGTGTATTGCTGCCGCTGTCGATGGTGCTGGGCCGCTCGGTGTTCTTGCGCAGCGTGAAGCACGTTTTGCCCAGCAGCACAGCCTCCTCCTGGATGCCGCCGGAGTCGGTAAGGATGAACCGCGAATCCTTGCACAGGCGCAGAAACGGGATGTACCCGAGCGGATCGACGACCTTCACGCCGGCCGGGACCGACAGCCCGAACTTCTCCAGCGATGCCTGCGTACGGTGGTGGAGCGGGAACACGACCGGCAGCCGCTTGGCGGTCTCGGCCAGGAACTCCAGATTCCGCTGCAACGCCTCCTTGGTGTCCACGTTGCTCGGGCGGTGCATGGTGACCACGGCGAAGTCGCCGCCCACGCCGTCGGGGAGCGATTCATCGTCAATGAACGGCATCATGCGGAGAAGCGTGTCGATCATGGTGTTGCCGACCAGCTCGGCCTTCCCCTTCCGCTTTTCCTTCTTCAGGTTGTCCATGCCGGACTGTTCGGAAACCAGGAGCAGGTCCGCCATTTCGTCGATGGCCACCCGGTTGTGCTCCTCGGGCATGGTGTCGTCGAACGAGCGCAGGCCGGCTTCCACGTGGGCGATGTTGATGCCGAGTTGTTTGGCGGCCTTGGCGGCCCCCAGAGCGCCGTTCACGTCGCCGTAGACCAAAATCCAATCGGGCTCGTGCTTCGGAAATTCTTCCAGGCACGCCTTCATGGTTTTCTCGATGACTTCCTCGCGCGTGCCGCCGTGAATCTCAAGGTTCGCGTCCGGCAACGGGATGTCGAGCTGCTCGAAGAAAATGTCCGAGAACAATGGGTCGTAGTGCTGGCCGGTGTGGACGATCACATGGCCGATGTCGCCGTCTTCGCGCTCGGCGATGGCATGGTGGACGGCCGCGAGCTTCACGAAGTTTGGGCGGGCCGAACAGACGCTAAGCAAACGCATATAGTGTATATGCTACGATAGCGAACCGTGATGATCATGCAAACCGCCATGCGCCGGCTCGTCTGGATCAGAAAATCCGCATTGGCTTGCGCGCCATCCCTCCTCTGGATGCGAATCATGGGCTGTCACGTGCCTCGGTCCTGCAGAATTTTCGGCTTCCCCGTGTTGATGAGACATGAAGGGAAAATCATCCTGGGCGAGCGGGTGCTGCTCAATTCACTCCCTTGGCTGTACCGCATCGGACAATGGGGTCGCTGCATTTTGTCGACTTCTCGCAACGGCCTGATACACATCGGCGACGATACCGGTATAAATGGATCTGCAATCCACGCTGAAAAGCATGTGCAAATCGGAAAGCGTGTGCTGGTGGCTGCAGGGTGCAGGATCAGCGACATCAATTTTCATCCGGTGGACGCCCTTCCCCGCAGGTATTTATCTGACCACGATCCAAAGCCCGTGATCATCGAAGATGATGTATGGCTTGGAGCCGACGTTATGGTCCTGCCCGGCGTGACGATCGGACGCGGAAGTGTCGTCAGTGCAAAAAGCGTGGTCACGAAAAACATACCTCCCGGAGTGTTGGCTGGCGGCATCCCCGCAACGGTATTGCGCGAATTGAAGCTGCCGAAATGAAGCCGTACATCCTCCTTACGCTCCCACCGCCCGTATGATGCGCTCCATACGCTTGTCCCACGTGAAGTTCTCGACGTGCGTGCGTGCGATGCGCGCCCGCTTGGCGGCGTGCTCGGGGTGGGCCAGTGCCTCACGGATCGCGTCGGCGGTCTTCTCGGCGTCGCCCGGCGGGTTGAAGGCGGCCATCGTTTCGTCCAGCACGTCGCGGATGGGCGGCAGGTCGGCGGTGACGATGGGGCGGCCGGCGGCCATGTACTCGAAGATCTTCAAAGGCGACGTGTCGCGCACGTAGAACGGGTTCTTGGATTTGGGCGCCGGGTACACCAGCACGTCGCACGCGGTGAGAAGCGTGGGAATCTTGGCATGCGGCAGGAAGCCGGTGAACGTCACGCAGTCACGCAAGGACGGCTGCAATTCGTCCACGAACCGCTGCTTCACGTTCTCCGGACCGCCCGCGATGACGGCACGGAAATCGAAGCCGCGCTTCTTCAGCTCCGCCAGCGCGTCCAGCAGCTCCGGAATGCCCTTGGAGAGCTTCATGGATTCCAGCTGCCCGGCATACCCGATCAGCGGCAGCCCCTCGGGGATGCCCAGGCCCTTGCGCGTGTCGGCGGCCGTGGGGAGCATCTCGAAGTCGTGCAGGTCCACCGCGTCGCCCTCCACCACCACCGGCACGTCGGACACTCCCATCTCCACCAGCGCGGCGCGCATGGAATTCGTGAGCGCCACCACCAGGCGGCACTTGCGGACGTGGCGCAGAAAGCTGCGTTGGCCGACACGCGGAATCTTGTGCAATTCCAGGATGACGGGTTTCTTGAGCGACGTGAGCACGGGGAGCAATTCGGGCGTGCGGGTGTAGATGAGGTCGAAATCCCTGGCGCGCTTTTTCAGCATGCCTTTCAGCGCGTTGCCGAACAGGAACGTGGTCAGTTTCAAGCCGGCCACGCCCGGCGCCCACCACGCGGCAATGCCGTCGATGGTGCCGAGTTGGTGCAGCGGGATCGGCGAAGACAGGCCGTAGTACGCGGCGAAATTCTGGTCGATGGGGTTGTGACGGAACGGGGCGAAAATCTCCACGTGGTGCCCGAGTCCGTACAACGCCTGAGTGACCTTGGCCACCTGATGACCGTGCGCCCGCTCGTTGGGCAGACGGACGTTGGTGCAGTACGCGATCCGCATGCCGGGAACTCTACCAGAACCGGGTCTGGTATGCTGCCCGGCAATGCAGTTGGACCGAAGACTCTTCGACGGCAAGATCCAAAGCTCCATCGTCTACCCCGAGTTCTTCCCGCTCTCCCCCGCCGAGGAGGTGGTGAACCTGGGCGCCGGCGTGGGCCCCCAGGCCGTCGCCTATAAAGGAAGGTTCAAGCGGATGGTCGGCGTGGATTTGAACGGCGAGCGCCTGGAAGCCTCCAAGGTGCTCCTGGCCGAACACGGCGTGACGGGCTACGAAACGCTCTGCGCGCCGGTGGAGAAGACCGGATTGCCGGACGCGTCCTTCGACAAAGCCCTGGCCATCGACATCATCGAACATCTTCCCGACCCGCTCGGGATTCTCATCGAAGCGCACCGCCTGCTGAAGCCGGGCGGCGAACTGCTGGTGAGCGTGCCGGCCATGCATGACCACTACGTGCACTTCGCCAAGGCGGTCGCCAAACTGCTCGGCCGCAAAACCAAAGACACGCCGCACGGGCACCTCGACGCTCACAACAGCGAGTATTCCGTGGACGGCTGGCTCCGGCTGATGGCGCAGACTCCGCTGAAAGTGGTCCGCGCCCGCGCCAGCACGCTCTGGCCGCCGTTCCATTTGTACGGTTCGCCGCGGTTTTGGTTCACCAACCCCGTCATCCACTGGCTCGACACCCGGCTGTGCACGCTCCCCGGCCTCAAGCGCCTCGGCCAGGCCTATCTCGTGGTGCTGCGCAAACCGTAGTACCATCGGCGCATGCCCGACATCCAAATCCCACTGGTGCGCTCGACGTTCTTCGATGAAGCCGAGACGCGCAAGAAGCTGGCCGAGTTCGTACTGAAGACACCGTTCCTCAGCATGGGCAAGCACTGCAAGGAATTCGAGACGGCGTTCGCGGCTCAGCAGGAACGCAAGTTCGCCGTGCTGGTGGGTAACGGCAGCCTGGCGAACCTGGGTCTCATCCAAGCGCTGCTGAACCTCGGCCGCCTGAAGCGCGGCGATGCGGTCGGCGTGTCGGCGGTCACGTGGGCGACCAACGTGATGCCCATCATGCAGCTCGGCCTGACGCCGGTCGCCATCGACTGCAGCGCGGACAACCTGAACGTGATGGCGGAGGATCTGGAGCAACACATCAAGCATCTGAAGGCGATGTTCATCACCAACGCGCTCGGGCTGTGCGGCGACTTGGACGCCATCCGAACGCTGTGCGACAAGCACCAGGTGCTCCTCATCGAGGACAACTGCGAATCACTCGGCACGCGCTACAAAGGGAAGCTGCTCGGAAACTACGGCGAAGCGTCCACGTTCTCGTTCTTCGTCGGCCACCACCTCTCCACCATCGAAGGCGGCATGGTCTGCACCGACGACGAGGAGCTGTACGAGATGATCGTGATGGTCCGCGCCCACGGCTGGGACCGCAACGTCTCGGAAAAGACCCGCCAGGCGCTGCGCAAGAAGCACGGCGTGAACGACTTCAACGCCAAGTACACGTTCTACGAGTCGGCGTACAACCTGCGCCCCACCGAAATCACGGGATTCCTGGGCGCGCTGCAGGTGCCCATGCTGGAAGCCACCATCGACAAGCGTCTGGCCAACTTCAAGCGCTTTCAGTCCGCCGTGGCCAAGAAACCGGACTGGTACCTGCCGCTGCAGGTCGACCACATCGAGCGGTTGTCGAACTTCGCCATGCCGGTCATCTGCACATCCAAAGAAGTCCTCGCGGATGCCGTGAAGCGCTTTACCGCAGCCGGCGTGGAAAACCGCCCCGTCATCGCCGGAAACATCCAGGAGCACCCGTTCTGGACCAAGGAGTACAAGACCGAACTCTGCCCGAACGCGCACCTCATCCACCAGCAAGGTTTCTACTTCCCGAACAACCCGGACCTGACCGAAGGGGAAGTTCAGCAGTTGTGCGATCTCGTCACCGGCGACTAGACTCCACCCGATGTCCAAGAAGAAGGCCCTCATCACCGGCATCACGGGGCAGGACGGTTCGTACCTGGCCGAGCTTCTGCTGGAGAAGGGATACGAAGTGCACGGCATCGTGCGCCGCGCGTCCACGTTCAACCGCGGCCGCATCGACCACCTGTTCATCGACCCGCACACCACCAAGCACGACCTGCACCTGCACTACGGCGATTTGTCGGACAGCAACTCGCTGCTGCGCGTGTTGCACGCGAGCAAGCCCGACGAGATCTACAACCTGGGCGCCCAGAGCCACGTAGGCGTGAGCTTCGAGATCCCCGAAAGCACCGGCGACATCACGGGCTTGGGCACCACGCGCCTGCTGGAAGCCATGCGCACCACCGGACTGAAGGCCAGGTTCTACCAGGCCAGCTCCAGCGAGCTGTACGGCAAGGTGCTGCAGGTCCCGCAGGACGAAAACACGCCGTTCTACCCGCGCAGTCCGTACGCCTGCGCCAAGGCCTACGCGTTCGACCTCACCCGCAACTACCGCGAGAGCTACGGGATGTTCGCCTGCAACGGCATCCTCTTCAACCACGAATCCCCGCGCCGCGGCGAGAACTTCGTCACCCGCAAGATCACCCTGAGCATCGCCAAGATCCTGAAGGGCGACCTGGATTGTTTGTACCTCGGCAACCTGGAGGCCCGCCGCGACTGGGGCTACGCGCCCGAATTCGTGGAAGGCATGTGGCGCATGCTGCAGCAGGACAAACCCGACGACTTCGTGCTGGCCACCGGCAAGCAGCAGTCCGTGCGCGAGTTCCTGGAGCACTGCCTCAACCGTGCAGGCATCGAGTGGACCAAGTCCGGCACGGGCGACGCCGAGACGTACAAGGACAAGAAGGGCCGCAAGATCGTCGCCATCGACCCCAAATACCAGCGCCCGGCCGAAGTGGACACGCTGCTCGGCAACCCCGCCAAAGCCAAGCGCGTGCTGGGCTGGGAGGCCAAGACCAGCCTGGAGGAACTCGCGAACATCATGCTGGATGCCGACTGCAAATTGCTCGGGGTAAAATAACGTCAATGCGCATCCTCGTCCTTACGCCGTGGGTTCCCTACCCGCTGACCGGAGCCTGCCAGCAGGACCGTTTCAACGGGTACCGGCAGATGCTGGCACTGGGCTACGAGATCCGCGTGATCGCCAAGTACCACGCATTCCAGGACGTATCGGCCGCCAAGGCGGCGTTCGCGAACGAAAAGATTCCCCTCACGCTGGTCGAGCACCCGAAGAACCCGGCGATGCTTCTGCTGAAAAAACTCCCGGCCGTGCTGGGCAACCCGGCGCTGCTGGACGGCGCGGCGCTGGAATACGCCGACCCCAAGTACGAGCGCGTGGTGATCGACGCGGTGGAAAACTTCCGGCCCGACGTCATCTGGATGGAATACTCCACGCACTGGCCGGTGCTGCGACTGCTGAAGAAGTACGGCATCCCGATGATCGTGAAGTCATCGCTGAACGAACCGCAGAACTGCATCGATGAACACGGCGGCAGCCTGCTGTCGCGCCTGAAATCCATCCCGAAGATGCCGGGCGAGAAGATCGCGGCGCGCGAATCGGACTTCCTCTTCGCGATCACGCCGGATGAAGAGGCGTTCTATGCGCGGCTCGGCGCCAAGCGCCACGGCACGCTCCCCCTCCGGGGCCTGTCCAAGTGCTTCGCCGAAAAAACGCACGTGCAAAAAGACGTACTGGACGCGGTCTTCCTGAGTTCGAACTACAACATGGGCCACAACCGCGACGCGCTGGAGTTCCTGCTGACCAAGATCGTGCCGGAAGTGCGCAAGCAACTGCCCGGTAAGGTCCGCTTCTATCTGACCGGCAAGAAATTCCCGGACCGCTACAAGCGGTACCTGGCCGAAGACGTGCGCGTGACCGGATTCGTGGAAGACCTGGGTGCGTTCCTGGGCACGATGGACGTGGCGGTATGCCCGTGGATCACCGGCACCGGCATGCAGCAGAAGGTCTTCGAGCCGCTGTGCCGCGGACTGCCGCTGCTCACGACCAAGACCGCCGGCTACCCGTTCCAGGACGGGAAAGAGCTCCAGTTCTGCAAGACGCCGCAAGATTACGCGGAGGGCCTGAAGCGGCTTCTGGATACCGCCGAACGCCAACGCATGGCGGACGCCGCGCGCGCCAAGGCCAAGCTCCTGTTCAGCGAAGACATCGTCAAAGGCATCGTGCGCAACGCGGTGGAAAGCATCGCCAAGGCCTGATCTGGTACTATCCGCACATGTCTCTCTCCGTTGGTGTCGTCGGTTTAGGCTATTGGGGTCCCAACTGGCTCCGGAACTTCGCTTCGCTGGAAGGCTGCGAGCTGCGCTGGGGCTGCGACCTGTCCAAAGACCGCGTGAAGAAGTTCGCGCGCCAGTACCCGGCGACCAAGTTCACGCAGAAGTTCGAGGATTTGCTGAACGATGCCTTGCTCGACGCCGTGATCATCGCCACGCCGACCATGGCCCACTTCCCGTTGGCCAAAGCCGCACTGGAAGCCGGCAAACACGTGCTGGTGGAAAAGCCGATGACCGCCACGGTGAAGGAGGCCGAGGAACTGGTGGCGCTGGCAAAGAAGAACAAGCTCCAGCTGCTGGTGGACCATACGTTCGCGTACACCGAGGCGGTGGCCAAGATCCGCGAGTACGCCGGCCAAAAGAAGCTCGGCGAGCTGCTGTACTTCGATTCCACGCGCATCAACCTCGGCATCATCCAGAAAGACAGCAGCGTGTTCTACGACCTGGCGGTGCACGACCTCACCATCCTGAATGAACTCGAGAACCTGGCGAATCTGGAAGAAATCTTCGCCTGCGGCAGCGCGCACTACGGCAAGCACGCAGAAGTCGGCCACCTGCACCTGAAGTTCAAGTCCGGCTTCCACGCGCACATCCACGTCAGCTGGCTGTCGCCCGTGAAGCTCCGCCAGACGCTCATCGGCGGCAAGAAGGCGATGATCGTATACGACGACCTGGAGCCCAGCGAAAAGATCCGCTTCTACGACAAAGGCGTGGAGCGCGACGACACCAAGCCCGATCCGTTCTTCCCGAAGTACCGCAGCGGCGACGTGACGATCCCCGCCCTGAAGGTCTCCGAGGCACTGCAGACCGAGGCCAAGCACTTCCTGGCGTGCATCGCGGGCAAAGAGAAGCCGCGCGTGTCGGGCGAAGACGGCCTGCACATGGTGAAGGTCCTGGCACTGGCCGAGGAATCGCTGAAGAAGCACGCTCCGATAGAGTTGTAGCAAGCTTATTCTTTCCCACTTTTTGAAAAAGTGGGGCAAAAACGTCGCGCGGCAGGCCGTCTGGCCTACGCTCCACGCGCCTCGTACTCCTAAATCTCTTCGAGATTTTTCACGGAGTACTTCGGCGGGAGCGTTACGGCACCGGCCTGATGCGCGACACTGCCCGCCGTGTCCAACAACCGGACAGGAGCGAAAGGCATGTTGCGAGATCTCAAGCGCTAGAGCGAGTGCTCAAGCCACCCAGGGATGGCGCGCGCCACGGAGGGGGCCGAGCGGTCTGCCGCCGACGCCCAAGCGGAGGCGGCGTGGGAACTGGCGCGCACGCGCTTTTGGTTCTTTTGTCGCTCGGACAAAAGAACAAATCAAGCCTTCGGCTTTTTCCCCAACATCATTCCGGTAATACCCCTGAATAATCTCCAGTGATAGCGCACGTAGCGCAGATGATGGTCCACGGGGATCGAGTCGGGTTTGCCGAGCTCCGGGAGCTTCAGCGCGATGCGTCCGAGGAGCGCGAGCATGATCAAAGGCTCGCGGAACAGGATCCATCGCACGTACTCGCCCCACGTATACCCGGTGTCGTGCAGGCGCTTCACTTCCAGCAGCAGGTAGCGGTCGTCCTTCGCGCGCATGTCCGCGACGTCGGGAAGGGGGGTGTAGAGCGGATTCTTGAGCGAGATTTCGCAAAAACTCGAATCGTATTCGTATTTTTCATGCACGGTCTTCCCCTTTTGCAGCGTGGCGCCGCTTTTCCTGTGGTGGATGCGCGGCATGACGTCGGGCGTCAGGTGCCCCTTGGTGCGCGGCACCCCGTCGATGACGGGCACGCGCGGGATCTTGATGATGGTCTTGATGTCCACGGTCTTCAGGAGCTCCCCGATCTCGGCCGCGGCGGCATCGCTGAGTATTTCGTCGGAATCCACGTACAGCACCCAGTCGTACGCCGCGTCGGCGCGCTGGCGCAGGCGCATCTCGGTGAAGTCCTTCACGCGCAGGCTGGGCGTGGTCACGTCCTCCGGGTACTGCGGCAGGACCTTGGCGCCGAGTTTCTTGGCAATCTCCACCGTGTCGTCCTCGCTGTTGGCGTCGTGGACCAGGATTTCGGCGAAGTTCTGGAGGGGCTTCAGGCAGCGCTCGATGGAGCCAGCGCTGTTGCGCGTGAGCACCAGGACCGAACAGGGAATCTTGTCAGGCATGATTCAGAACGTGAGTTCCCAGGATTCGCGGCGCACGGGCCGGCATCCGAAACTCTCTTTGAAGAAGAAGAGGCCTTCGTTGATCACTTTCCCGCCGTCCTCGGTGGAGACGCCCAGGTGCAAAGCACGGCGCTTCTCCTTGATGGCCGTGCGCAGGACCTCAACGAGGATCATGTGCATGGGATGCGCCTTCTGCTCGGCGTAATCCTGGGCCATGTAGAGCGTGTACAGCGCCGCGGCGTTGATGGTGATGACCACGATGCCGCCGCAGAGCTTGCCGTCCTTAAACGCGCCGAACAGGCGCACATGCTCCGGGTTCAGCGATTTCAGTTTTTGGATCTCCTCCACCGTGTGCGTGGGCTTGGTGCCGTGGCGTCCGGTGAGCGTGGCTTCCAGGATCTTCCAGAAACCCGCGAAGTCGTCGGTGACCTTCACCGAGATGCCCGCGCGCTCGGCCTGGCGGACCATGTTGCGGCACTTGCCCGTCAGTGAACCCATGAGCAGTTCGTCGGTGAGCATGGACACGTCGATGGCGCCGTCCATCTCGAATCGCGTGCACTGCCAGCCGCGCTGGTACATCCAGTATTCCTGGTCGTCCGAGTACCCCTGCCGGATGCTCTGCGGCGTGAGGCGCACGAACGACAGGCCCTTGAGCTTCTTGGACTTCGCGTGCTCGGTGATGATGGCCAGGATGTCGCCGCAGTCCTTCACGCTCACGTCGTTTGCCAGCACCAATCCGCCGTACGAGGCGCCCGGGTGCGCCACGAGCTTGTCATCCTTGATGGCGGCGGGCAGCACCGCGACCGGCGACTGGCCGTCCATCACCCACAGCGAAGCGTCCTGGAACCTGCCCTCGGGGTGATACGCCAGGAATTTCCGCGTGTGGAAGAACGTCCCGTTGCGAGACTGCATCACGAACGCATCCCACTTGGCATCGTCGGCGGCGGTGTGCGGGGAGAGCGTGAAGCTCATGCGGGCTTGGTAAGCGTCATCAGGAGTGTAGCATCGTTGTCCGGATCGCTTCCGGCGTGGCTGAAGCCGTTTTTCTCGTACGCACGGATGGCGCGGGTGTTCGTTTTCAGAACCTTCAGGATGATCTGCTCAAAGCCCAGCGTCTCGAAACCGTAGCGCACCAAAAGTCCCGTCGCCTCGCTCCCCCAGCCTTTCCCGAGCGACTCGGTGTGCCCGATGGTGATGCGCAACGTGCCCCGCCGCTTTGGCTCGATGTCCACGAACCCGCCGTTACCGATGAGGTCATGCTGCGGCACCGTGATGATGGAGAGCATCTTGCGGTCGGGCTGTTGCGAACGCTCGAACCATTTGTGCTGGTCCTCCAGGGTCGGCACACGGTGATCGTCGATGAGCGCGCGCAGCTCCGGGTTGCCCGAGAGCCACCGCTGGAAGTGCGGTTGGTCCTCCGGCGTCATTTCGGCCAGGGCGACGTGCTTGCCGGTAAGAATGGCGTTTCGTTTCGTCATCAGGTCCAGAGACTACCAGAAGTTGTGCGTTTCTTGGGTTACCCTTACGCTCCAACCATGCCCGTACCGTTTTTGGACCTCAAAGCGCAGTACCGCTCCATCAAGCCGGAGATCGACGCCGCCATGCAGGCGGTGGTGGACAAATGCGCCTTCGCCGGCGGCCCGTACGTGGAGCAATTCGAAAAGGAATTCGCCGCCTACTGCGGCACCAAGTACTGCGTGGGCCTGGCCTCGGGCACGGCCGCGCTGGAGCTGCCGCTGCGCGCCTACGACATCGGCGCCGGACAGGAAGTGATCACCGTCACCAACTCGTTCTTCGCCTCGGCCGAGGCCGTTTCGCTGGCAGGCGCCACGCCGGTGCTGGTGGACTGCCGCAGCGACGACGCGCTCATCGATGTCTCGAAGATCGAGAAGGCGATCACCTCCAAGACCGCCGCCATCATCCCGGTGCACCTGTACGGCCAGCCGGCCGACATGGACGCGATCCACGAGATCGCCAAGAAGCACAAACTGATCGTGATCGAAGACGCGGCCCAAGCCCATGGCGCCAAGTACAAAGGCCAGCGCGCGGGAACACTGTCGCACTGCGCCGCGTTCAGCATGTACCCGGGCAAGAACCTGGGTGCGTTCGGCGAGGCCGGCGCCATCGTCACCAACGACGAAGAAATCGCCAAGCGCGTCCGCATGCTGCGCGAGCACGGCATGCCCAAGAAGTACGAGCACGCGCTCGTGGGCCGCAACGACCGCATGGACGGCATCCAGGGCGCGGTGCTGAGCGTGAAGCTCAAGCACCTGGACGGCTGGAACGAGAAGCGCCGCGCACACGCCAAGATGTACCACAACATGCTGTCCACCATCGACGGCGTGGAATTATTCGAGACGCACAACGACCGGGAGAGCAACTACCACCTGATGGTCATCCGCGTGAAAGACCGCGATACCGTGCAGAAGAAGCTGGCCGACAAAGGCATCTCGACCGGCATCCACTACCCAATCCCCATCCACCTGCAGCGCGCGTACGGCGCGCACGGATGGTCACCGGGCGACTTCCCGGAAGCCGAGGCGCAAGCCAACGAGATCCTTTCTCTGCCGATGTTCGCCGAACTGACCGAGGCGCAGGTGGAGGAGGTGTGTGAGGCGGTGCGGCAGGCGGTGGCTTAGTCCCCCTTGCGCATGTACGCGTCCATCTTCGCCACGAGCCCGTGCAGGCTGTGGCCTTCGCTGACGACGCGGTACATTTCGTCATCGGAAACCGGGAGTTTCCCTGCGTTCTTCTGCACGAATACCGCGATAGCTTCCGGCGTGTCCAAGTCCGGCGCGGCCGGAATGCCGATCGCATCGGCGTTGGCCTTGGTCGTGACCGGGTAACAACCGCACGTCATGGCCTCCAGCATGGTTTTGTCGATCGTTTCGCTGGCCATGTTCAGGATCAGGCGGTGGCGGACATAGATCATGGGCAGCTGGTCCATGGGCTTGGTACCGTGGAACGTGACGCGGTGGTTCAGCTTCAGGTCCTCGACCAGCTTCTTCAGCTCGGCGACGTAGTCGCGCTCGGCCTCGATGCCGTAGACGTCCAGCGTGAAATCAGTGGGCAGATGCAGGAGGGCCTTGATGCTCAGCTCCAGGCGCTTGGAGCGGCTGAGGCGGTGCACGACCAGAAGGCGCGTGGGGTTCTTGCACTGGTTCGTGCGCTTGGGCCAGAAGTGCATGTCGATGCCGTGGCCGACGACCACTTTTTTGGGCGAGCCGTTGTACTGCGGCAGGCTCTGCGGCGTAGCCGCAAAGAACCGTTTGCCGAACCATCCGAACAACCGCACGCCCCATTGCATCTTGTAGTGCGTATACCACAGGTACGCCGGAACGCCCTTCAGGAGCCATACCCACCAGCCCAGCTGATACCAGACGGGAGCCATATGCACGAACACGCGGTCGTACTTCAGCGTCCAGATGAGCGAGTAGTACTCCAGGACGGAGCGCCACTTCGGCCAGCCGCGCTCTTTGCCCAGGCTATGCACCGGGAATTCCAGGTTCCGGCCGTCGCCTTCCAGGCAAATGACCTGCACGTCGTAACCCGCCTCGTGGAACGCGCGGACCCACAGGACGCCGAAGGCATCCTGTTGTTTCAGCTTCTGGGTGATGAAGAGGAGCTTCATGCGCGGGGGTGGGTGGCGGCGACTTCCTTCAGGAAATCCGCATACTCGCGGATAAGCTTCTTCTGCTCGAACCGTTCGGTGATTTTCATGGCTTCGGCGCCCATTTTGGAGCGCAGGTTCCGGTCGGCGGCCAGCGTTTGGATGTGCTTGGCGAGTTCGGCGACCGAGCCGCCCGTCAGGACGCCGTTCACGCCGTCTTGGATGACGTCCGGCATCACGCCGACCTTGGTGGCGATGACGGGCATGCCCAGCGCCATGGCTTCCAGGGCCACGCGCGGACCGCCCTCGCTCTTGGAATGCATCACCAGGATGTTGCCGGCCTGGATGCTCTTCATGACGTCGGCGGCGGTGGGAAGCCAGCCGCAGAACGTCACGCGGTCCACCACTCCCAACGTCTGACACACCCCCTCGGCGACCATGCGCATTTCGCCGTCGCCGATCACGAGCATGGTGACGTCCGACAGCGACGCGACGGCATGGATGGTCTCCAGCAATCCCTTGTTGGCGGCCAGGCGCCCGCAGAACACCACGTCGTACTGCTTGTGGATGCCGTCATCGGGCTTCAGTAGCTCCTTGTCCAAGTAGAACGACGGCACCACCTCCACCTTGCTTGCGGGTACGCCCAAGCGGACGAGCGCATCGCGCACGGTACCGTTCACGGTGCGGACTTTGGCGGCCGGGACTAAGTCGCCCTTCAGCCAGATGCGCGACATCTGGCGGCCGATCCATTCCACCGGCGACGCGGGCTGCGGTTCGCCGACGATGTGGTGGATTTCGTACACGGCCGGCACGCCGGTCTTCTTCGTGAGGATGCCGGCGCCGATGCCGTTGTAGAACGGCGGGTATTCGTGGACCGTCATGACCTGGTGGCCGTGCTCGGCGATGAGCTTCTTGCCCTTGTGCACGATCCACCACGGCTGCAGCGGCAGCGCGTAGGAACACGGGTGGAAATGGACGTTGTTGAAAAACGTTTTCGGCGACAACAGCGACTCGCGCGTGAATGGCGTGATGACGTCGATGCGCTCCCAGTGCGCGCGGAATTCCTGGAGCATGGCATGAAACGCACCCTGCTTTCCCTGCAGGAGCGAGCGGTCGCCGGAGATCATCAGGAGTTTCATCGAGGACGCGAGAACAGCGAGACCCATTCCTGGGCCACCGCCGACCACGGGCGCTCGAACGGACGCGACGCGGCTTCGCGCGCGATGTCCGCGTAGTTCGTACGCACCGACGCGATGGCGCGGGCGATGTCCGCGGCGGTGTGCAGCGGGGCCTTCACCATGCCCTTGGTCAGGTCGCCGCTCAGGCCCGTCTGCTGCGTGAGCAGCGTGGGCAAGCCGGCGCCGCGGGCTTCCAGGGCGACGTTGGGGCTGATCTCGGTGATGCTCGGAAGCACCAGCAGGTCATGGTCGGCAAAGAGGCGCTGCTTGTCCTCGGACAGCACCGGGCGCAGAAACTCCACGCGTGCGCTCAGTCCGGCCGCGTCGGCGGCCTGCTTCAGGCGGATGCGCTCGGGGCCCTCGCCGGTCATGGTGAGCGTGGCGTCCGGGATGTCCTTCATGGCGTGCAGCAACTCGGTGACGTTCTTGAACCGCACAAAACGGCCCAGGAACAAGAGCTTGAACGGCTTGTGCGGCTCGTGCAGCGCGGGATTGCCGCCCGGGATGGCGTTTTGGATGACGAGCGTATCGGGCAGCTTCTTGTAGTGCTTCTTGTGAATGTCCATCTGGTACTGCGTGGAGTACACCACGTGGTCGAAGCGGTTGAGGATGCCCGGCATGAACATGGCGTTGGCCATGCGGCTGACGGCCAGGTTCACGGAATCGCTGAACGATTCGCCCTTGGCACCCGCGTACCACGGGTCCAGGCCTAGTCCGCCGCCGGCGGCGGTGTAGCGCTCCCAGAAGAAATCACCTCCCAGGCGGAGCATGGTTTTGGGCTTCTTCAGGCCCGCCATCTTCAGCGGGATGCCGGTGCTGACCGAGGAAAAGCACACGACCGCGTCGGCGTCCGTGGCGTGCTCCTTCAGGGCGTTGGCGTAGTTTTTCCAGGCGAAGAACATGCCGCCCGCGCGCGACACGCGGATGATCTTCCAGGCCGGCGGCGGGGCATGGTCCACGAAAATGGTCTGGTACGTGAGGACCACGACGTCATGCTTCTGCGCGATGAGTTCGCGCGCGATCTCGCGCACGTACGTCGCCGGGCCGCCGATATCGGGCGGGTAGATGCCGGTCGCGAGGACGATCTTCATCGGTGACAGTGTACTCCCGCTTACCCCTTATTCACCACTGGCCGCGCGGGCACGGTACCACTCCACCGTATCCCTGAGACCTTCGTCGAAACCCACCTTGGGCCGCCAGCCCAGCGCATGGCACGTGGTGGCATCCAGCGCGTAGCGCCAGTCATGGCCCGGACGGTCCGCCACGAACGTCAGCAGGCTCTCGGGTTTGCCGAGCAAGACGAGGATCTGCTTGGCCACGTCGATGTTGCGGCGCTCGGAATCGGCGGAGACGTGGAACACCTTGCCGTCGCCGTCGGGGACACGGATGACGGCCTCGATGGCATCGCAGTGGTCGGTGACGAACAGCCAGTCGCGCTTGTTCTCTCCTTTCGCGTAGATGGGCACCGGCTGGTTGGCCAGCGCACGGCGGATGACCGTGGGGATGAATTTCTCGGGCGCCTGGTGCGGACCGTAGTTGTTGGTGCAGCGCGAAATGCGCGCGCGAATGCCGTACGTGCGGACCGCGGCGTGGATAAGGAGATCGCCCGAAGCCTTGCTGGCGGCGTACGGCGAACTGGGCGCCAGGCGGTCCAGTACGCGGCGCGGCGCCTCGCCGTCCTGGATGTCGCCGTACACCTCGTCGGTGGAGACGTGCATGAGCAGCGTGTCGGGACGCTGACGGCAAACCTCGATGAGGCTCTGCACGCCGATGACGTTGCTGTGCAAAAACGGCACCGCGTTCTGGATGCTGCGGTCCACGTGCGTCTCGGCGGCGAAGTTCACGATCACGTCCACCAGGTACTGCTTCACCAGCTTGTGCATCAGCTCCACGTCGGCGATGTCGCCTTCCACGAAGGTGATGTCGGGCATGGCTTCCTTCAGGTACTCCTTGTCCGCGCCGTGGCGCATGGCGTCCAGCACGACGATGCCGTCGGCGGGGAACAATTTCCTGTGCCGCAGCACGAAGTGCGAGCCGATGAATCCGGCGCCGCCGGTGACGAGGATGTTCATGGGAGTCGATAATACCCCAGACGCGGACGGCAGCGGAATTGATGACGAGGCGATCCCCATGGAAGGACTCCGCGGAGTCCAGGGAGTCCTGGAGTCCCGTTTGTATTTCCTATGGCTTGCGGACGCCATCGCCGCTACAATTCGTTGCCTATGAAAGGAGTCCTTATTTGCGGCGGTACGGGTTCGCGGCTGAAGCCGCTGACCGACGTGACCAACAAAAGCCTGCTTCCGGTCTACGACCGGCCGCTGATCGAGTACCCGCTCGACATCATGCGCAAGGCCGGCATCCGCGAAATCGCCATCGTCACCGGCTCCGAGAACATGGGCCAGATCACGGACTATCTTGGCTCCGGAGCCAAGATGGGCTGCTCGTTCGCGTACAAGGTCCAAGACACCCCGTCCGGCATCGCGCAGGCGCTGGGCTTGGCCGAGAAGTTCGCCGCCGGAGACGACTGCTGCGTGATCCTCGGCGACAACGTGTTCTTCGGCGACATCGCCCAGACCATCCACGACTTCAAGGGCGGTGCGCACCTGTTCTTGAAGGAGCTCCCCGACTGCAAGCGCTTCGGCGTGGCGACTCTGGACGGCGACAACGTGACGAGCATCGAAGAAAAGCCGCTGAAGCCCAAGAGCAACTACGCCGTCACCGGCTGCTACGTGTACGACGCGCGCTGCTTCGACATCATCAAGAACCTGCAGCCGTCCGCCCGCGGCGAGCTGGAGATCACCGACGTCAGCAAATGGTACGTGGAGAACGGCGAGGCCAAGGCCACCATCCTGGAAGACGAATGGATCGACGCCGGAACGTTCGAGAGCCTGTTCCGCGCCACCGCGCTTGTGCGACAGCGCAAGCTGGACATCGCCGAAAAGGCCGCCAGCAAGAACATCACCGCGCAGCAGAAGAAGCGCAACGAGTTGTTGATCAATAAACGCTAGGTAGGAGAAACATGGTTTTCTTCTTTCCACTTTTTTTGAAAAAGTGGAGCAAAAACGTCGCGCGGCAGGCCGTCTGGCCTACGCTCCACGCGCCTCGCAGTCCTAAATTTCTTCGAAATTTCACGGACTGCTTCGGCGGGAGCGCGACGGCACCGGCCAGATGCGCGACACTGCCCGCCGTGTCCAACAGTCGAACAGGAACGAAAGGCATGTTGCGAGATTCCAAGCTCTGAACGAGTGCTCAAGCCACCAGGTGGGCGCGCGCCACGGAGGGGGCCAAGCGGTCTGCGGCCGAGCCCAAGCGAGGCTGCGTGGGTGCTGGCGCGCACGCGTTTTTTGGTTCCTTTTTGTCGCTCGGACAAAAAGGGACAAGACAGATTGTTGGATACAAAAAACGGCCCGAAGGCCGTTTTGGAGATGCTATTTCACCGGGACGGGTTTATTGCTGCGGCGGTCCCAGCCGGACTTCACGGCCGCGCCGTAGTTTCCGTCGGGCAGCACCTGGCGGTACTCGGCCTCGACTTTGCCGAACGCGAAGCCGACCTGGTCCTGCACGCCGTCGCCGTGGAGGTTGCCCACGGTCTTGTACGAACTGACGAACGCGTCGGTCAGGGTCCACTTCATGAAGTCGACGGTGGCACCCTTACGGCGGACGGACAGGACGACTTTCGGGACGTTCACGCTGCCGGCGGCGTAGACCATCAGCTTGGCGGAGGCCTTGTTGGCGGGCATGGTCACCAGGAAGTCGGTCATGGTCGGGGTGGCGGCGCTCGGGTTGCGGGCGGTGCTGAAGGAGTACGAATCCACGAGCACGTCGTTCTGGTGGCGGTCTTCATCAGCCTCGCCGGTGATGCCGTCCACGCGCAGGAAGATCTCCATCTCCAGGTCCTTGAGGATGGTGTTCACCGCGGTCGGCGCGGCGAAGGCCGTTTCGGCCTCCATGGACGTGGCGTTCTTCAGCAGGAGTACGCCCAGGGCGACGCAGGCCGAGACGGCGAGCATGAGGCCCAGGGAGGCCACGGACGAACGAGAGCGGAGCATGGTCTTCATGATGGGTTGAAGGGAAATCTGACCATTGTACCTGAAAACGCCCGAAAATGCGAGGAAGCAGGCCGCCATTTGGGGTACTATGGGAACCCATGGACCGCACCGTCACCCTCGTCGACGAACACGGCACGCCGCTGGGCGAAGCGGATATCCTGGACGCCCACACGGGCAAAGGAAAGCTGCACCGCGCGTTTTCGGTGTACGTGTTCCGAAACGGCAGGAAGGAGATTCTGATCCAGAAGCGCTGCGAGAAAAAGATGCTGTGGGCCGGCGTGTGGGCCAACACGTGCTGCAGCCACCCGTTCGAAGACGAAGGTCCGGCCGAGGCCGGCGAGCGCCGCCTGAAGGAGGAGCTGGGATTCACCACGCCGCTCATCCCCCACTCGGATTACGTCTACCGCGCCGAATGCCCGAGCGGCAAAGGGGTGGAGCATGAATACGTGACGATGTTGGTGGGCTACTGCCCGGACGCCGACGTGCAGCCGAACCCGGATGAGGTGTCGGACTGGAAATGGATGAAGACCGACGACCTGCTGAAGGATTTCGAAAAGAATCCCGAGCTCTACACGCCCTGGTTCCACCTGGGCCTTCCGAAGTTGCTGCAATGAGCGACAAGCCGCTGCACATCGCGCTGATCCCGGACGGCAACCGGCGCTGGGCCCGCGACCGCGGCCTGTTGCCGTGGAAGGGCCACGAGCAGTCGGCGGCCAACTTCGAGAGCATCGTGGAATGGTGCGC
>CAYSWB010000015.1:0-37753 GCA_964434575.1 uncultured Candidatus Peribacteria bacterium | reverse complement strand
CAACGGGCTCTGAACCCGTCATTCGGGGGTTCGAATCCCTCCTCCCCAGCCAACATCTCGCGAAAGGGACTGCGTCCCTCTCGCGGACTCTCCCTAAAAAGGTTTCGCTCCAGGCAAGCGGAGCTTGCCTTCGCGATTTTTTAAAAAAATGCCAAGAAGATGGCGTGGTTCGAAAGTAGCTATTCTTCGAAAATCATCCACCAGTCCCAGCCATAGATTATGTGTACTGAACCTTGCTTGAGATGCGGGGCAAAGAAACTATTAAGCCATTTTAGTTCTTTAAAGAGGTGGGAGGCTATAACGGCACTAGCTGCAGTTGGCACGCTCTTGTTTTCAGTGCAAACATTAAGAGAAGCCCAGAAACAATTTGAAATACAAAATAGACCTTATATAGGAATTGAAAATTTAGAGGTTCTGAATTCATCTGGCACTACGGCTGCTGAGCTGAGGACCGCTCGTCAGATTGTGCTTGCTAATGTGGGTAATACAGCTGGATTTTTTACACTAACAGGCAGTGATGTTATATGTCTGGGCGGCCAAGCTGGCTTTCTGTTGCCACAACAAAGAATCAATCTTTCCTGTGAGATGCCTTACGGAGATTATCAAATCAAAAAATCATGCGTCGGGCTTCTGGACGATGAAATGATAATTGAGTACGGCAGCAGCAAGGGTGATAAGAAGTTTAAAACGGTTTTTGGTAGATCTTCCCAGCCTCTGCCTATCACAAACCCACTGAGAGAAAGAGCACAGCAAGGAGAGCAGAGTGACTGTGATTTCAATTTCCCCTGGAGTGCCAAAGAGGCGACCTAACTTAGGTATCTACAGCGGTATGGAGTCAAATCCTTGAGAAAAACTTCAGCCGGAATCCGGCCGGGTCCAGGATCGAAAAATTGCGGTCAGCGCTTGGCGGCTTCGGTATCCACCTGCTGGTGCAGGGCGGCTGCGCGCGCGGTCTTCACCGCGTAGTACAGGGCGAAGAAGAACAGCAGCGCCAGCGCCTGGTTCGTCCAGAAGAGCGGATCGGAGACGTCGAAATCGCGGATGGCGTAGAACTCGAACGTGGCGCAGCCGATGAGCGCCGCCAGGCTTTCGAAATAGGCGAGGCGTCTCATCAGCGGGTTCATCATCGCGGCCGCGATATCCAGCACCAGCACCACCGCCATGCCCACGTATGCCGAAACCGGCAGCCGGGTCTGGAAGAAAGGTGTGGTCGCCAGCATCAGCGCGCCGGCCGCAAGGAACAGGCGGCGGACGATGTCGCCGTGGTAGTGCGTGACGGTCGTGTGCCTGGTGGTGAGCGTTTCCCAAATGGACGGCATGACCACATGGTACTCCTGGCGGCAGGCGTGCAAAAGCGGCCGCCATCGTTCCAGGGCGGTTGCAAGCATGTTTTCTTTTGCCGGTCTCGGCAGCGAACCGGACCGAAGAATGGTAGAATTACCGCCCAGGCATGCTCATACGCTCGGAAACCGTATTGGCGCAGTTGTCGCAAAAGGCGCGTCGTCACGGGCGCGACCGCTCGCGGCACATCCTGTGCCCGGCTTGCCGCGTCCGTACCCGGTTATACGTGCTTTCGGATGGCCGCCGGAAATGCGGCGCGTGCGGCCGGAAATTTTCCCCGGACCGCAAATCCGACGACGTGCGGCTGAAGCAGTGCGCCGATTGCCTGCTCTGTTTTTGCCTCGACTTTCCCGCCCAGCAGGCCGCCGACATCACCGGTCACCGCTACCGGCTGGTATCCGCTTTGTACGACCGCTTCCGCGCGCTGCTCGCCGCCCAGACGCTGGTGCCGGGCAAAATCATGCTGATCACCGAGGTCCGCGGCTGCCCGCGGGGCGTGCATGACAGCGCGTTCTGCAAACGTTGCAAGGGCCGGTTCCGCTGCAAGGGGCACGCGGCCGGCGACGCGCCGGTATTCGGCGTGAAAATCCTGCAAGGGAACCGCGCGTTCATCGAGCCGCTGACCGATGACGAGGCCAGTTTCCGTTTCGACCGGCCGGCCGAACCCCGTCTGGGCGCGCTCCGCAAATTTTCGGGGTATGCCGGATTCATCTGCCGGGGGTCGTTCCATCGTTTTCAGGACAACGAGCGCGGCCGCGACGGCGCCGAGCAGATGTGGTCGTGGATGTCGGCGAAGCTCCGCCGCCACCACGGCATCCGCCGCCGCAACATGGGAATGTATTTGAAGGAACTGGAATGGAAGTACAACCATCGGGATGTCTTGCCGGAGCGGCAGGCGGCGGAGATCGCGGCGATGCTTCCCGATGATTTCTTCGCCGCGAGCTACGACCGCAAGCCTGCGGCAGGTCCGAAACGGTGATGAGATGAGGCATGGTCGTATACAGGAGTTTTCCGCAGCAGCTTGCGGATAATGTGGTGCCGAGTATGGTGGAGATGCTTCTTCCCCACGTTCCCATGCATCCGCTGTATTTCGTCGCCCACGTTCCCGGCAAAACCCCGAAAGTGACGCGTGTGTTCCCGCCACCGATGAAGCGCATTCGTCCCGGCGCGCAGTTTTCCGGCCTGGTCCCGCGGCCCGTGCAGCCGGAGGAAGCGGAGCCCGTCCGCGACGCACGCGGCACGGGCACGCCCGACACCGTGGCCCCCGCGCCCCGGCACGCCCCGCCGCCGGGCACCGAAGCCGCGCTGACCGAGCACGTCGTTCCGCCCGCGGGTGACGTGCCTGCCGAAGACGATTGGATCTACGACATCGAACCGCCCCGCTGATTCCCCACCGCCCCCATGTCCCATTGCGAAACCCTCACCGGCCCCGTTGTCCAAGCCGCCCGCCGCGCGTTGGAGGCGAAAGACGTGAAGCTCGTGCTGCCGTGGGTTCCGGCAGAGTCGGAAATCGACGTCGTGAACGCGTTTCACCGCACGCTCTACGCGCATGAAATGCGCAAGAAGGAAATCGCGGATATGGCCGACCAGTGGTTCTTCGAGACCGTCGTGCGCCTGCATTGCGCCGGCGAAGGGCGGCCATACACCGGCCTGTACCCCGACGATCCGCGCTGCGCCGCCGTGGACAGGCTGGCGGAACACGCCATCACCACCGGTGATTGCAAGCCGCTGCTCGAGCATTTTACGCGCGAAATCGAAGGTGAGCTGCGCAAGCGCGTGGATGCCGCGCGCGCCACGGCGGACGTGGGAGCCTGGGACATTCCCGGAGCACGCCGCCATCTGCAGAACAAGCTGGCGCTCATCCACTTCATCGACGGCGTGGAGGAGTACCTGGCCGAACACGGCTTCGCGTCCAGGCACGAACGGATCGGCAAGGCCATCGCCGCCATCAAGGAGCGCCTGACCCCTCCGGCGTATCGCTCCGAGAATCCGTTCATCGCCGTCACCTGAACCTTGGCCATGCCTACCCTCCATATCATCTACGCCAGCACCAGCGGGAACACCGAGTACGTCGTCGAAACGCTCGGGGCCTTCCTGCAATCCGGGGCGCCCGCGCTGCGGGTGACGACGCAACGCGCCGAGCTGGCGGACGCCAAAGACCTCCGCCGAGGCGACGGGCTGCTGCTGTGTTCCGGAACCTGGAACACGGGCGGAAAGGAGGGGCAGCTGCAGATGTACATGCACAGGCTGCTGATGGAACGCGCCGCGGATATCGACCTTGCGGGCAAGCCCGTCAGCTTCATCAGCCTGGGTGATTCGCGGTACTATTTCACCACACGTTGCACCGAACATTTCCTGCGATTCCAGCGCAACGCCGGCGCCAAGCTCCTGCTGCCGCCGCTCATCCTGGTCAACGAGCCGTACGGCCAAGAGGCGAAGATCGCCAAATGGTCGGCAGCCCTTGCAAAAGCCCTGTCGGTTCCCGTCCCTTCCCCAACGCTGCCATGACAGCACGTTCCGCGCCTCCCCGTTCCCTTTCGCGCCTGGCGAGAGACTTCGCCGCCGCCGTGCGCCGCCGACGGACGGGCGACGCCCCCGCCGGACAGCCCGCCGCCATGGATTACGCCGCGTTCCGCGCGTTGTGCGCGAACCGCCGGAGCATCCGGTATTTCAGCGACCAGCCCGTGCACAGCGATGAAATCAAGCGGTTGCTGGAGCTCGCCCGCATCGCCCCCAGCGTGGGGAACATCCAGCCCTGGCGCTTTCATATCGTCATGAACCGCTCGCTGCGGCGCGAGCTGGAATTGGCCAGCCTGTACGGCAACTTCGTCACGGGCGCGGGGGTTTTCCTCGTCGTCACGTGCGACCGCACCGCCGCGAAGCATTTCGCCGAGCCGCTGTGGAACGAGAAGGAGCTCGAGTATTCGTGCATGGCCGCCATGATGCATGTCATCCTGGGCGCCACCGCCATGGGGCTCGGCAGCTGCTGGGTGTCGCTGAAGCGCGGGGACGCGCATGACATCCTCAAACTTCCGCCGCAGGAGATGGTGATCGGCGGACTGATGATCGGCAGATACCGTCCGGGCGAAGAGGAGTCCAACGACCAGCACCAGCGCAAGCCGCTCGCGGATGCCTGCGCGTGGTACGGCTGATCCGGCGCCCGGATGGGTAAGCCGTACAATTTCGGTGGACGTATGCGTCATCCATGGGGATGATCCGAACCATGCGACCCGTTCCAGTCCGGGCCCTGAAGATCGGCGTGGCCGTGCTGATGCTGTTGCTGGCGGTCGCCGCGCACGGCGGCACATTCAAGCCGTCTGAAAAGCTCCTGTTTACCGCGTCGCGCACGGCGGGAACGGGGGAGATTCGGGAGAAGCTGCTCAAGAGTCCGGCGGTGCAAGGCCGCTGGTTCTTCGACGTCGCCATGCTCCTGCGCGGCGGCTACTGGCGTATCGCGCCGGGCGGCTACTCCATCGACCCGAGCATGAGCTCGTGGGAAATCGCCGGCATCGTCACGTCCGAGCCCGCGCTCAAATGGACTGTGATCCCGGAGGGCTTCCGCAAAGAGCAGGTGGCCGACCGTTTGGCGCGCGACGTAGGCTGGACCCAAGAGAAGCGCGACGCGTTCCTGGCGGTGGACATCGAAACGCCGTACGAACTGAAAGACGGGTTCTATTTCCCGGACACGTATCTCATCCCGACCGATGAGGACGTGGAGGCCGTGACCAAGCGGTTCATCAACCGCTTCAATGACAATTTCGCCCCGTACGTGGAACAACTGCGCGAGGCGAACATCAAGTACGACACGGCCATCAAGCTCGCGAGCATCATCCAGCGCGAGGCGGCCGGCGCGCACGACATGCCGCTCATCGCCGGCATCCTGTGGAACCGCCTGCTTATCGGCATGAAGCTGGAAGTGGACGCCACGCTGCAATACATGCGCGGCGACGAAGGAAAGGGGTACTGGGCGCCCATCGACGTCGCGATCAAGAAGATCGATTCGCCGTTCAATACGTACATGTACAAGGGCCTGCCGCCGCAGCCCATCTCCAACCCCGGCATGACGGCCATCGAGGCGGTGCTGAACAGCGAAGAAACCGACTGCCTGTTCTACCTGCACGCTCCGGACCGCAGCATCCACTGCTCGGTGACGTACGAGGGGCATCTGGAAAACATCGACGATTACCTGCGCACGGACGACTAGTCCATCGCCCGGCGGTTGGCTTTGATGTCGCTGCGGTGGTGCTTTTCCCGCAGCATCTTGTTTTTCGCTTTGCGAGAGCGCCGCTGCTTCTGCTTCTTGAGCTTGAAGATTTCCTGTTGCCGCTTGGACTGCCTGCCTTTCACGCGTTCTTCCAGTTTGTAGACCAGCGCCTTCCACGCGCTGAAGCGGTTCTTGCTCTGCTCGCGGTGTTTCTGCACGCGGACTTCCGTTCCGGTCGGCACGTGCTTCAAGAGCACGGTGCTGGAGGTCTTGTTCACTTTCTGTCCGCCGGCACCCGAACCGCGCACGAATTGCTCGGTCACGTCCTCGGGCCGCAGGCCCAGCTGACTGGCCAGCGCCAGGACGGGGGGCGGAAGATCGACGGGAAAGGGCATGTCTGCAGCATATACCCAAGCGTAAGAAGCCGCGTATATGCCCGTCAGCAATGAGCATTCCCCGCGAGGAGAAGTTCTTGTATCTTGCACGTCTCATGCCCCAGTCCTCCGACGCCATCGTCATCCGCAACCTCACCAAGTCCTACAAGAAATTGAAGGTACTGGAAGGCATTTCGCTTGCCGTTCCGCGCGGCACCATGCTCGCGCTGCTGGGTCCCAACGGCGCCGGCAAGACGACCACCGTGCGCATCTTGAGCACGCTCCTGAAGCCCGACGGAGGCGAGGTGCTGGTGAACGGGTTCGACGTGGTGAAGCAGTCCGACGAGGTGCGTGCGACCATCGGGCTCACCGGGCAATATGCGGCCATCGACGAGTACCTCACCGGCCGCGAGAACCTGGAAATGATGGGCAGGTTGTACCACTTGGATCTAGCCGACGCCAAGAAGCGCGCCCAACAGCTCCTCGAGCAGTTCGACCTGCTGGAGGCCGCCGGCCGCCCCGCCAAAACGTACTCCGGCGGCATGGGCCGCCGCCTGGACCTGGCCGCCAGCCTGGTCGCGGCGCCCCCGATTCTGTTTTTGGATGAACCCACGACGGGGCTCGATCCGCGCAGCCGCCTGGCCATGTGGGACGTCATCGCGCAGCTGAAAAAAGACGGCGCCACCATCCTCCTCACCACGCAGTATCTGGAAGAGGCCGACAAACTGGCCGACCGCATCGCCGTCATCGACCATGGCCGCGTCATCGCCCAGGGCACCGCCGACGAATTGAAGTCCAAGGTCGGTGAGAACCGCCTGGAGCTGATGCTGGAGAAGGAGTCCGATCTGCAAAAAGCAAAGGGCGTGATGGGTACCGACGCGTCCGTGCACGAAGCCGGCCGCACGGTCAGCGTGCCGGTGTCCAGCGTGGGCGACATGAGGCGCATCCTCGACCAGATGGAGAAGGCGGACATCAACGTCGAAAGCTTGTCGTTCCACAAACCCACCCTGGACGACGTGTTCCTCAAGCTCACCGGCCGCCCGAAGGAAGAGGCCGTTCCCGCGACCGCCAAATGACGACCATCACCCCCGCCAAACACTCGGCCCTGTACTGGTTCTTCAGCGACTGCTGGGTGCTCATCGTGCGCAGCTGGAAGCACATCTTCAAGAATATCGACCAGCTCCTGTCGCTGGCACTGCAGCCGATCATGTTCATGTTGCTGTTCCGCTACGTGTTCGGCGGCGCCATCGACACCGGCGGCGTGTCGTACGTGAACTACCTGATGGCCGGCATCATCGTGCAGACCTCCTCGTTCGGCGCCACCACCACCGCCCTGAACGTCGCGTTGGACTTGAAGCGCGGCATCGTGGACCGCTTCCGCTCGTTGCCCATGGCCGACTCGGCCGTGATCATCGGCCACGTGGCCGCCGACTTGGCACGCAACGTCATTTCCACCGCCGTCGTCATCCTGGTCGGCCTGCTTGTCGGCTTCCGGCCCACCGCCGGACTCCAGGAGTGGCTGATGGCCATCGGTCTTCTGCTCCTGTTCACCAGCGCCGTGTCGTGGCTTTCCGCGTTCGTGGGCCTCATGGCCCGCACCGTGGAAGCCGTGCAATGGATCAGCTTCATGGTCATTTTCCCGCTCACGTTCGCCAGTAGCGCGTTCGTGCCGACCGCCGGCATGCCCACGCCGCTCCGCTTGTTTGCCGAGAACCAGCCCATGACGAACACCATCGAGGCCCTGCGCGGACTCATGGTCGGCACGCCCATCGGGCATCATGGAATCGCAGCCGTCATCTGGTGGACCACCATCATCGTCATCTCCATTCCGCTGTGCGGCTGGATGTTCCGTCGGTATTCACGCTAGACGCCGGCGTCTTCCTCGATGATGCCTTGCGACCAGCGGTTGCCCAGCACGACGTCCAGGAATGCTTCGGCTTCCCATGTCCGGATATCCGGCAGGCGCCGCGTTTCCATGGGCGCTTTTAGCTGCGTCGTGCGCACTTCTATCGCCGCCCTGCCGCCGCCGCGATCGACGTAGGCAAAGACGTGCCGTTCGTTGCGTTGGACCATGAGGACCGTAAGGGTCTTGCCCGTGACCTTGCGCGAGTTGCCCGCCACGCCCGCCAGGCGGTGGTCGATTTCGGTGCTGATTTCCATGAGTTTCTGCTGCACCTGCGGCAATGCCATGCGCCTCACGCCGGTTGCTCCGGCGGGGGAGGCGTCCAGCGCCTTCAGGCGGTCGAGGAACTCGGCCTTGTCCCACGTCGTGATGACCGCCAGCTGCTGCGGCGTGATGCCGGGCGTGTGCAAAATGGCCGCCACGACCGTGTGGCCGCCGGTCACGTCGCCCATGTTCGGGAATGCGAAATCCACCGACATGCTCCCGCGGCTGACCGTGATCTGGTTCGGTTTGCGGACGATCTGCATGAGTTTGAGCGACGGCTCCGCCCGGAGCTCTTTTTCGATCCAGTCCAGCCGGGTCTCGGCCACGCTTTCGGTCAGCGGCACGTCGGCGTCGTCGATCATCAGACGACTGTACCGGGTGTCCGGGCGCTTCCGCAAATCAGTGGAACAGGTGTTCCCGGATATTCGGGTTGTCGCGTCCCCACAGCACGTTGTCCACGAAGTAGTGGTGGATGTTCACGAACAAGGAAAACGCGAACAGGAAGAACGCGGTGCCGAACGCCGCCGTGCCGCGTAAGACCGCCTCCGGCAGCAGCGCGTTCTTGGCCAGGATATCCAACAGCGTGGGCGCCAGGCTGAACAGCACGGCTCCCAAAAGCAGGATCTGGCCGACGAACGACAGGAAATGCCACAGCGGACTTTTTCTGGCGGCGAATTGCAGCAGTCCGTACACCGCCCCGATGCCGGCCGCGATGGCCAGCGTGCGCATCCACACGGACGACGATACGGTCATCAGCATGCCGTACGAGGCCAGCATGGCGACTTCCAGGCGCACGGTCAGACCGGCGGCGGCGACCCCGCCGATCAGCAGGACCGGCGCGATGATGAACAGCGCGGCGGCCGCCAACGACATGTCGCGCTTCGCCGTCGCGGCCGGCCGCGCGGCGGCGGCTTCGTTGCGTTTGTACACGAGTACGAACAGCAGGTACTGCAGGGAGTGGAAGAACGGGATGATCAGGCGGTAGTACGGCGTGTTGTGGACGGGCATCAGCCAGATGTAAATCGACAGGATGGCTGCCACCGCGGACAACGGCGGGAGCGGTTTGTTTTGCTCGAAGCGCCGGCCGAACATCGCGATCATCCTGAGCGAGGTGAAGATGAACGCCGCTCCCAGCACCGGGAACACGAACGCGGGAAGGCCGACGTGCGTGTAGGGGATGTCGCCGAACATTTGCGCAAACGTGTCACTGTTGCTGTTGGCGTACGACAGCAGCCACAGCGAATACAGTGGTGCCAGGATCGCGCGCCGTTCCGAGTCCGAATACCGGATGTCGCGCGCGGCCGAGAGCACGATCACGCAGCCGAAAATCTGTTTCACGTAGTGCCAGCCGACGAAAAAGAACATGGCGTTCACGACGTAGCCCACGCGGGAAGTGTCGCCGGCGGACAGCGCGTACGCGAAATACCCGATGACCAGGAGCGGGACGATGACGCCGGCCCACCACAGGCGAAGCGCGAATTTGGGCCGCGTCCTCCACGCGAAGAAGTATTTTCCCGCGTCGCGGTACAGCAGTTGGTACGACGCGGCGAAGTGCGGGTAGTTCACCAGGAACGACGCGTAATACAGCGCTCCCGCCCACAGCGTGGTGTCGGCTGTCTTGGGCACGAACGCCTTGAGGATGACGAAGAGGATGATGGACGCGCCGCCCGCCATCAGCACGTCGGCTCCCGGCGACAGCAGCGTACCCGGCCGCGGCTCGAACCAAGCGAGCCACCGGCGCGGGCCGGGGAGCCTGGCGATGGTGGCGGCCGTCGACATGAGGGCCAGCGTACCGCATACTTGGCGCATGAAACACCTCAAGACATTCCGCATCCTGCTTTCTTTGGTCGCCGTTGGCGCCGCCTACGTGTTCTGGGGCAACAGCGGTTTCTCGCCGGACGTGGCGGTGGTGTGGCTGCGCGCCTCGTCGCAGGTTCTCATCATCGTGTCCTTCGCGTTCCTGATGGCCGCGGTGCCACGGCTCCTGCCCGAACGCCGCGACATCGTGGATGCCGCACTGGCGGGCATCGTCGCGTTTTTCATCGTCGCGCATTCGTTGCCGCTGGTCCTGCGCATCTCGCGCGGAGCGATGGGGGAGCTGGTGACGGCGAGCGGCATGTCCGCCGGCGCGCTGGTGTTCCACCATCTGTTCAACATGGTGCTGATTCCGGCTTTGCTGTGGATGGCCTTGTCGTCGGTGGTGTGCCGCATGGCCGAACCCAAGCGGAAAGTGAACGAGGCCGCGTACTGGTTCGTCATCATCCTCGCGCTGGTCGGCTTGGCGTTCATCAGCGCAACCGGCACCTGGACCATCGCGTAGCCTTCAAGCAACGAGATTGGGTGTCCGCTCGTGGATTTCCTCTATGTCTTTCAGCACCTCGGACGAAAGCGTGATGTCGATGGTTTTGATGTCTTCCTTCAACTGCTCGAGCGTGGATGCGCCGATGATGTTGGCGGTGAGGAATTCGCGCGAGTTCACGAACGCCAGCGCCATCGCCGGCAGCGTCATGCCGTGCTTCTTCGCTACTCCGGCGTATTCCTCCGCGGCCTTCACGGCGACGGGCGTGCGGTAGCGGGCCGCGAATTCCGGGTGCAGCGTAAAGCGTCCGCGCTGGGGCAGCGCGCCTCCGAAATAGCGTCCGCCCAGGATGCCGTATCCCAGCGGCGAGTAGGCCAACAGGCCGACGTTCTCGCGCATGCCGATTTCCGCGAGACCGGTTTCGTAGCTGCGGTTGAGCAGGTTGTAGGCGTTCTGGATGGTGCGCACGACCGGGTGCCCCTTTTCCTTGGCGATGCGCAGAAACTCCATGGTGCCCCACGGCGTCTCGTTGGACAGTCCGATGTGGCGGATCTTGCCGGCCTTCACGCAGCGTCCCAGCGCCTCCAGCGTTTCCTCGATCGGCACGAAGGTGTCCTTGGGGTCGTGCTTGTACCCGCGCTGGCCGAACATCGGCACGTTGCGGTCCGGCCAGTGGAGTTGGTAGAGGTCGATCCAATCGGTTTGCAGCTTGATGAGGCTGTCGTCCACCGCGCGCAGGATATTGCGCGCGTCCAGTTTCTGGTCGCCCTCGCGCAGCAGCGAGAACCGGCTGGGTCCGGCGATCTTCGTCGCCAACACCACGTCCTTGCGCTTGCCGAATTTCTTGAACCAGCGGCCGATGATCCGCTCGGTGTCGCCGATCAGATCGGGATTCACCGGAATCGGGTACATTTCTGCCGTATCCCAGAACGTCACGCCGTTGCCGAGCGCGTAATCCATTTGCACGAACGCGTCGGCTTCGGACACCTGGGCGGCATAACTCATGGTACCCAGGCAGATCCTGCTGATCTTCACGTCGGTGCCGTTGAGGAACGTGTATTGCATGGACACGGCCGCACGGTACCGCGCCGCACGCCGCGCGTCACGGGGCTTTTTGTGTAAGCCCGGGGTGGCTCGAGCGTCAGCATCGGTGTACACTTTCGGACTTTCATGATCCCCACCCCCGTATCCACCGGCTTTTCCCGTGCCTGGCAGGTCCTGCGCCGCAAGTTCGCGCCGCAGTCCGTGGCGGCGTGGTTCCTGGCAGTCGCATGCGGTTTCATTCTGGTCAGCGCCGTGCTGGCCATGTCGGGCTCGCTTCGCACGTTTGCGGTCCGCAGCCTGCTGGTGGTCACCGACGCCATGCCGCCGCAGGATGAGCATGGCCGCACGAACATCCTTCTCTTGGGCGTGGGTGATGACGGGCACGACGGCGCCGACCTCACCGACGCCATCATCCTGGCCAGCGTGGATCCCGCCACCAGCAGCGTGGTCATGCTGTCCATTCCGCGCGACTTGTACGTCACGAAGCCCGAGAATGCCGGCTCGGGACGCGTCAACAGTCTCTACTGGCAGTACAAGCATCGCGCCCTGCGACAGGACAAGACCCTTGCCGAGACCGGCGCTTCACTCGCGGCCATGCGCGCGCTGGCGGATGAAATCGGACGCCGCACCGGCGTGAGCATCCAGGGCGTGGCGAAGATCGACTTCAGCGGATTCGAGCAGGCCATCGACGCCGTCGGCGGCATCGACATCGACGTGCCCGAAACGCTCGTGGATTACTCCTACCCGTTGGAAGAAGGCGTGGTCGGCACGCTCACGATCGAGGCCGGGCCGCAGCGCATGGATGGCAAGACCGCCCTGCAGTACGCGCGCAGCCGCCACTCCACTTCGGATTTCGACCGCTCGGACCGACAACAGCAGATCCTGAAGGCGTTCGCCCGCAAGGTGGGCGGCGTGCAGTTGCTCACCGATCCCGCCGCCATCAGTTCGTTGCAGGGTTTCCTGCGCGATCACTTCGAAAGCACCCTCGCCACGCGCGAGCTCATCGGTTTGGCCAGCATGGGCGTGTCGGCCGGACAGGATCGCATCGTGCGCATGAACCTGAACTTCGGCGCCGGCGGCGACGGGTCCGACAGCCAGCCCGGCGGCTTCATCGTCACGGCCGGCGACAGCGCAAGCGGCGCCATCCTGTACCCGTCTTCGCTGACCGGCGATACCGACGACTGGGGCCAGATCCGCACGTTCGCCACGCTCCTGTTCACCCGCCGCGAGGCATATCTTTCGAGGTCGCGCATCGTCATCGATCCGGCCGGCGCCAAGGTCTACCAGGCGCATCGGCTGCGAAACGAACTGGTCCGCTACGGCTTCCCGGTCGACGAGCTCGAAGGTGAGCCGTCGGCTTCCGGTACCGCGCGTGTAGAGCTCAGCGACTCCGCCGACCGCGACACGGCCGCACTGCTGTCGTCGTTGCTTTCCCTGCCCGTGCAGGGCGTGGACCGCGCCGGTTCCGCGCCGCGCGTCATCCGGGTCACGCTTTCCAAGGGCTACGCGTTCACGCCGTTCCAGACCGTGCTCGACGGACGCTCCAAATAAACGGTTCATCGCGGCACGCCGCCTTGCGGTACCATGACGGCCGATGCCCCGAAGACCCACGCTCCGCGGCGTACTCTGGCTGGCGCCGTTCGCGGCGCTGCTCGCCGTCTTTTTCACGTTCCTTACCGCCACGTACCCGCGGCTGGGACACGATTACGAAAGCTTCTTCCGGTTCCTGATCGCCGGCCGCTGGCACTTCGCGCAGTACGGCTTGGCCCCGCTGCGGTACGCCGTGCATCTGTGCGGCGGATTGCCGCTCTACGGCCACCCCAACGACTTGTCGTATTCGCTGACGCAGGCTTTGGCGTTGGTGCTGAACCCATGGCACGCCAGCCTGGCCGCATTCTTCGCGTTGCTGATCGCCGGGTATTTCGGCTGGTACCGTCTCGGACGCGACGTATTCCGGCTGGACACCGGATGGGCCCACGCGCTGGCGCTCATCGTCGCCGCGCACGGGTTCCACCTGATGCACGCGGTGATCGGCCATATGAATTTCGCCACCACCCCGCTGATCGGCTGGATGCTGTGGCTGCTGTATTCGCGCGACACAAAGCGCTTCACGCCCGTGCTCCGCGCGGCGATCTTCGCGCTCTTGGCCGCCGCCGTGTTGCACGCGGCCGGGTACTTCACGCTCATCTTCTTCATCATCGCAGCCGCGGTGCTCTTGCCGCCGCTGTTGTGGTGCCGGGAGCATGTGGACGCCGTTGCGCCGCACGACTTCCCGATGCGCGCGGGCGGACTGGCCGCCGCCGCGTCGCTCCTGATGGGCTCCAAGCTCATCGCGATCCTGTCGCTCATGCGCACGTTCCCGCGCGAGGTTATCGCCAGCGCGTTCACGCCGCAGACCGAGCCGCTCTCGGTCGCAGTGAAATCGCTGTGGTTCATGCCGCAGGCTCCCTGGCTGTTCGGCGGCGTTCCGTGGGGCCTGCACGAGAACAGTCATTTCCTGTCGCCGGCCGTGCTGGCCGGGGCGATGATCGGCGTCACGTTGCTGTTGGCAGCGGCGTATTGCCGCCGCAGGCACGCCTTGTTCCTGCTCTTGTACGCCTTGGCGACCGTCTTGCTGTGCCTTCTCCTGATCCGGGGCCACGGCATGGTCGTGGACATGTTCAAAAGCCTGCCGTTCCTCAAGTCCTTGCGCGTGATGATGCGGCTTCTGTATCCGTTCTCATTGCCGCTGGCGATCGGTTCGGTGTTCGCCATGCAACATGCGGTCGCGCGCCGGACGGCCGGTTTCCGGAGGCGTTCCGTCTGGGCCGTCCTGGCGGTGACGGTATGCGCCGTGTCCCTCGCGTACGGCCCGGTCATGAAATGGGCAGACCTGCGCAATCCACCCGCCATCGTGCTGCGTCAGGCCGAGGAGGCCCGCGCTAAGGGTTTCACGGACATGCCCGTCACGCAGGTCATCAACAGGGATTCGGATTTCCTCGGCGCCAGCGGCATGCAGTGCAGCGGCGACGCGTTGTTTTTGTCCGTCGGATGGCAGCAGGTTCCGGGGCTGCGGGCCGGTCCCGTCACGGACATCCATGACGGGGCGTTCAACTTGAACAATCCGGCGTGCTTCGCGTACGGCGCGGAAAACGCATGCCGTCCGGGCAGCAGGATCAGCGTTTCCGACGAAGCGAACTTGCGCGCGTTCACGACCGGCGGACCGCTGACCTGGAAGGTTTCGACAACGCAGTTCGCTGCCGATTGGATCAGCCTTCTTTCCCTGCTGGCGTGCGCATGCGTGGTGATTTGGCATGCCGCGGGTGCCGCGCGTCCGGTACGCTCGGGCCGATGAACATTCCGGTTTCCATCGTCATTCCGGCGTACAACGAAGAGGCCGCCGTCGGCGACATGATCGCCGAATGCGCGGCGGCGCTGGAAGGTTTGGACTTCGACGTGACGGTGGTGAACGACGGCAGCACCGACGCCACGCCGCGCATCATCGATGCCTGGGCCGCGCGGCTTCCAGGCCGCGTGAGGCGGGTGGATCACGATGTACGGAAAGGGCTTGGCAAAGCCGTGGAAACCGCATTCCAGTCCGGCGCGAAAGACTGCGTTCTTCTGCTGCATGCCGACGGCCAGTATCCGCCGGCGGCCATTGCCGATTGCCTGCGGCTGATGCAGAACGCCGACGTCGTGGTCATGGTCCGGCGCGAGAAATTCTACGGGCCGTGGAGACACCTGCTGTCGTCCGGATACCGGTGGCTGCCGCGCCTGCTTCTGGGAGTGGACCTGCGCGATCCCGGCGGCGCGAAGTGCATCCGCCGCGATCTCATCCAGGCCATTCGCCCTGTGTCCGAGGGCGTCTTCCGTGACCCGGAGCGAATCATCCGCGCCGTCAAACGGGGCGCAAAAATCGCCTACCTTCCGGTGGACTTGCGGCCCCGCCGCACGGGTATCGCCCAGGGCGGTCGCGTTGGGCTGGCGGTCCGCTCGCTGGCCGACGTGGCGGCGGTTTGGTGGCGGACGCGGGTGCGAGGTGAGCCGTGGTAGAATCCCGACCATCCTTCCCGCATCCGCATGCCCACTCTCGCCGAAGTCGACGCCTATCCGGTTCCGGAACTTCTGGTTCCGCGCTTGATGAAGGTCTACAAGCTCGACAAGGATTTCGCCGAAGGCATCGTGCGCGAAGCCAAGCGGATGCTCCATTTGTCGCAGGTCAGCGGGAAGCCGATTTGCCCATCGGTGGAGATCGACGATGCCTGGCACGAGATGATCGTGTTCACGAGGTTTTACCATGATTTCTGCAAGTTCCTCGGCACCGAGTACATCCACCACACGCCGGAGCCGGACGTGCCGGACGGCGAGTCGGGGAGCGAGGGCGTGTCGCTGTACGACGAAACCGTGAAGAACTATGAAACCTACCTGAAGGTCAAGCCGGATCAGCGCTTCTGGACGCCGTAAACCGGTTGCCTCTTCCGCATAAAGGAAAGGCCCTGCACCCGAGGGCGAGGGCCTTTCGGCAATTGCCTAGACGAAGATCGTCTTAGCTCTTGCAACCGGCTCCACCGAGCATGGGGTTGGGGGGAAGAGGTAGTTTCTTCACTCTATCCGGGCGCTGTCCGAAGTCCACCCGCCGCGACCGATTTCGGTCAATTTTTCACCTGCCGTGAGAACGGTTTTCGGCTCGCCGATCTTCTGCGATTTCGCCGTCCATCTTGTCTGGTAAAAAATGGCTTTTTCTGATACAATAAAGAGATTTAAAAACCTCAACAGAAAAACAAAAAATGTCACTGCACTCACTCATGTTCGGATGGGAATATCCGCCCGCGAATTGCGGCGGATTGGGTGTCGCCTGCCAGGGCATCGTGCGGGGCCTGCTTCACCATGGCGCGAAGGTCACGCTGGTCCTGCCGCATGACCAGGCGGTGGAGGACGGCATCGACATCGTGTATCCCCAGGAAGAGCAGCTCGGCAGCATCACCGTCCGCGTTCCGACCATCATCCAGCCGTACGACTCCGAAGCCGTGTACATGGAACGCTTCACCGTGCTCGACGCCAAGCTGCGCTCAAGTAGCGGCATCAACCAGCTGTACGGCCACGACCTCGGCACCGAGGTGGAGCGCTTCACCGCGCTGGCCGTCGAGATGTCCTCGCACGTGTCGCCGGACGTGGTGCACAGCCACGACTGGATGACCATCGAGGCCGGAGTGCGCGCCGCGCGCCACCACGGCAAGCCGCTGGTCGCCCACGTCCACGCCACCGAACTGGACCGCACCGAGTTCCGTCCCAACGGCTGGATTTACGACCGTGAGCGCAGCGGCCTGCTGAAGGCCGACCACGTCATCGCCGTCAGCGACTACACGCGCAAGCTGCTCGTGAAGGAGTACGGCATCCCGGCCGGCAAGATTTCCGTGCTGCACAACGGCACGTTCGACGCGCCGAAGGCCATGCCGCACCGCGGCGTCGACGTTGGCCCGCATCCGCTCGTCCTCTTCCTCGGACGCCTGACCGTGCAGAAGGGCGCCCATCACTTCCTGAAAGCCGCACGCAAAGTCGCCGCGTTGCGCCCCGACGCCCGCTTCGTGATCGCCGGCGACGGGTACCTGCTTCCGGACCTGATCGCGCAGGCGTGCGACTTGGGATTGGCCGACAAAATCATCTTCGCCGGAAAGGTCAGCAGCGCCGAAGCCAAGAAGCTCTACGCCAAAGCCGCCTGCTTCGTGATGCCGTCCGTCTCCGAGCCGTTCGGCTTGGTGGCGCTCGAGGCCATCACGCACGGCGCGCCGGTGGTGCTCTCGCGCCAGTCGGGCGCGGCGGAGGTGGTGAAGAACTCGCTGCTCACGGATTTCTGGGACACCGACCGCATGGCCGACTGCATCGTCACGCTGCTGCGCGAGAAGCCCATGACCCAGGCCATGCGCTCCGAAACGCCGCACATCCTGGGCAACCTCACCTGGAAGCGCCAGGCCAACAAAATTCTCTCTGTGTACAAAAAAATTATTCGTTTTTAATCCCTTCTAAAAGCCATGTCCGCCAAGACGCCTCCCAACGTTTGCTTCTACTTCCAGGTCCATCAGCCGTACCGTTTGCGCGACCTGCGCGTCACCGAGATCGGCTCCATGAACGGCAGCTACTTCGATGACGAGACCAACCGCCGCATCTTCCGCAAAGTCGCCGAGAAGTGCTACCTGCCGACCAATGCGCTCATCGAACGCATGGTGAAGGAGCACCCCGGTTTCACCGTGGCCTATTCGTTGTCCGGCGTGTTCCTGGACCAGTGCCGCGAGTACGGCAAGGACGTGCTGGAGTCGTTCCAGCGCCTGGCCCAGACCGGCCGCGTGGAGTTCCTGGCCGAGACGTACTACCACTCGCTCAGCAGCCTCACCTCCATCGGCGAGTTCTGCGAGCAGGTGAAGAAGCACGCGGATACGGTGCAGGAATTGTTCGGCATCCGGCCGTCGGTGTTCCGCAACACCGAGCTGGTGTACTGCAACGAGATCGCCGAAATCGCCCGCTTGCTCGGCTTCAAGGGCATCCTGGCCGAAGGCGCCGACCATGTCATGCACGGACGAAACCCCAACGTGCCCTATGAGCCGCCGGCCTTCCGCCTGCCGGCCGAAACCGAGAAGCTGGTGCGCTCGCACGGCATCCATGCCGAGGCCCCGGAGAAGATCCGCATCCTGCTGAAAAACTACCGCCTGTCCGATGACGTGGCGTTCCGTTTCAGTAACCGCAGCTGGAAGAATTGGCCGCTCACCTCCGACACGTTCCTGGATTGGACCGCGTTCGCCGACGGCCACAGCGTGAACCTGTTCATGGACTACGAGACGTTCGGCGAACACCAGTGGGCCGACACCGGCATCTTCCAGTTCCTGGAAGCGTTTCCGTCCGGCCTCCATGGCCGCGGCATGAAGGCGCTGACGCCGAGCCAGACCATCGACGCCTGGGCAGGCCGCCCGTGCGAGACGCTGGACGCCCACGCCCACGTGTCGTGGGCCGACATGGAGCGCGACCTGTCCGCCTGGCGGGGCAATCCGTTGCAGGAGGCCGCGTTCTCCGGCGTGTACGCGCTGGAACAGGCGGTGAAACGCATGAAGGATCCCATTCTCACCGAGACGTGGCGCAAGCTGCAGACATCGGATCACTTCTACTACCTGTGCACCAAGTACTGGAGCGACGGCGACGTGCACAAGTATTTCAGTCCCTACGAATCTCCCTACGAGGCGTACCGCCGCTACAGCCACGCCATCGAAGACCTGCGCCTGACGCTCGAGCGTTTGCAGGGCATGACCGCCGTCGGCGTGTCGGCTTCAGCCGTGCCTCGCGCGAAGGCCGGCGCCAGGAAAGTGAAGTCCGCGCCCAAGCGCCGCGCCGCCAAGCCCGTCCCCAAAAAGCGCCGTTCTTCCCGCCGCTCCTCCCGCTAACCCATGCCCCGCTCCATCGTTCTCGGCAACGGCTCCATGCTCGCCACCTTCGACGAGCACCTGCAGCTGCGTGATTTCTATTACCCGCACGTCGGCGAGGAGGACCACACCGCCTACGGCAAGTTCCACCGCCTTGGTTTCCTGGCCGAGGGCAAAGGTTTCTCGTGGGTGAACGACGGCACGTGGGTCATCAAGCCCGGCTACATGGACGGCGCGCTCGTCAGTTCTTCCACCATGCGAAACGACAAGCTGGCGCTGGAAATCCTGTGCGAGGACGTGGTCGATCCGACCAAGGACTGTCTCGTGCGTTCGTTCAAGCTGCGCACCACCGACGGCGGCAGCCGCAAGGTGCAGTGCTTCTTTCACCACGATTTCTACCTGTACGGCGACAAGCAGAAGGACACCGCGTTCTACGAGCCGCACACCAAAAGCGTGATCCACTTCCGTGAGAAGCGCTACTTCCTGGTCGGCGGTACCACCAGCGATCCGGTGAGCTGTGCGCCCGTGAACATGGGCGACGAGTTCCACCCGTGGTCCAAGAGCGAAGACCACATCGAACACTGCGGCATCGCGTCGTTCTCCATCGGCAAGTCGAACTATCGCGGCCTGGAAGGCACGTGGCGTGACGCCGAGGACGGCGTGCTCTCCCGCGCCTCCATCGAGCAGGGCTCGGTGGATTCCACCGTGGAGATCGACTGCATGGTCGGAGGCGATCGCGAGACGGCGGTGTACCTGTGGGTGTGCGCCGGCAAGCGCATCACCGACGTGCATCAGTTGCAGCATTTCATTCTGGAAGAGACCCCCGAGCAGGTGAAGATCTCCGCCCGCAACTACTGGCGCGGCTGGGTCCATGCCAACGCTGATCCGGGTCCGGACGTGCCGCAGGATCTCAAGGACCTCTACTGGCGCTCGTTGCTCACCATCCGCACTCAAATCGACAACGGCGGCGGCATCGTGGCCGCCAACGACAGCGACATCATGCAGTTCAACCGCGACACCTACACCTACGTGTGGCCGCGCGACGGTTCGTTCGTCAGCATGGCGCTTACCGGCGCCGGCGAACACGAGGCGGTGTACCGCTTCCTGAAATTCTGCGAGAAGATCCAGACCGACGACGGGTATTTCCTCCATAAGTACAACCCGGACGGTTCGGCCGGCAGTTCGTGGCACCCGTGGTACAAGAACGGCAAGTCGCTTCTGCCCATCCAGCTCGACGAGACCGCGCTGCCGCTGGTCGCGCTGTGGAAGCACTTCGAGACGTGCCAGGATTTCGAGTTCCTGCACGGCATGTACCACAGCATGGTCAAGCGCGCCGCGGGATTCCTGCTGAAGTACCGCGAGCCCAAGACGGGCCTGCCGCTGCCGAGCTACGACCTGTGGGAGGAGCACCGCGGCATCTTCAGCTACACCACGGCCACCATCTGCGCGGGGCTTCGCGCCGCGTCCAAGATTTCGGCCGCGCTGGGTCACCACCGCCATGCCCAGCAGTTCGGCGACGGCGCCGACCAGATGACCGAGCTGATGCTGTTCCACCTCTATGACGAGGAAACCCAATGCTTCCTGAAGAAGATCGTTCGCGACCGCGACCAGACGGTGGAGCGCGACACCACGCCCGACGCCAGCATCGCGCTCATCTGGCAGTTCGGCATCCTGCCGCCGGAAGACCCGCGCATCGCGTCGACCATCAAGCGCCTGCGCGACAAGCTGACCGTGAAGACGCCGGTCGGCGGCATCGCCCGCTACACCATGGACACCTACCAGGCCACCGCCCACCCGAACGCCGACGTGCCGGGCAACCCATGGATCATCACCACGCTGTGGATCGCCCAGTGGCAGATCGCCGTGGCCAAGGAGCTGGAGGACTTAAACGAGCCGCTGAAGACGATGCAGTGGGTGAAGGAGCGCGCCAGTCCGTCGGGCCTGTTGCCCGAGCAGATGAACCCGTTCAACGGCGCTCCGCTCTCGGTGTCGCCGCTGACCTGGAGCCACGCGGTCTACGTCGATACGCTGTTGCAGTACACTGCCAAGCGGCACGAGATCGTCCGCCGCCGCGAGCGCTCGCTCCGGTCCGATCGTCCGTAAGCATTCCATGGCCAAGCACGGCTCCGTCATCGGCATCGACTTCGGCGGCACCAAGATCACGCTGGCGCGCTACGCGTTGCCGGACATGAAACGCCTGGAGCAGGTGACCATCGCCACCGACGCCGCGGCCGGTTTCGACGACGTGCGCGAGCGCCTGATGAAGCAGCTGCAGCCGCTGCGCACCACCGACGCGGTGGCCATCGGCATCGGTGTGCCCGGTTTGGTGGACCAGCACTCGGGCATCATCCTCAAGCTGCCCAACGTCCCGGGCGCCGAGGGGCAGAACCTGGCCGAGTATGTTTCTAAGCGGACCGAACTGCCCGTACGCGTGGAGAACGATAGTCAATGCTTCGCGTTCGCTGAGGCGGTCGCGGGCGCGGGCAAGGGAGGGGAGATCGTCGTGGGCGTCACGCTGGGAACCGGTGTCGGCGGCGGCATCGTCATCAACGGCAAGCTCTACCGCGGAGCGCACGGTTGCGCCGGCGAGTTCGGCCACATGCTGCTGCGCCCCGGCCACCCTCCGTATCCCACCCCCGACATGCGCGGCGAAGTGGAGCAGTTCCTCTCAGGCACGGCCATGGGTCGCCGTTGCGAGGCCGCCCAGAGTCCGAAAGACTACCTCAACGGGGCGGTGTGCGAGTTCATGCAGCCGCATTTTTTTGAGGAAGTCGCCTGGCTTACCGTCAACCTGGTGCATGCCGTGGATCCGTCCGTCATCGTGTTCGGCGGCAGCGCCGGACGCGCCCTCAAACCGCACCTTGGCAAAGTCGACGCCCAGCTGGACCGTTGGCTTCTGCCGTCCGCTCCGCGCCCGAAGCTGGTGACGGGCATTCTGGATGATGCGGGCGTACGCGGCGCGGCGCTTTTGGCTGGCCTCTGAACGCTGCAGGAGCGAGACGGGTTTGGCCCGGTACCGCATTTTCCGCGTGACCGCATTGCCGGTTCCCATCCGCGGGTGCGTCATCGTCGCGACCAATACCACGGCCATGATGGCCCAGATGCCGAGACAAAGGAACGCGGCGCGCCACGGACTCGGCAGATCGCACGACAGGGAAGATGACTGCATGAGTATGTGTTTGGGAAAATTTGACGAGAGGCATTATAAAGGAATTTCAGAAAAAAGCAATGCCCTAGACCCCCGATATGCCCGACGGTTGGGAGAGTTTTGCTTCTAGCCGAGGCGATTCCTCAACATCCGAAGGAAGACCCAGCTCAATACGACGCCGCCCACGATCACGCCGGTCCACCACACGTACGATGACATGGCGCCCGCGATGGGATTATCGCCCGTAAGGGACGCCTGGAGGGAATTCAACGTGCTGGGGAACTGGCGGTTCACGGACGGATCGCCCGCCACCAATTGCCCGCGCATGGAGCCAGATTGCATGACCGTGAAGGTCAGGAACGCGGCGAACGACGTGGCCATGCCGCCCGCCGACGCCATCGACATTTTCATCCACTCGGGCATGGGCTGGCGCTTCGGCGGCTGGGGCTGCGGGGTGGTGGAATCGGCCATGCCCGGGATGGTACCAGGTTGGCGAGGCGGAGGCGAAGAGGGGAGTTGGGTCATGCTTAGGGTTTCCAGTACTGAGTGGATTGTACGCCGAGCGCGGGAATGTCCACCCACTGCAGGGTGGTCGCTTCGTCGGACCAGATGATCGCGTTGGTCTGATCGCGCTGGCCCAGCGGTTTGAGCTCGGTGACCAGGCGGCTTTCGCCTTGCGAGACCTGGGTGTTGGTCACCACGGCCTCCAGCATGTACTTGGCCTGTTGCCCCTGGCCGATACGGCTCTGGATGACGCTGCCCGCGATGCCGGAACAGGTCACCGTGAACGTGCCGGTATCTGCCGGCGCGGAACAGGCGATTCCCACCGCCGGGTTCTCCGGGTTGTACAGGCGGTAGCCGGCCGGGTCGATCTGCACGTTTTGCGCGGTGACCTGGATGGCCATGGTGTTCACGATCACGTCGTTGCTGCCGTGGAACGTGTTCGTGTGCGCCGATGCGCCGATCACGAAGCCGCCGATGGTCTGCTTTCCCGACGGAATGCCCGTCGCGGTGGACTGCTGCATCGCGTTGGAGACCGACAGGATCTTGCCCAGCACCGTGTCGTTGAGCGGCCCGACGACGGCGGACGACGCGCCCGGGGCGGCGGTGCCGACGTACACCTCACCTTCGGCGAAAGCATTGCCGTCGTTTTGGTTCAGCTCGGCCAGCGAAGAAACGCCGCGCGCCTCCACCGCATGCGAGGCGTCCGCGGCCGCCGTGAGCATGAGCGCGAACGTCTGTCCGCCGATCGCGCCGCCTTGCTCATCCTTGGCTTTGGCCGCAACCACCACCGTCATTTCCTGGTTGGCGGCGATGCGCAGCATGTTCAGCGACAAGTTCGCGCAGAAGCGCGTGGAGGACACGGTGGGGCACTGGCCGTTGGTCGCTTCCGCGAACGGCTGCGCGGTGCGCGTGTCGATGCTCGCGCCGGGCGCCACCTTGAACAGACGCAGGGAATCGATGCTGCCCGCGCCGCCGTCGATGCGGATGGTTTTCACGTCCAGGTCCTCGCCGTCGGCGCGCATGCGCAGCCGCAGCAGCGGGTCGCTGATGCTGCCGCCCAGCACCTGCTGGCTGCGGACCGGCAGGCTGTCGGCGGTGACGTACAGGTTGCCGCGCGTCTGCACGGTGATGTCCGTGGAGGCGCGCGTGTTCACGCGGATGAAGCACACGCTGACGTTGCCCGGACACGCGTTGTCGGTCTCGATGCCCTGGAGAGGCGTGCCGTCCACCGCGCCGGTGGCCCGGATGTAATCCGGCTCGGACGTGGCGAATTGCAGGCCGAGCGACACCGGTCCCGTCGTGGAGGCCACGTCGGCGCGAACTTCCATGCGCACCGTGACGTTCTCCTTCAGCCGCAGGTCCTTGATGCCCTCGAAGGTCAGCCGGCTGCCCTGTGCTTTGCCCGTGGCGAGCTTGGTTTCGAAGCGGCCGTCGCCGTCGCCGTCCATGGCCAGCACGTAGTTTTGCGCGTATGCCAGCGAGCCCACCGACGGCATGAACGCCGCGCCGTTGAAGAACGCGTCCTGGCGGTCCACGGTGGCGTTGAAGCGGAGCAGGGGAACGCCTGTCTTGCCGCGCGCAACGTTCGTCACGGTGCCGGATGCCTGCGCGTCGACCTGCAGTACGGCCAGCCGCACGGGTTCCGGCACGATGATGCACAGCATGCTGCAGCCGTCGCTGTTTTGCACGTTACCGTCGTCGCACTGCTCGCCTTTCTCCAGGCGGTTGTTGCCGCACACCGGCGGTTCGTCGGACGCCGAGGAGGAAGAGCCGGTCTCGGCCGGCGCGAGCAACCCTGCCGCGATGGCGGCCATCTCGCCGCGAGTCAGGACGTGGTCCGGTGTTTTCAGCAGATCCATGAGGATGCCGCGGTCGCGCGCCGCGCGCAGGTACGGTTCGAACCACTGTTCGTTTTCCGCGGCCTGGCCGGCCTGGACATCGAATGCCAGCAACGCGATCTTCAGGGCTTCCGCCAGGTTCACGTCCTTGCCGGGCCGGAAGGTGCCGTCCGGATAGCCGCCCACGATCCCGAGCTGACGCGCCAGGCACACCGGCCGCGCGTACCACTGCGGCACGCGTACCATCAAGTCGGAGAAGCACTGCAGGTCCTTGGGCGTTTCCAGTTCCGCGTACCGCGCTTCCATCAGGATTTTCAGGAATTCGGCGCGGTTGATGCGTGCGTCGGGACGGAACGTGCCGTCCGCGTACCCTTCCACCACGCCTTGTTCCGCCAGCAGGTTGATGGACGCCTCGTGACGGGTGCCGGCGACGTCGCCGAAAGACCCCGTCGCGGCGGCCAGCAGAAGCGGCAGGGCCGCGAAGGAGGCGAAGAGTGCAGTAGCCTTGGTTGAGCGCATAAGGCTATAGTAGAACAAGTATGAGGATCTTCGCACTCGAGACGGACATCCGGAAGATCAAAGAGCGGTTTTTGGCCCACGGCGAGCGCGAAATTTTTACCGCCACCCCGCACGTCTTCCGGTTCCTGACGGCCATCATCCGCGAAGTCATTCTGACGGTGGCGATCGTCGCTGTCGCGAGCCTGGTGTACTACCTCGGCATCCTCTCGCTGGGCACGCTGATCCTCGTCTCCGTGCTCATGTGGTTTCTGCTCGTGTCGTACGGCTTGTTGCAGGCGTACCTGGATTGGAAGTTCGACTTCATCTTCCTGACCACCGACAAGCTCATCATCGTCGACCAGTCGTCGTTGTTCCGCAAATCCACGACACCCATCAACCTGGAGAACTTGGGCGACGTGGTGGCCGAAACGCAGTGGCTGAATCTGTTCGATTTCGGCATGATCCATTTCGCGCTCAAAGAGGGTCAGGGCCCCGAGATCGTCCTGAAGTACATGCCCCACGCCGACAAGCTGGTGGCCATGATCTCGCAGCAAATCACCCTCTACCAGCGCCGCAAAGATTATATCGTTCCCTACCGCGATGTCCGTTAAATCCCCAGCCAACTTCGCCGCGCAAATCCTGCTGCCGGCCCTCGCCCTCGGCCTCGCGCTGTCGGCGGGCGTGAACGTCGTCTTGTTCGCCACCCGCGGGCAGGCGGGTACGCGCGTTCCCGCCGCTTCGTCCTCCTCGGCCGCCGCCGCGCTTCCCGAGCAGCTGCCGCCGGGCGGTTTCGGTTCGGTCGGCCAGGGCCTGCGCAAGCTCGAGCAGCGCGTGGAGGGCATCCCGGCCGGCGTGTACCGCTACGCGTTGCCGAAGGACATGCTGCCGGCACTGCCGCCGACCATGACGCTGTACCGCGACCAGGGCGTGACCGCCGACGCGTCGCCGTTCAACGCCATCCTGGCGGGCATGAACGTGCCGCTGGATCCCAGCCTGCGCCTGCTTCCGCGCGACATCACGTTCAGCACGCGCGACAACGTCTACACCATTCTCGTGAACGTCCGCGACCGCACGTTGGAAGTCAGCCGCACCGAGCAGTCGCCGCAGGACGTGAGCGACGTGCCGGTCAGTCCGCCGCTGCCCGACGATCGTCTCATCGCCATCGCCAAACAAATGGCCGGGGAGCTGGGCATCGACACCGCGGCGCTCGGCGAGCCGTCGGTCGTCAAAATCTACCGCACGGTCGAAGCCGGCAGCGCGGGCAAAGTGCTGGCGCCCGGCATCGAGGAGGTCCGCTGGCCGCTCAAATTCGGGTCGTACCCGGTGGTCGATGAAGTCGGCCGCCCGGTGTCTGCCATGGCCGTGTTCGTCGGCCACCGCAGCCAGCAGGCGTTGGCCCTGAACATGCACGTGTTGTCGCCGGCGCTGTTGTCCAGCTCGGAATACAAGACCGCCGAACCGACCGTCATGACCGGCCTCGCGCTGGCCGGCGGTCTGGCTCCCATCGACGGCGACGAGAAGGGCAAGGCCGTCACCATCACGTACCAGTCCGCCACGCTGGCGTACATGCTGCCCACGTACCAATCGGACCGTCCGACGTACGTGGTGCCCGTCATCCGCCTGGCATCGGACATCATCCGCACCTGCAAGGTCCAGCCGTGCACCCCGTGGACATGGACGACCATCGTCCCGGCCGTCGATCCGGAGGCGTTCGCCTGGGCGCCTCGCGCGTCGTCTTCCGCCGCCATGAGCTCGTCGCAGGCTGCCGTTTCATCCGCTCCGGCGTCGTCCGCGCGCAGTTCGTCGGCATCGTCGAGCAAGCCCGCCTCGTCCGCGGCATCATCCGCCAAACCTGCCGCCGTTTCGTCTTCCGCCGCTCCCAAGCCGGCGTCGTCGTCCGCTCCGGGTAATGCCCTGGATGGGTTGCAGATCCTGCGGTAGGAGTCGCAGACTGATGCCGCCAATATTCCCTTCAGTTTCTTCCGCCACTTCTTTGTGCGCGACAAAGAAGTGGCCAAGAAAACGCGCGCGCCGACACCACGGCCTCGTCGCTTGGGCTCCTCGGCCAATCCGCAGGCCCCCACACTCATGGCGCGCATTCCTGCCCCTTGGTGGTTTGAGTACTCGCTCTGAGTTTGCTTGGCTTTCGTCAAAAAGCTGCGCGAAGACGCGGGTCTCGCGGGCCCTGCGGCTGGAGCGCTCCATGCAGGAAGGATAGCCCGTGAAAGGGAACCTGGGTTCCCTTTCACGCAATGTAAAACAGGCACCCGGATCGGAAGTCCCACTTCGTCAGTGAGAGATCCGGTCCGAGTGCCTGCTTATGTACCCAATTCACGGGGTGAATTGAGCGTGCATGACGTCGACCAAGTGTCATGCGCTCCCTACACCTCTTTGCAGCCGTATCGGCGACTGCTCCGTTTTTTATGTTTGTTGGTATCCCGATGCGTCGGGAGTCGCGCCTCCGCTGGGCGGGAGGGTGCCGTATGTTTGTGTGTGAGGTTGTAGGTCCCTGCGGTGTTCAACGAGGAACGGCCGAGGGAACTCTTCGGTCGGAGATCGAAGAGCAGGGAGGAGGATGGGTCGCTTTCGGGACGCATCTTCCTCCCCGCCCTGGGACCTAAAAGAAGTGTGGGAGATGTGAATGAACGAATCTCCCCATTGTAAACTATTTTTCACATGAATGCAAGGGTCTGCAGGCATGATTTTCATGCAATCCAAGCCCCGTTTCGCGCTACCGCCCGCCTTGCGGTACCATGCGCCCATGCCCAAGCCAGGAAAGCTCGTCCTCATCATCGGCCCCAGCGGTGTAGGCAAGAGCGTGATCCTCAAAACCCTCAAGGAACGACGCAAGGAACTGCTGTTCCCGCGCTCCGCCACCACCCGCCAGCGCCGCGAAGGGGAAGGCGACGAGCTCTACCACTTCGTGACCGAGGCGGAGTTCGACGCCTGGCTGAAGGAAGGGAAGTTCCTGGAATGGGCGCAGGTCCACAAGGGCGCCCGCTACGGCACGCTGCTCACCGAAATCCTCCCGGCCATCGAGCAGGGCAAGACCGTGGTCCGCGAAGTGGACGTGCAGGGATTCAACAGCATCCGGGAGCATGCCGAATTCAAGGGGCCCGGCGCACAGTACCGCCTGCAGACCATCTTCATCCTGCCCGAGAGCGAAGAGCAGCTGGTGAAGCACATCGTGGAGCGCGCCCCCATGGCCAAGGACGAGCTGGCCCGCCGCGTGGCGAGCATGCACGGCGAACTGGAGCACGCCAAACTCACCGACGTTCAGGTCATCAACCGCGAAGGCAAATTGGAAGACGCCATCGCCGAGGTCGTGCACGCCATCGTGGAAGGCTGATCACTCGGGCGAACCTTCCTCCTCGTCTTCGTCGTCCTCATCTTCTTCCTCATCTTCGTCGGTTTCCTGATTCTTATGCAGGAACTTCTGGCCGATGATCGACGAGATCGCTCCGCCGATGATGAAGCCCACGACGACGCGTTTCATCATGCGTCCGCCGCGCTTCTCCGGGGGTTCTTTCTTCTTGAAGGGCCACATGGTGCGAGTATAGCACGGACGCAGTTTGAGGCTGAAAAAATACATCCGAAAGAGTCAGGGGATTCAGGGGAGTCAGGAGAATCGACTGTTTCCCCTGAATCCCCTGACTCTCCTGCTTCTCTTGCGTTTAGGCACATCAACTTCGATGCTGTGTTCGTGAAGCTTCCCGTCATCGTCGGCATCCTCAACGTCACGCCGGATTCCTACGTGGATGGAGGGAAGTATATGCAGACCGCAGACGTGGTCGCGCGCGCCGAGCAGTTCGCGCGGGAAGGCGCAGACATCATCGAGATCGGCGGCGAGTCCACCGGTCCGGGTTCACCCGACGTGGCGCTGGCCGAGGAGCTCTCGCGAGTGGTTCCGGCCGTGGAGGCGGTGCGCCGTGCGCTGCCAGCCATGCGCATCTGCGTGGACACCTGGAAGTCCGAGGTGGCGCGCCAGGCGCTGGCCGCCGGGGCGGACATGATCAACGACGTCACCGCCGGCAGGGGAGACCCGGCCATGTTCGCGGTGCTGGCCGCCGCGGATTGCCCGTGCGTCCTGATGTATGCCAAAGACGCGGGTCCGCGCACGACCAAGCAAGACAGGCGCTACGAAGACCTCGTCGGGACCATCGGCGGGTTCCTGCGCGAGCGCGTGCGGGCCGCCGAGCGCGCCGGTATCCGCAAGGCGAACATCATCGTCGATCCCGGCCTGGGGCACTTCGTCTCCGCGTTACCGGAGTATTCATTCGCCGTCTTGGACAACGTGGCGGCGTTCGCGGACATCGGGCCGGTGCTCGTGAGCCCGTCGCGCAAATCCTTTCTGGCGGGGCCCGAAAACCTGCCGGTCTCGAAGCGGCTGCCGGCCACGCTGGACGCGTCGGTCACGGCCATGCGAAACGGCGCCTCGTTCATCCGGACCCACGACGTGGCGGAAACGAAAGCGGCCCTGGAAGCGGCCTCTAGCTGAAGGCGTTGGCCACGAAGATCACCAGCACGTAGCTGATGAGGATCACGACCAGGCCCGCGATGACGCGGAACACCAGGCCCTTGGCTTGGTTGAAGACTTCCTCGTTGCCGAAGTTCGTCACCATGCGGAAGCCGGCGTACACCAAGATGGCCACCGCGATGGTCGTGATGATGGCCAGGATGATGAGCACCTTGTCCAGGATCAGCTGGATGAGCGGGTTCGGCGTGCCCTGGAAGACGGCGTTGTGGATGATGATGGCCGACGCCATGATGATCAGTCCGATGACGGCGTTGATCAGCGCGTTGCGCACGCCGGCGTACGCGGCTTCGTCGCCGCCGAATCCGGCGATGGCGCGGACGGCCGAAATGACGATCATCAAGATGGAGAACACGCCGCCCATGGCGCACAGCCAGCCCACCAGGCCCAGCGCCTCGGCGTTCAGCTGCGGTCCCACGTTGGCGATCTGCGTGCCCGGAGCCTGGTACATCAGTCCGAGCAGGGTGGGGCCGAGCATGATGATGATGCCGCCGATCACCACGGCCAGCGCCGTGTTGCGGCCTTTGGACAATCCTTCCTCGCGGCTCGTGACCAGCATGGTCATGCCCGCGATCACCACGACCAGCACGCCGACCGGCACCCACAGCGGCGCGATGTTGTTGAGCAGGGTCAGCAGGATGTTGCGGATCGTCGCGCCGTCGGCATGCGCGACGGTCGGCATGATCATGGCCGTGAACGCGATGCCCGCGCGGGGAATCGCGTACGAGAGGCGCTTGCCGATGGACGAAGACGCGTTGCGCATCAGACGAAGGTGACGAGGGCGGTGTACGAGACGAGCACGAACGCCAGCGCGGTCAGCGTGCCGATGACCACTTTCTTGGCGCGGTCCTTGAGCGATTCGTCGATGGAGATGACCAGGAACACGCCGGCGGTGATGAGCGCCACCACGCACAGCGTTCCCATGATCGTGAGCATGAAGATCACCAGACCCTTCATTTCCTCGACCAGCAGGCCGGAATCGTTGTCGGAGACGGCGTGCACGAGCGCGAAGGCGATCAGCGACATCGCCACGCCGATGCAGTGCATGATGATCAGCTTGAAGATGCGGGTGCGCTCGCTGGCGTCACCCTGCGAAGCGACCATGCGGATACCGTCGATGGTGAGCATCAGGATCATCAGGCCGCTCATGGCGGTGAGGATGAAGCTGCCCACGCTCTCGATGCCCGGGATCAGCTGGCTCGGGTCCGCGCCGCTGGACTGGGCGTAGAAGGCGTTGGTGAAGGCCTGCGAAATGGCGATGATGATGAAGCCGGCCGCGGCGTAGATGAACGAGTTCTGGGCGTTGGTGAAGGATTCGTCCTTGTACGCTTCCAGGATCATGCGGAAGCCGTAATAGAAGAGACAAATGGCGGCGACACCCTGGAAGATGATCAAGCCGTTGGCGATGATGTGCAGGTCGATGAAGCCCGCCAGCGCGGCGGCGCCCGCCCCGGCGAAGCACGCCTGCGGGACCGCGAGGAGGAACGCCCCCGTGGCCATAGCCGTTACACGTCGATTCAAAGCCATAAATCTCATTAGTATAGCACAAAAATACTTGCCAAACAACTTGCCGCATGGTGGAAACTGAGTAGATTGAGGGCATGCAAAATCCCTATTCTTCGGCTCACGGAAGCCAACCTATCGTCATCAGCACCTCCGTCCTTTCCAACGTCTACGCCCTCACCGCCCTGGCCATGGCCATGACCGCGCTGGGCGTGTTCGCCGGTTCCAGCTTCGCGTTGCCCATTCTGGCGTCCGGCTGGGTATACCTGTTGGTCATCCTGGAATTCGCCATCGTGCTGTCGGCCCGCGCCTGGATTCGTTCGTCCCCCTTAAACCTCGTCCTGTTCTTCGCATTCCCGTTCCTGTCGGGGCTCACCGTCACTCCGCTCCTCATCAGCGTCGCGTACGGCTATGCCAACGGCACCGCCATCCTGGCCAACGCCGCCATCGCCACCGCGCTCATGACGGGCGCAGCCGCCGTATTCGGCCGCACCACGTCCATGAACCTGTCGTCCATGGGCGGCCTGCTGTTCATGTCCGTCATCGGTCTTATCGGCGCCGGATTAGTGCAGATGTTCGTGCCGTCCTTGCGCACCGGAGGGTTCGAAATCGCCGTGTCGGGCATCGGCGTGATCGTCTTCGCCTTGTTCACCGCCTACGACCTGCAGCGCATCCGCCAGCGTGCCGGCATGGGGGAGTCACCCTTGCTGCTGGCGCTGTCGCTGTACCTGGATATCTTCAACATGTTCCTCTACATTCTGCGGTTCATGATCGCGATCAGCGGAAACCGCCGGTAAACGAACCCCCGGATTGACTCTTTACAGCCGCCAGTCCCATCGGTACAGTAGCGCAGCTCTATGGCCAAACGTCCTACACCCAGTAAGCGGCTCTCGAAAGATCGCGGTCGAACGCGTCACAGCGTGTACCTCAAAAAAGAGGTCAAGCGCCTGACGAACTTCGCCTCGTCGCCGTTTGCCGGACCGGCCGCCGCCCGCACAAAGAGCAAGAGGGCCTTGGACAAGATCACGCGCGTGAAGGCCTAAGGCGGGGATTCCAATGACTCCTAAAAAAACCGCCTCCGGGCGGTTTTTTCGACTCCATGGATTCCGCATGCAAGTCCTGGAGCTTTTCGGCAGTCTTGGAGTCCGGGGAGTCACGGAGTCCGTGCGATTCGATCTTTGCAGCGACCCGCTACAACGCTACTCTGGCCCCATGGCCAGCCGCCGACACCTTGCCCGCATCGCCGTCATGCAGACGGTCTTTGAAATGCAGATGCGCGAGATCGATCCCGACCAAGCGCTCAAGCACAACGTCGCCCAGCACGGCGGCGACGACGCCGTGGACTCCAAGTTCTGCGGCATCCTGCTGAAGGGCATTTTGGAGAACGGCGACGCCATCCGCGACGCCATCCAAAAGAACGCGCCGCAGTGGCCGTTGGAGCGCATGGACACCATCACCCGCTGCATCCTGATGATCGGCGGATACGAGCTGTTGTTCGCCAAGGATGCGCCGCCTGCCGTCGTGATGAACGAGGCCATCGAAGTCGCCAAAGAATTCGGCACCGAGGAAGGCGCGAAGTTCGTCAACGGCGTGCTGAACGCGTTGGCCCACGGCGCCGGAGCTTCCCAACCCGCCCAGACCGCATGAACGGCAACCCGTCGTCCTTGGTCGGCCTGGAGAAGGCGACCGGCGTGCATTTCCGCGACAAAGACCTGTTGTGCCAGGCGCTCACGCACCGTTCAGCCGTGCATGAGAGCGGCCGCGCCGCGCACAACGAGCGCATGGAGTTTTTGGGTGACGCCGTCCTGCAGCTCATCGCCACCGAACACTTGTTCCATTCCAGCGACAAGCCCGAAGGCGAGCTCACCAGCTGGCGTTCGGCATTGGTGCAGGGCGACCACCTGTCGCAGGTCGCGCGCGAACTGAAACTCGGAGAGTACCTGTTCATGAGCCGCGGCGAGGACTTAAGCGACGGCCGCAACAAGCCGTCCACGCTGGCCAACGCGCTGGAAGCGTTCATCGGCGCGGCATATTTGGACCAGGGCATGGAGGTCACGCGCACGTTCGTGGAGAAGTTCATCCTTGGCCGCTTAAAGACCCTCATCGCCAAGGGAAAACACAAGGACGAAAAGAGCCTGCTGCAGGAAATCGCGCAGGAAAAAACCGGCATCACGCCCACGTACAAGACCGTCGGCGAGAAGGGGCCGGACCACCTGAAGGAATTCACCTGCGCGGTCAGCATCGGCGACGAGGAAGTCGCTACGGGCAAAGGCAATACCAAGCAGAAGGCCGAGCAGGCAGCAGCAGCGGCGGCACTGAAGGCGAAGGGTTGGAAATAAGAGCAAGGGACGCCGGGGAAGCCGAGGTCTGGAGTTTTTTGGCATGACAAATCTCTGGGCGTTCCATCCCCGGACTCTCCGGCGTCTTCGGACTCTTTCCAAATATTGTATACAAAAATAGATCAGTTTATTAATTTTACATAAGCCACAAATAAAGAACACAAAATATGTTCAATATACAAAATGGCTTTTGGAAGCCATTTGCAAAAACTGTATACAAAAAATGTTCTCTATTTTTCTTTTTTATATAACAAAAACAAAGAACACAAAAAATGTTCGGATAGTGCGTCTACTGCTTCTCCTGCTCCTTCAGGTCGGCGGCGCGGATGATGATCTCGTCGCCGCGTTTCACCACGTGCTTCAGCATGTAGTCGGCGAGGTAGTTTTCGATCACGCTGGTGATGGTGCGGCGCAACTGGCGCGCGCCGAATTCCACGCTGTAACCCTTCTGTGCGAGCACGTCCACGACGTCGTGTTCCACGATGATGCGGATGCCGCGCTTCTGGTCCATTTCGCGGATGATGTGGTCGAGCATCAGGATCGTCAGGCGGGAGACGTGGTGCGGCGAGAGCGGGAAGTACACCAGTACGTCGTCGAAGCGGTTCATGAACTCGGGCGAGAACAGCTTGTCGGCCAAGATGCGGTCCACCAGCAGCTGCTTGAACGCGGCATGATCCACGTTCGGGTTGGCCTTCATGGCGTCGCGGATGTACAGGCCGCCGGCGTTGCTGGTGGCGATGATGATCGTATTGCGGAAGTCCGACTTCATGCCGCGCGCGTCGATGAGAATGCCTTCGTCCAGGATCTGCAGGAACAGGTTCAGCACGTGCGGGTGGGCCTTTTCGATCTCGTCCAGCAGGATCAGCGAGAACGGTCTGTCCTGCACGCGCTGGACCAGGAAGCCCTCGTGGAACACGCCCGACGAGTCGGTGGAGCCAACGATGCCGTTCACCGATTCCTCGGTGGAGTATTCGTTCAGGTCGATGCGGGTGAAGCTGTCGGCCGAGCCGAAATAATGCTCTGCCAGCGTCTTGGCGGTTTCGGTCTTGCCCACGCCGGTTGGTCCCAGGAACAAGAAGGTGCCCAGCGGGCGGCGTCCGGTGTCGATGTCCAAACGGGCGCGCTTCAGCGCGTTCACCAGGCAGCGGATGGCCTCGTCCTGGCCCACCACGCTGCGCATGAGCGTTGCGGAAAGCGTCAGCAGTTTGTTGCGTTCGCCGTCGGACATGGCGCTCACGTCGATGTGCGCCTTCAGCGACACGCCGGAGCGGATGTGCTTCTCGGCCACGTACGGCGCGCGCTCCTGCTGCGCCACCAGGATGGCCTCGTTCATGACGTCCACCGCCTTGCCCGGAAAGCCGCCGCGGCCGATGAAGCGCCGCGAGAGCACGGGAATGCTCTGCAGCGCCTTGTACGTGATGCGGACTTTCTTCCTGTGCTCCATGCTGAAGTAGTGCGACATCAGCACGTCCATGGTTTCCTGCTCGCTGGCGTCGTCCACGTAGATTTTTTCCAGCAGCGCGTCGATCATGCCTTCGCGTTTGAGCGTGGAGTGGTAGTCCTCCAGGTCGGCGATGCCGATGAGGTTGATCTTGGGATGCTGCAGAAACTTCAGCAGCACCTGCTTGAGTTTGGCGTCGGCGGCCTTCATCAGCATGGCGATGTCCTCGGCCACCAGGATGAACTTGCTGCCGTCCTCGGCCTTGGAGAGCGCCCGCAGGAGCAGCGTGTCGCTGCGGTCCGCGCCCGAGAGCAGCTCTGCGCTGCGCAGCTTGAGCACGCGGGTGTAGGGCAGGTTGCGCTCGATTTCGTACATGCGCAGCGCGCGGGTGAAGTTCTCGATCATGGTCCGCTTGCCGACGCCGTTCTTTCCGATGATCAGCACGTTGCGGTGCCCCGCGCCTGCCAGCAGCCGGAGCATCTCGTCGATCTTGTCGCGGTGCGCGACGGCGTCGCGGCGCTTGGACAGGATCTTCTCGCCGATGTCGGTGGTGATGCGGTCGAGTTCGTTGGTGTAGCCCATCACCCAGCTGCGTCCGAACGATCCCAAAATGCGCACCAGCGTGTCGGGTCCGTTCTGCGGCTGGCGGCTGTACCAGTGGAACGTTTCGCACTGCATCACTTTGCCGAGGTCGGCGAACGACAGGTCGGCTTCGTCCAGCAGCTTGTGCAGCGCGGTGCTGTGCTCGAAGAACGCGTACAGCACGCCGGTGGAGTCCAGCACGGTCGTCTTCAGTTCCTTGCACGCGTCCAGGCCCCACTGCAGGCACTCCTCGAAATCGTGCTTCTCGCCGCCGGCCAGGTAGTGTTTCAGGACCATGTCGCGGTCGATGCCGATCTGGCCCAGCACGAACAGCGAGCGCGAGCTGGCGGTGGAGGCTTTCAGCAGCGTGAGCGCGTCGAATTTGCTGTACGCGCTTAAGTGCCGGATCATGTTCCACGACAGCAGCTCGGCCGCGTTCTTGGCGTCCAGCAGCGGGTGGTACTTGTTTACGAGCAGCTTGTTCTTGGTGAACAGGTGCACGACCACCAGTGCGAACAGGATCAGTCCGCCGGCCACCAGGATGGGTGTTTCGCGGCCGAACAGCACCAGTTCCTCCACGAACGGCAGCAGGAGAAACAAGTAGAAGAGCCCGCTCAGCGGATTCAACAGCAGCTTGCGGATCTGCACTCCCGCGAACGCGTCCGTGGCCGACAATTCGAACGTGCGGCTCATGCGGCGAAGATCGTGCGGAGGAGATACACCGAGCCGAGCATGAGGATGGCGGGATACGTTACCCACAACGTCAGCCAGGCCGTAAACAGCACCAGGCAGCACACGTGCACCACCACGCCCAACGCGATCATCACCAGGCGCACCACGCAGCCGACCATGCGCGAAATCAGGTTCATCACCAGCGCCTGGAAGATGGCGTTCAGGTCGAATTTGTTCTTCGGGTACGGGTCGACCACGTTCTTCCACGGCGAGAGCAGCGTGCGCAGCAGGAACGGGATCGAGAAGATCTCCCAGAACGCCCTGGCGTACGCGCCGTAGGCGTTGATGATCGCCATGGGCATCTCCAGGAAGTACCACGGCAGGAACACGCCGAGGGCGATCCGCAGGGCCAGCTGGTGGGGGATCAGTCGCATGGGTTTTTGTATAATCTCTTGATTATAGCATAAAACGGCCTTTCGATGAAGACCTTTCCGCAGCCGTTAGCGGAGAACCGTGGATCGCAACGAAAAACGGCGTCCCGCGGGTGCGGAAACGCCGTCTTGAAGCTCGTTTTTGCCTTTCTTTACATGCGGATCTCGATGTCCACGCCGGAAGGCAGGGACAGGTTCTGCAGCGCGTCGACGGTCTTGAAGGTGGTCTCCGAGAGGTCGATGAGGCGGCGGTGGATGCGCATTTCGAACTGGTCGCGGGCGTCCTTGTGGACGAACGTCGAGCGGTTCACGGTGAACTTGCGGATCTTGGTGGGCAGCGGCGTCGGGCCGCGGACGACGGCGCCCGTGCGGACAGCCGTGTCGATGATCTTCATGGAAGCCTCGTCGATGACGGTGTAGTCGAAACCGCTCAGGCGGATGCGGATACCCTTCATCTTCATGGCGTTCTTATCATCCTTCTTTTCGGCGGTGGTCGGCTTGTCGACCTTCACCTCGGCCGGCTTGGCGGCGGGTGCTTCCTTCTTGGCTGCCGGGGCCTTTTTGGGGGCGGCCTTAGGCTTCGCGGAAGCGGCCGTTGCCTTGGCGGCAGCGGGCTTCTTCTTCGTTTCGTCGGAAGACTTCTTCTTCGGAGTAGCGGCAGTCATGGGAGTGGGGAGAAAGAACAACTCGCGGGAGCGAGGTCGCGGGTCAGGGGGCCCGGAGGGCCCCCTGCCGCAGATACATTACTTGATGACCTTGGTGACGACACCGGAGCCGACCGTGCGGCCTCCTTCGCGGATGGCGAAGCGAGTGCCAAGCTCGATGGCGACCGGAGCGCCGAGGGTGACGACGAACTTCAGGTTGTCGCCCGGCATGACCATTTCCACGCCGTCCGGGAGGACGACGGAACCGGTCACGTCCGTGGTGCGGATGTAGAACTGGGGCTTGTAACCCTTGAAGAACGGAGTGTGGCGACCGCCTTCCTCCTTCGTCAGGATGTACACCTCAGCCTCGAACTCGGTGTGAGGCTTGATGGAACCCGGCTTGGCCAGAACCTGGCCGCGCTCGATGTCCTCGCGCTCGATACCGCGGAGGAGCAGACCGACGTTGTCGCCGGCCATACCGCTGTCCAGGAGCTTGTGGAACATTTCCACGCCCGTGACGACGGTCTTCTTGGTGTCCTTGATACCGACGATCTCGACTTCGTCGTTGATGTTCACCTTGCCCTGCTCGATGCGGCCGGTGGCGACGGTGCCGCGACCCTTGATCGAGAAGACGTCTTCGACGGACATCAGGAACGGCTTGTCGGTCTCGCGCTTCGGCTCGGGGACGTACGTGTCGAGGGTCGACAGCAGCTCCTTGAGCTTGCCGACGTTCTCGGCGTCGCCTTCGACTGCCTTGAGAGCGGAGCCCTTGATGATCGGGGTCTTGTCGCCGGGGAAGCCGTAC
>CAYSWB010000014.1:0-39039 GCA_964434575.1 uncultured Candidatus Peribacteria bacterium | reverse complement strand
AACCCTTCCAGTACAAACACGGGCAGATCTGGATGATCGTGCTGGACTCGCTGGAGCGCGTGACGTGGACCGGAGCGACCGTTCTGCAACCCTGATTCCGGGGTATGCCAAGGCAAATACTTGACGAAAAGACTTAATATTTTATCGTATCTATGTGAGCAAGCCGCTCACACGCTGATCTTTTCTTTGTTTGAGAGAAAGTTCGTCCAATGGATGACAACATCGTCATCACATTCCCCCTCCACGGACACACCTACACGGCCGAGGTGGGCATCGACCGGGGTGACTTCACCTACCACATCCCCCCGGACGGCGGTCCCATGACCTTCGACTGGTGCGGCGTCCACGCGGAAGTCACCGGACCCATCGGCGAAGCCAAGGTGCTGGGTGTCCGCGAAGGCGTTCGGGAATGCCCGGAAGAAGTGCGGATGCTCGTCGAGCACCACCTCCGCACGGTCTTCCCGCCCGGCGCCATCATGTGCCTCCACTGCTTCTGGGACCGCATCGATACGCTCGAAGCCGGCGCCTGAGAGAGGGTGAGGAAAGAACAGCAGAGGCCTGCCAGGGATGGCAGGCCTCTTTTCACGTGCCGGTGCCGTGCTTTGCCGTTTGATTTACTGCGCGTCGGCCGGGGGCATCATGCCGCCCATGGGGCCGAAGCCGCGGCCTCCCATCGGGCGGGCCGGGAGCGTCACGCCTTTCTCGGTGGCGATCTGCTCGATGGTCTTGCCGCTCTCGATGGCTGCCTTCAGCTCGTCTTCAGTCATGCCCAGCTTTTCAGCCAGGTGACCGGGGCCGCGCATCTTGAACGCACCCTTGGCGGGCAGCTCGACGCCCTTCTCTTCGGCGATCTGCTCGATGGTCTTGCCGGAATCGATGGCTGCCTTCAGCTCCTCGGCGGTCATGCCGAGCTTCTCGGAGAGATCGAACTTCATCATCATCTTGCCGTGGTGGCCCGGACCTCCGAAGCCGATCATGGCGGACTTCAGGGAAGCGTTGGCCTCTATGGCCGTCTCGACCGCCGTGCGGCGATCTTCGTTGGCCTTCTTCACCGCGGCCTCGCGGGCCTCGTCATCGGTGATGGTTGCGGCGGCCTCGAGCGCGGTCAGGTGTGCCTGGGTGGCGGATTTCTGGACCGTGACGAGGGCGTCCACGTTGGCGAGGAAGTCCTTGTCGCGCTGGATCATCTGCTGCACGGCCTCCTGGGTGGCGGCCGGCCTGGTCCATTTCATAACGTCGCCCCGGAACTGGGCGGCCACCGACGTGGCGGTGGCGGAACTGGCGGTCTGGGCGCCCGCGATCTGGGCGACGAGCGGGACTGCGGCGGTGAGCGCGGTCATGCCGGTGATCACGCCGACGGTGAATTTGTGCTTCATACGGATGAGAGAAAAAAGTAGAGAGGTGTCGTGTCGCGACGTGCATCACTGTATGGGTGCCGGATTAGAGCGGGGTTAAGGCGTGTCGAGCGTTCTTAATCTCCGGATAGATGAACAGGGCCATGCGCGTGAAAAACCGGCTTTCATGCGCGGGAAATTTTGCGCGGACGCTCCGGGCATGCGACCATGAAGCCATGCTACGCACCCTCTCCGCCTCGCTCGTGGCCACCCTCGCGCTCGCCGGCTGCGGCAACCCCGACTTGAACGCGCTGCACGCGCAAGCCGGCATGCTGCTGGTGAACCAAGATTTGAGCGCGCGCGCCAAGCTGATGGGCCTGGAAACGCCCGGCTATGTGTTGGCCGCCATCGGCGGGCCGGAGGCGGGATCGTACGGCGGTAACGCCATCTATGTGGGCTTGGTACCCAATGCCAGCGGCGATCCGGTGGAACTGACGGACATCGAATACGACTACACCTACACGCACCAAAGCGGAGACGACGCCGTAAGCGCTACGCTGGTGCACAAGCCGACCGACGCCGAGCTTCGCGCGGCGGTGGAACGCGCCTTGGCGAACGAACAAAAAGCCCCGCTTTCGCGGGGCTTGGATTCGGTGCAGTGAGGCGCTCTTTACTGGACGCAGACGTGGTACGGGCTGACGTACGTGCTGGCCGGGAAGAACGTGGTCATGCCATCGAAGCAGTTGGCTCCGTTGATGGCCCAACCGTTGAACTCGGCGACCTTGCTGCTGCCGGAACCGGTCACTTCGAAGTATTCGAAATGCAGGCTGGTCTTGGCCGCGTTCTGGGACCAGGTGCCGGTGTAACCGGGCTCGGACAGGGTGATGGTCTGATCCAGGTTGAACGTGACGTCGTGGGTGGAAATGGAGCTGGGGAACAGCGCGCACTCGAAGTACGAGGAAAGGTTCGTGCCCGTGCAGTGCGAGTTACGGATGTTCGCGGTCGTGAGCGGGCGGGACGGGTAGACCAGGTTCGGCACCACGGAGTCGCTGTTGTTGCCGGAAACGTGGTCATTCGTGTTGGAGACACCGACCGCGGTCATCTCCAAGGTCTTGGTCGACACCGGGGCGGCGAAGCCGTAGGTGAACGTGGCGCTCTTGCCCTTCCTGAGGGTGCCGAGCGTGCAGGACAACGCGTTGGACACGACGGTGCAACGGCTGTCGATGCCGGACAAGTTGCCCAAGACGTACACCTGCGGGCTGGTGCTGGTCAGCGGCAGCGTGACGGTGACGCGGGCGTTCTCGGCGGTGTTGGGACCCAGGTTCTTCACCGTGACGGTGTACGTCGCGGCCTGCGAGATGTTGGAGGTGGCGGGAGCGGTCATCTGCACGTCCAGATCGGCGCGCGGAGGAGCGGCGAGGGCGATGCCTGCGCCGGAAAGGAACATGGTGCCGGCGACGGCCAGGCGAAAGAAGGAAGACTTCATGAAAAACGGAGGGGAAAATGTAGACGCAGAGTGTTATCGGCGGGCAAAAAAGTCAACGACGGCCTGTCGGCCAGTATTGACAGACATACGAAAAAGCGGAGCATATGCCCCTATGAGCACCCGCCTGATGCCGGATCGCTACGCCGTGGACCATACGAATTTCGATGGCGCCCGCCACAAGTCCATTTATCGCCGCGACCTGCGGGACAAAGGCAACCGCGTGATCACCGTCCGCGGCATGGCGAAAACGCGAGCGGATCTCGAGCACCCGGGGCACCCTCACGACACGGTGTACGTGGACGGCGCCGCCAAAGGACCGTACTACGACAAAAAGCGCGGCATCTTCTCGCTGGATCACCATGATGACTGCGTCCGGCAGATAACCGACTCCGCCTGCGTGCAGGGCATCAATCTGGCGCGCACCCGCATCATCACCGCCACCGGCAACCTCATCATCGCCAACGACCCCGACGGCGACACGACATTCGCGGAGTGGGCGCTGCTCAACGCCGACGTGGTCGCCAACGACGACCGTATTTTCCGCCGCGTGCAGCCGCTGTTCATCGTGGAAGGAAACATCGACGCCTACGGCCTGGGCTACGAAGAACTCACGGGCCTGTCCGACGAAACCGTGGCCGACGCGCGGCGGCGTCTGAACTGGCTGCTGCAGGACGAGCGCACCACCAAGGCGCGCGGGCGCTGGGAGACCATCGACTTCACCGATTACACCGAAAGCGCCCTGCGCAAATTCGACGAGTTCGCCTTCTACCGCGACGCGCTGGACACGCCGGTGGTACAGGTGGCAGGCGAAAAACGCGCGCTGGAAAACGGCCAGGAAGTGCGGTTCTTCCAGGCAGCGGACTCCGGCATTTACGAGGTGGAGTTCACCATCCTCAACCACCTGAAGGAAAAAGACTGCGCATGCATCGTGTTCCACGACGGCCGCGGCAAATGGACCATCAAGCTCACCGGATTCGTGAATGACTTCGACATGAACCCGGTCTGGGCCCGCCTCAGCGCGGTGGAACTGCTGATGAAGCAATCGCAGGGCGTGACCGATGAGAAGCTGCTGAAGGCCAATTGGGGCGGCGGCAACATCATCGGCGGCCCGCCGCGCTACTACAACGGCATGGCCACCTTCCTGACGCGCGAGCGGATCATGGAAATCGTCACCGAAGAACTGAACAAGCAGCTGCAACCCAAGTAAGGGTACAATCGCCGCATGCCTCAGCACCCCCTCGCCTCGCTCTCCAGACACAACAAGAAAAAGGCCGGCTTCTTCCTCTCGTTCGCCAAATGGACGTCGGCGTTCACCGGACACCCGGTTGCGTTCCTCATGGCGGTCACGGTCATCACCGTCTGGCTGGTCACGGGGCCCATGTTCGGCTTCAGCGATACCTGGCAGCTGGTCATCAACACCGCCACCACCATCATCACGTTCCTGATGGTGTTCCTGATCCAGAATACCCAGAACCGAGACACGCAGGCGCTGCAGATCAAGCTGGATGAACTCATCCGCGCGACCAAGGGTCACAACGCGCTCATGGATTTGGAAGAACTGACCCCGCGCGAGCTGGCGCACGTGAAGAAGCGTTACGAGCAACTGGCCGAAAAAGCGCGCGACGACCTGCGCCGCGGCATCAGCGACACCGGCAGCCCGGAGTTTTAAAACACCGCCCTCCCGCGCTGCGGAAGGACGGTGCTTGTTCTGGTGCGGGATGTTTAGCGGACGGCGGGTTCATCCACCATGTCCGACACGGCGGCGTCACCCTGGTCCTCGACGGCGGGTTCCGTGAGGGGCATCGGGCGTCCGATGTTGCTCTGCTCGTCGAGCATCTCCTGGGCCAGCGGCACCACCACGGTCTGGCGGTAGTACCAGCTGTCCTTGGTTTCGCCCTGCACGGAATCGACCGGGAAGATGAGCGAGGGAATGAGGAGTTCCTCGTTCACGCCCGTGGTGTAGCGGTAGTACACGGAGTACCCGATGGTCGGCTCACCCAAGGTGACGGTCATCTTCTTGATGTCCGGCTGCGTGCCGCCTTCGGCGCGCATCATGACGGCCGGGTCGTAACCGTAGTTGTCCACGTTCTGGATGAACTTCCGGATCAGGGCCTCATCGGTCACGCCGGCGTACTCGGACTTCTGGTAGCTGCGGTCGGCGATGCCGTAGACGTTCATGACCTTGCGGTGCTTCACGTGGACGGAAATCGACAGGCCGGTCGGCATGCCGCCCTGGTCATGGACGACCTCTCCGTCGATGAGCTGCGGGAAGACGACGCGCTGCGTGTCCGGGACCCAGGCCAGGTCCTTGTCGGCGGTGCGCTCGTAATCGCGGCGCCAGTTGTTGTCCACCACCGGCTCGCCGAATTCGGACAGGTCGATGCCGTGATCCTTGGCGAACGCCTCGGCGATGCCGATGACCACGTCATCGGACGGGACGTCACCAATCTTCACGCGCTCCGCCTGCCAGCACGACTCGGTCTGGCACTTCGACTGCGGCCACTGCTCCCAGTTGGCGTCGACGCTCACGCTGGAATCGCGCAGGTTGACGTAGATCTGGTAACCGAACGGAGTGCGCTGGGTGAACGACAGGCTGTCGACGTTCATGCCCGCGAAGGAGCCCAGGTTGAGTCCGCCGAAGTTCAGACCCCCGATGGACGACATGGGGATGTTCATGGGCTTGGTGACGCGCTTGTACACGTCCACGGACGGCGTGAGGCCGGCGATGGAACCGCTGTACACGTACCGGTAGGTGACCATGGGCCACGGCGCGATCATCTTGGGGTCGACGTCGCCGTAGGCCATGTTGGCCGTGGTGGCCGCGTCGATGGAGGGAGGGCCTCCGCCGCCGCTCTGCGGGCGGAAGCTGCGGGCGGACTCGCTTTCCAGCGCCACGGTGCCGCCGATGCTGTTCAGCGAACCGAAGGCGTTCTTGGAGACGGCCTCGACGCTGTTGCTGAACAGCGGCGAGCCGGGATTCATCGGCTTCTGGTTGGTGGCGATGATGGCGACGGGAATGATGACGGCGGCCGTCACCGCTCCGCCGAAGGCGTAGGCAAACTTGGACCAGAACGAACCGGCGGGGAGCGCCTCGGACACGGCGGCCTTCTCATTGAGCTGGCGGCGGAGACGCGCCACGAAGGCGGCGTCCGGTGCCATGGCCGGGTCTTGTGCCAGGAGTTTCTCGAGCATGGGGACCAGCTCGGCCTGGTGGGTCTTGAGGGTGGGATCGATCTCGTAGAGATCGGCCAGGAACTGTTTGATGGAGGACTTCATGACAGATGGGGGAAGAGAAGAAGAATGGCGAGGGAGGGAAGCTGCGTGCGCAGCTCGGCCACCGCGCGCGAAAAAATGACTTTGGAGTTGGACTCGGTTTTCCCGGTGAGATCGGCGATCTCTTTGTGGGAGAGTCCTTCCCAGACACGGAGCAACACGATTTCGCGCTGATCGGGACTGAGCGTGGCAAGCGCCTTGTGCAACAGGCCGGCATCGATGCCGCGCTCCGTCGCCAGGCTGGCAACCTCATCTCCGGACAGGTCCCAGACGGTCTCGATGGATGCCGTGGGGCGGGACGTGCGGTAGTGGTCGATGAGGGAATTGCGTGCGATGCGGTAAAGCCACGCGCGCAGCTTGCCTTTGGATGGATCGAAAGAACGGATGGATTCCATGGCCTTGATGAAGGCCGTGCTGGTGAGGTCTTCCGCCGTCGGGCGGTGGAGCGTGCGGCGGTAGAGGAAGCGGTACACGGCGTCGACGTTCTCGGTGTAGATGGCGTCGAATTTCGTGAGGTCGCCCGCCTGACAGGCGGACACGGCCGCCAGTTCGGTCTGGTCCATGGAAAGGTGAGGTGAAGGTGTAGGTCCTACACACAGTATTACGCATCGGACGGGAAAAGGTTACAAGGTGCGTCTTCTGCCAAGCCGGTTCGATTGGCGTCATCGGGGAAAGGGCTTCCAAAAGCCCGTAATGGAACGGTCGCGACTTCGTCATCCACACCGGTGTCCCCCGCCTCTTCCGAGACATACATTCGCATCATGAAATACTGGTTGTGTTACGGGCTTCTGGAAAAATGGCCTGCCACGGTGACCCATTCCCGTTGGGGCACCAAGGGCCGCATGTTCAACGGACGCATGTCCCCCGCCGCGCTGGCGTGGGAACGCGTGCAGCCGGGCGACACGCTCCTCTTCAAGATGAGCGATAACAAGCTCTACGGCTGGGCCAAAGTGAAGAGCAAGACCGAAAACGAGCTGCGCCCGATTTTCCCGAAGGAGCTTGTCGAGGACGCGGTGATCTACGACCGCCGGATCCAGTTCGACTTCGTGGAAACCTGCAGCATGGACGTCCGCCATCCGGTGCGATTCGACGCGCTGCAGCCGGCGGAGAACGCGGCCATCAGCCCGGCGGAACCCATCGTGGCGCAGGCAGCCATCGCGGCCATGAAGCGGACATGGGAGTCCCAGGCCAAGAACGAATTCATCGAGCTTTTGGGCCTGCACATGCGGCGCGACCTGCCGGAGGCGATCTTCGACAACTGGGACAGGCAGGAAGTGACGGAACCGGAAAAAGAAGTCTGGCAGCATGCGTCTTAATCCCGGGACAAGCCGGTTCTGCTAGAGTCCCGCAGTGACCATCACGCGCTTCGGAGCCCTGGCCATCTTGACCGCTGTTTTGCTGAACCTCGCTCCGCCGGTGCAGGCGGCCACGCCGGTGCCGTTCCCGGATATGGAAGGCCACTGGTTCCGCTACCGCGAGGCGGTGGATTACCTGCGCGCCAAGGGCATCATCGGCGGCTACGAGGACGGCAGCTTCAAGCCGAACCAGACCATCAACCGCGCCGAGTTGCTGAAGATCGTGTTCAAAGGAAAGAGCGGCGTGCAGCCTGCGAAACGGCGATGCTTCTCCGACGTGAATCCCAACGAGTGGTACGCGCCGTACGTCTGCACCGCCAAACAGCGCGGCATCGTGGACGGGTACCCCGACGGCACGTTCAAGGCCGACGAGCCGGTGAACTTCGCCGAGGCGATCAAGATCGTGCTGAACGCCTACGGCCACGACGTGCCGGCCGGCACGGGGAAGCAGTGGTACAAGCCGTACGTGGAGAAGATCGCCGCGGAAGATATCCTGCCGCAACACAACTACCTGCCGTGGCAGCCGCTCACGCGTGAACGGGCGGCGGACCTGCTGTGGCGCATTTTGCGCCACGACGAAGAGCGCTTCATCCCCAGGCTTTCGGACGGCTGCGGCAAAGCCAAGACCACGCCGCCGGCCACCGTGACCGTGGACGGCCAAACCCGCGAGTTCCTCCTCACCGTTCCCTCCGGCTACGTGCCGCACGACCCCGTGCCCCTGGTCATCGCGTTCCACGGCCGGACCAACGACAACGCGCAGGTGAAAAGCTACATGAAGCTGGACCGCCAGATCGGCGGCGCGATCATCGCCTACCCCGCCGCCGTCAAGAACGGCTCCAGTTTCAGCTGGGCCGACCAGGGCGCCGCGCCGAAGGATGTCGCCGACATCGCCCTGTTCGACGCCATGGTGGAAAAACTGGCCGAAAACTACTGCATCGACATGGACCGCATTTCGGTGGTCGGACATTCGCTCGGCGCATGGATGGCCAACACCGTGGCGTGCGTGCGCGGCGACGTGGTGCGCGCGTCGGCTACGGTGGGCGGCGACTCGGTGATCACGAAGTGTAACGGCCCGGCCGCGGCCATGATCATCCACAATCCGAAAGACAACCTGGCGTCGTTCGCCGGCGCCGAGAAGGTGCTGAAGCAGCGGCTGGAAACGAACGTCTGCGACGACAGTGTGCCCAGCCAGCCCGGGCCCGCGGAGCTGAACTGCAAAGGCTACGCCGGCTGCACGGGCGGGAACGACATCCTGTTCTGCCCGCACACCATCGACACCGACCATCGGGGCGAGTTCTATCCGCACGTCTGGCCGAACTCCGCCGCCGGGAACATCGCGGATTTCCTCGACGGGCTGTACCGCGAAGATGATTCCGTCCGGCAGGTCCCATAACCAAAACCCCCCACGCTGTGTGAGGGGTTACGGTCTCGGTGGAGAGCGATGGAAGCCTTACTCGGCGACGCAGGCGCCGTTCAGACAGACCTGGCCCGCTCCGCAAGAGAGCGAGATGCTGCGGACCGTGCCGTCCTGGCGGGCACAGTACGTTTCATCGATGGTGGAGGGACCGACGCAGGCGTCGGGATCGCTGGTGGAGCCGTTCGTGGCGGTGCCAGCGGTCTGGATGACGAATCCTCCGTCGTCTTCGCTGCAGTCCAGCTCGCCGCCGGACGGGGGCGGAGCGCCCGCCGTGACGCAGGCGGCCTTGCCGTTGACGTCTTCCACGCAGTGCGTGCCGACCGGGCAGAAGTGCAAGACTTCCTCGCGGAGGAGGGTGGTGGCATTGCAGGTCTGCTCGTAGATCAGGAATCCGGCGGCCGGGTTGTCGTCGCAGCGATCGTTGATGATGCCGTTGCCGAACTGAACGACGTGGCTGGCGACAACGATGTTCGCGCTGTCCATATCCTCGCAATCCAGGGAACAGGTGTTCGGGCTGCCCATGTCGCAGCTCCAGCCGGCCTCCTCCTGGCAGGTGGCGTTGCAGCCGTCTCCGGCAGTGGTATCGCCGTCATCGCACTGCTCGCCGAGTTCGCGCACGCCGTTGCCGCAGGTCGGATCGACACACACGCTGGGCTCGCCGCTGCAGAAGTACCCGTTCTCAATGGCGCAGGAAGCGTCGCAGCCGTCACCGGGATCGGTGTCGCCGTCATCGCAGGCTTCGCTGCCTTCGATGTTGCCGTCGCCGCACACCTGGGTGAGCGAGCAGACGTTCGGCGTGGCGGTGTCGCAGCTGTATCCGGCCTCCACGTCGCACGTGGCGTTGCAGCCGTCGCCGGCGTCGGTGTCTCCGTCGTCGCACGTCTCGCCGTTGTACGCGGGAGCGTTGAACGTGCAGTCTTCGGCGCCGTCGCACAGCGTGCAATCTTCATGACAGTCGCACGGCTGGCCGTCGGCCACGCCCGCGCAATCGATGGCGTAGTCGCACTCTTCGTCGTTGTCGACGAACTGGTTGCCGCACAGGTCTCCTTCGCGGATCTGGTTTCCGCACACCGGGGCGACCGGATCCGGGTCGCAGACGCTCGGCTCGCTCTGGTCGCACGTCCAGCCGCTCTCGACGTCACAGATGGAGTTGCAGCCGTCGCCGACCGTCACGTTGCCGTCGTCGCAGTCTTCGCCGGCGTCCAGGTTGCCGTCGCCGCAGGTCTGCAGACAGATGTTCGGCGTGCTGTTGTCGCAGACGAAGCCGGCTTCCACGTCGCAGGTGGCGTTGCAGCCGTCGCCGGTGGCGACGTTGCCGTCGTCGCAGTCTTCGCCCTGGGTCTTGAAGCCGTCGCCGCATTCCGGGTCGGGCGTACAGACCGTGGGCTCGTCGCCGTCGCAGGTGAAGCCCGCTTCGACCTGGCAGGTCGCGCTGCAGCCGTCGCCGGAGTCGGCGTCGTTGTCGTCGCACACTTCGTTCCCTTCGATGGTGCCGTTTCCGCAGATGACGATCACGGAACAGACGTTCGGGCTGGCGGTGTCGCACGTGAAGCCGTCTTCAACGTCGCAGGTGCTGGAACAACCGTCTCCGTTCGTGGTGTCGCCGTCGTCGCATGTCTCGCCATTATAGGAGGGGGCGGTGAAGGAACAGTCTTCGTTGCCGTCGCAGATGGTGCAATCGTCATGACAGGTGCAGTCCTCGCCGTCGACCGTGAACTCGCACTCGATGGCGTAGTCGCACTCTTCGTCGTTGTCGACGAACGCGTTGCCGCACAGGTCTCCTTCACGGAGGCTGTTGCCGCAAACCGGAGCTCCGGCATCGGGGTCGCAAACGCTCGGATCGCCGGTGCAGGTGAAGCCGTTCTCTTCCTGGCAAGTCGCGCTGCAGCCGTCGCCGGCCGTGATGTTGCCGTCGTCGCACACCTCGCCGTTCTGGACATCGCCGTTGCCACAGGTCTGCAGACAGATGTTCGGCGAAGACGTGTCGCACACGTATCCCGCCTCGGTGGTGCAGGTCGCGCTGCAGCCGTCGGAAGCCGTCGTGTTGCCGTCGTCGCAGGCCTCGCCCTGGGCGCGGAAACCGTCGCCGCATACGGCGTCGGCGGTACACACGCTCGGCGAATCCTCGTCGCAGGTGAAGCCGGCCTCGACCAAACAGACCGAGGAACAACCGTCGCCGTTGTCGGTGTCGCCGTCGTCGCATTCCTCGTCGTCACCCTTCCAGGTGTTGCCGCACACTTCGGCGATGTCGATGGTCAGGTTCTGATCCACAGGCACGAACGCGATGAGCTGCGGACCGTCCAACAGCACGTTGTTGTGGTTGACCGCGTACGCGCCCGCGGTCTTAAAGACGATCCCGTTCAGCGAAGCGAACGCGTTCAGGTCTCCGCCGTGGGCGGCCATGGCTGCGGCCGACGCGAAGAAGATGCCCGGGAAGCGAACGTTGAAGCCGCTGGCGGTCTGGTTGGCGATTTCCTGGGTGGCGTTCGGGGTGGTGTAGATGTAGCCGTAGTACGGGCGGGTGGAACCACCGTTGCTGTCCAAGATGGCGCGCTCGAACGCGATGGGCGCGACGCCGGAGGGCACCTTGATGAGGTACACCTTGTCGGCGGGAGCCTGCTGGCTGCTGTCCCCGATGAAGTCCATTTCGTAGAACTCCACGCCGCTGGCGAGCGTCCGGATGTACGTCACCGAACCGGCGAGGTTGGAGCCTCCGCCCGGACCCTGGTGGTTTTCACCGGGAATGAACGGGATGGGCACCTTGCTGGAACTCACCTTCGGACCATCGTTCATCGTGAGGAACACGAAGACCGATGCGACGGCGCAAGCGCCGATCGCGAGGGCGACGACGGGACGGCGGACGAAGCCCAAGAGCTTCGAGTGCGCCTGTACGGGAAGAACGTCAGCCATAAAACTAGGGGATAATGGACGAAGAAAGCATCGATGCGCGGCGCGCGCTCAGGGCGAGCGTGGCGGCGACGGCGATGAGCAATGCGACACCGGCGGCCCATTCGGCGGGCCCGGTGGAAGTGGTCTTCGGCACGCGCTTCACCAGCTTGGTGGCGGTCGCCGTGGTGCCGGTGGACGGCGCTTTGGTGGGGACGGGTTTGTTGAGCTCGGCGCCGCTGTGGACGCCGTCGATGAGCTCGGTGTCGGACTTGTAGCCGCTGTCGTCGCCGTAGATCACGTCGGACGGCGCGGGCTCAACCGGCTTGTAGAACGTGCGGATGTAATCGGGGCCGCCCTGCTGGTTCGGGGGCGTGAAGTTCGAGTTGCCGCCACTGGTGCCTCCGCCGCCGCCGGCACCGCCGGAGTTGCCGCCGGAATTGCCTCCGGAGGAACCGCCGCTCGTGCCGCCGCTGCTGCCGCCGGTGGTGCCGGAGGTGCTGCTGGACGACGAGGTGTTCGGGGGCGGAGTAGACGACGAGAGACTGCTGCTTCCGCTACCGCTGCTGCTGAAGGACGAAAAGCCCTCGAACGGGTTCGGGATGGAACTCTGTGAGGACGAAGAACCCTCGAACGGGTTCGGCACGGACGCGGAAGACGGGCCCTCGAACGGGTTCGGCGCGTCATCCACGCCGGCACCTTCGAACGGGTTCGGGATGGTGTTGCTGGTTCCGTCGAACGGGATGGGCGTGGAAGACTGCGAAGAGGGCGCCGTTCCGCCGAACACCTGGAACGGGCTTACATATGCGCGAAACGCACCTCCGCCCATGGTCGCGGCAGCCGTGAGCACAGCCACGCCTGCAATGGCGAGAAGCGGAAGGTGGTGGGGTTTGTTGACCAATCTTCTTATTATAGCAGAAAAAACGAGTGAAGAAAAGCTGCCAAACCCCCCTGAAACGCAGCTGAAAGCGACTTCGACAGTCTTTCACCGGAATGCACATTGCGGAGTTTGGCTAGTGAACTCGCGACGGTTGTTCCGTAAGCTGTTTGAAAGCGCTTTGCCTTTCTTTTCCCCTCCCGTCTCATGTCGACCCCGACGTTCGGGCTGCATCTGCCCAAGCGGACCCTGGCTATCGCCGCCGTGGCCGCCTTGTTCGCAGTGATGCTGGCCCCCAGTTTCTCGCTCGCATCGTCCCACCGCGAGGCTCCGTACATCAGCCAGGACGCCGCGGTCGACAACACCGACTTTTACATGTTCTTAAGCCCTTCGGACGCCACCAAGCTGGTGTTCGTTTCCAACAGCTACCCGTTCCACTACCCGGAGGGAGGACCGAACTACTTCCGCTTCGCGGACAACGCGGTCTACGCCGTGCACATCGACGTGAACGGCGATGCCAAGGAGGACGTGACCTACGCCTTCAAGTTCACCACGCAGGTGGGCAACGGCAACACGTTCCTGTTCAACACCCAGCCGATCGTGGACCTGGATGACGCCAACGTCCGCCAGCTCTGGAAGGCATACCGCATCAAGGGACTGTTCACCGGCAGCGCCACGCAGCTGAAGCAGGCCAACGTGGTCGCCAGCGGCGAGATCGCCACCCCGGTCATCGGCCGCCAGAGCACCGGCGACGCGACCGCCTACAACACGCTGGCCGCCAAGGCCATCGTGAACGCCGGCCTGAAGGGCAAGTTCTTCGCCGGCGAGCGCGATGACCCCTTCTTCGTCGACTTGAAGGTCTTCGACTTGCTGAACCTGGGCGACACGAACGCCCACGACTCCGTGGCCGGCGCCAACGTGAACTCGATCATCTTCGAGGTTCCGGTCCGCAGCCTGGTCGCCAAGGACCCGGTCATCGGCGCCTGGAGCGCCACGTACCGCCCGGCCCAGCGCGTCATCAACAACCAGGGCGCGCAGACCAACAGCACCACGTGGGTGCAGGTCTCCCGCCTGGGCATGCCGCTCGTGAACGAAGTCGTCGTTCCGCTGGCCGCCAAGGACTACTTCAACGCCTCCAAGCCGTTCGATGACGCCGGCGTGAACCTCGACGCGTACAGCGCCGTGGTGCTGAACTCCGAACTGGCCACGCTGCTGAAGAACGTTCTCAACCTGGACTTCGACGGCGCCGGCACCGTGAACGTGCCGACCACGAACCGCACCGACCTGGTGACCGTGTTCCTGACCGGCGTCGACGGCCTGAACAAGCCCGCCAACGTCCGCGCCTCGGAGATGCTGCGCATCAACACGACCACTCCCCTCGCCCAGAACCCGAACCGCCTGGGAGTGTTCGGCGGTGACAACGCCGGCTTCCCGAACGGACGCCGCTTGGCCGACGACGTGACCGACATCGCCATCCAGGCGGTGGCCGGCAAGCTGGTCCAGGGCTTCACGGTTCCGTCCACGCTCGGCGACGGCATCGACGCGAACGACAAGGCCTTCACGACCACCTTCCCGTACGTGGCTGCCCCGCACCTGATCAAGAACTGATCGATATGACAACGAACGGAGCGCCCCTTGCGGACGCTCCGTTTTTTTGTTGTGATGCAAGTCGGCGGCAGTCATGGCTGTGGAAAAATAACAAGCGGAAGTTGTCGACCGGAACGAACGCAAAATCGTACAATTGTGACCTGTGTCCAGCACGCGCATTTGCCGCCGGGTTCACGCGGGAGCATCCGTCCTCACCGCACTGTTGCTTGCCATGACGGCGCTTGCCGCGCCGCCGGCCGCCATGGCCGTGGACCGCGATTGCGTCAACGATTCTTCCGAACAGCTCAACGAGCAGCTCAGTCAGGCCTACGAAGACTATTCCGAGGAAATGCAACAGCTTGCCGAACAGCTGAACGAGCGCACGCAGATGGCGTACGTGAGCAGCAGCAGTTCAAACAACGGCAACCGCAACCAGGTGACGCTGAACCAGGGCATCATCAATGCCGCGTACCAGGAATACTCGTACGGACAAACCGAAGCCAACCGGCGCCTGGGCTCCAAAGTGCAGCAGGCGTGGAACTCGTACTACGCCCAATCCTCGGCCTGCGACCCCAACGGCAACCAGTATCACAACGCAGGCCAGTACCAGTACAACCAGTACCAGTATCCGTACGGCAACTACCAGTATCAGTATTACCAGTATCCGTACGGCAACTACCAGCAGTACCAGTCGTACCCGTATAACTACGGCAACTACCAGTATCAGTACTACCAGCCGTATTACCAGCAGTACCAATACCAGTACTACTACCCGCACTACCGCGGCGGCGCGTCATCGGGCGTGCAGTACTACGCCGACTACGGCGTGCAGTACAATTCGAACGGCCAGTACATCTGTCCGCAAGTGGTCATGACGACGCTGCCGAGCGGCTGCGGCTACGACTGCGCGCTGGATTCCTCCGGCTGCCGCCGCTGCGAGATCAGCTGCCGCCGGTCCGTGGAACGCGGCACGTGCGGCTGCGCGAATTCCCTGCGCCCGGTCTGCGGCAAGGACGGCGTAACGTACACCAACGAATGCCAGGCGGATTGCGCGGGAGTCGACGTGCGCAAACAGGGAGTCTGCGCCTGAACGGCGCGCTGCGGGGCGGCGGCTCTTCGCGGTGCCTTTACACTTCGTCCACGGACTCCGGGTTCGCCAGTTTCGGCACGAAATAAATCAGTGGCACCAGCACGAGCGTGGCCCAGGAAAGCCATAATACCCAATGCGCGATCACCGCGGCGAACGCGTATCCGACCACGCCGGGCAGAATGCGTCCGTATTCTTTTTTGCGTTCATCCAGCTTGATCTTTCCGTCGGTGAGATCCGAATGGAAGAACGCATGACGGGCCATCAACCGGAACGACAGCGAAGCCATGCACAGCACGAACGCGTAGAGCGAAATGACGAGCGGGACGTTGGGGTAGTCGCCGGCGAACGCCGTGGTGAACGGCACGATGCACAGCCAGAAGAGCAGGTTGCAGTTGTGCCACAGCAGCGGCCAGTCCAAATGCGTCAGCTGGTGGTAAAAGTGATGGTGGTTCACCCAAAAAATACACAGCACCAGGAAGCTGAATCCGAAGCTGACGAACTTCGGCAGCAACGGAAGCATGTCGTGATAGACGGCCATCGTGGACATGGGATCGGACAGGTGCGGCACCTTGATTTCCAGGATGAGCAGCGTGGCGACGATGGCGAACACCGCGTCGCTAAAGAGCTCGAGGCGCTGCGTGCCTTCGATGCGGGGCGTGTTGTGGGAGTGAAAGCGCATGCAGGCATTGTGGCTGCGGCGGATGGGGCACGCAACAGGCTTGCCGAAAATGTCAAAAAGAGTAGACTTTTGCGCTCATGAAAACCGTGACCTTCGAATCGCAGGCGCCCGAACCCGCCAGCTTCGACGTGGCGTATGCAATCCCCTCCTGCAACGAAGCCCGGGGGCCGCTGAAGATGCTGGCGTCCATCGCCAAACAGAAGGATGTGGATGCCACGCGCACGGCCATCGTGCTGGTCATCAACCAGCGCAAAAACGCCGGCTCCGACGTATCGGCGAGCAACGCGCGCACCCAAGCCCTGGTGGAAGCGGCATGGGCGGGCACGGTGCCGGATGACCTGGCGACCGATCCGACCATCGACATCCTCGCGTCGCTGAACGTGCCGAATTTCGAGGCGCTCAGCGAAGCGCTGCGGATCCGGAAACGCATCGAGCTGGTGCTGGTGGACATGCACACCGAGGGCAACGCGCCGGAAGCCTGCAACGTCGGCATCGCCCGCCGGGTCGCCTGCGCCCAGGCGATGACGTTGCTGAAGGCCGATGGCGTGCTGGTCTGCACCGATGCGGACAGTTGGCTGACGCGCGAATTCGAACGCACGATGCTGGACCTGTACGCCGATCCAGGGGTGCAGGCCGCCGCCGGCACGGTGACCTACATGCCGGAACTTGAAACCATGAACGTGGACAAACTGCGCGACGTGGAACACGCGTTGCATGTGGCGCGGAACATCATGGAGTACACGCGCGACCCCCGCCTGATGCCCGATGAAACGGTGCCGTCGGACAACATGATGCCCGGCGTGCTGATGACCATGCGCCGCGGGGTATACGAAGCCACCGGTGGTTTCGACGACATGCCGGGCGCCGAAGACACCGCCCTGTCGTGCAAAATATTGAATGCCGGCTACAAGATCGCGAACGGTGACATGCGCCTGATGACCCCGAACCGCGTGTCGGACCGCACGCACGAGAACCATGGTCTGGGCCAAGCATTCGCCCGCATCATGGAATTCAGCGAACGGCCGGATGAATTTCCGGTACGGCCGCTGCGATCCATCCGCCTGAACCTGATGCTGCGAGCCGCGCTGGAAGAAGCACGCACCGCCCCCGATGAAGCCGCATGGACCGAGCGCATGCGCGCCGTGCGCTTCGACGGATTCGACCCCGGCAATCCGCGCGGAGCGCTCAGTGAACTGGAACTGAAGCGCCTGTGGAACGAATTCCAGCGCGCGCCCGGCATTGCGAAGGTATCCGACAACGGCTTCATGTGGCTGGCATTGCGCGACATCTGCGACGACCGCTTCGGCAGCGTGCGCATGGACCTGGCGCTGATGGAAACAGAAGGTGCGATGCTGGATTTCGAAGAAGAGCGTGGTGACGATTCGGCCGATCGTCTGCAGAAGCTGTTCCGGCAGGATGAGGACGTCGTGGATGCATTGCAGGATTTTGCCGAGCGCCGTGTTGCCGAAGAAATTGCAAAAGACGAGCGAAAGGGCCGCATCACGTCGGTGATGTTTGGACTGGCCGGCGACGATGTGCAGGCTCGGATCGGAGAAATGGAGATTCGAGCCGGGCAATTGCACTCTATGGCGCTGGTTCAGCACGGTTGCCTGGCGCTGCTCAGGTCGGCTGCAGACCTGCAGGCCGTCGCGACGGAGTCGACGGTGCGGCAAGCGGCCGTGCAAGCCGGAGCGCTGCTGAAAGAACTGGCGCTCACCGCCGCCGCCGGCTGGCAAATCCTGGCGCGTGGGCTGCGTTTCGAGGGCGGCACGGGCGAGCACGACGTTGACGAACTGAAGCGGCTGGTCGGCGCACGGCTGGAGGCGCATGGAACCCTTCTTGATGAGGTGCGTGGCGAGCTGGATGCCCATATGGAAACGCTCCGAACGGCACTGCCGGCCCTCATGGAAGCAGCCGGGGCCGACGCCGAAGCGGTGGACGCCGCCTGGAAGCTTCTGGATCAGCACTGGACGTCGTCGGGGCAGGCACGCGGCCGCTGGAGCGAGCGCATGGACCGCTGGCGCTGACGCTTGACCCGGCCGACTTTCGTGCGTATTCTGATGTACCGTTATACCAGTACATCATGACACGCTTCATTACCGTCACGTACCGGCCCGAACACTGCGACCCCCTGTTCCTGCTCAGGAAGCTGGGGCGCGATCACGACTATTGCGCACTCCTGGAATCCGCCGACCGCGCGCACGGGGTGAACGACCTGTCGTTTTTGGCATTGGGAGCGCGCGACGTCATCCGGCATGACCCGGCCGGCAAAGGCGACGTGCTGGCCGAACTGCGCGAACGGACATCCGCCAAGCGCACGGCCGGGAAGCTCGCCATGGGCTACATCGGGTTCCTGAGTTTCGAGGCCGCGAGACGGTTCGATGACATCGCGCTCACGCCGGACCCGGACGTTCCCGATGCGCTGTTCGTGCTGCCGGAAGTCCTGCTGCGCATCGACCACAAGGCGCGCACCGTCACCCTCACGGCGCACGCGGACACCGCGCTGGACGTAGATGGCATCGGCAACGTCATCGAGTCCTCGCCGTTCAAGGACGACACGCCGGGCGCATTGCCCGCGGGTGCCGGCAGGCTGCCCGAGCTCAAAGACATCGAACCCCTCCGGCAAACGTCTCGCGAGCGGTTCTGCAAGAACGTGGAAACCGCCAAGGAGGCCATCTTGGCCGGCGAGGCGTTCCAGGTGGTACTGAGCCAGGAACTGAAGCTGCCGGCCGGACCCGACCCGGTGGACGTGTACGAGCGCCTGCGCGCCATCAACCCGTCGCCGTACATGTACTGTTTCCGCACGCCGGGCCGCGTCATCGTCGGCGCGTCGCCGGAAACGCTCCTGCGCGTGGACGGCGGCACGATGCTCTACCGGCCCATCGCGGGCACCCGCAGACGCGTGGGTGACAAGACCAAAGACGACGCCATGCGCGAGGAGTTGCTGTGCGATCCCAAGGAACGCTGCGAGCACCAGATGCTGGTGGACTTGGGCCGCAACGACGTCGGCCGCTGCGCCGAGATCGGCAGCGTGAAGGTGCACGACCCGTTCCATGTCGAAACGTACGCGCACGTGTTCCACATCGTGTCCGATGTCACCGGCATTCTTCGGAAGGATCTGACGGCGTTGGACGCGCTGGCGGCGGTCTTCCCGGCCGGAACGCTGACCGGTGCACCCAAGCTTCGCGCGATGGAAATCCTCTCCAAGCTGGAAGGAAGCCCCAGGGGTATCTACGGCGGCGCATTCGGGTACGTGGACCTGGGCGGCAACATCGATTTCGCCATCACCATCCGCACGCTCACGTTCGACGAGCGCGGCATCGGGCTCCGGGTGGGCGCGGGCATCGTGAAAGACAGCGTCCCGGAACACGAAGACAACGAATGTCTCCACAAGGCCCGCAGTTGTTTGGCCGCCGTCTTCTCCGTGCAATCATGAAGACGCTTATTCTCGACAACTACGACTCGTTCACGTTCAACCTGTACCAGCTGGTAGGGAGTCTCCGCGGCAACCCGGAGGTGCATCGCAACGACAAGATTTCCCTGGACCAAGTGAAGCAGTCGGGCTTCAGCCATGTGATCCTGGGACCCGGTCCCGGCAACCCGCAAACCCCTCGCGACGTGGGCATCAGCTATGACCTGCTGTCGTACGCGATGGAGAACCGCATTCCCCTGCTCGGCGTGTGCCTTGGCCACCAAATCATCGGCCACAGGCTGGGCGCCAGGGTCGTGCGCGCAAAGACGCCGTGCCACGGCGCGGCATCCGCCGTGATGACGCTGGAACCGAACCCGCTGTTCGCCGGGCTGCCCGAAACGTTCGATGCCATGCGCTACCATTCGCTCTGCGTGGAAGAACTGGATGATCCGCTGATCGCGACCGGCGTGGCCTCCGACGGCACCCTGATGGCCATGCGGCACGCTTCATTGCCCGTGTTCGGCGTGCAGTTCCACCCCGAGTCCATCGGCACCCCGCTGGGGCCGGACATGTTGAAGAATTTCCTCTCCCTCCGATGACGGACGCACCGATGGACATCGGCACGACGGTGGACGCCATGCTCTCCGGGACGATGGCCGAAGACGACGCCGTGCGCGCGTTCGAGAAACTGGCCGGGCATACGCCGACGCCCGTGGAGCTGGCCGACGCCGCGCGGGTGCTGCGTTCGCGCATGACCGCGGTGGAGCTGGATGGCGAACCGATCGACACCTGCGGCACCGGCGGCAGCGGCAAGCGGCGGATCAATACGTCCACCATCGCGGCGTTCGTCGTGGCGGCGGCGGGAGGACGGGTGGCCAAGCACGGCAACCGCGCGGCCGGCGGCCGCTGCGGATCGTTCGACCTGCTGGAAGGACTGGGTGCGAGGATCGACCTGAGTCCGGACCAAGCCCAAGCGGTGTTCCGGGAATGCGGACTGGTGTTCCTGTTCGCACCGAATTTCCACCCTGCCATGAAAGCGGTCGCGCCCGCCCGCAAGCGCTACGGCAAGCCCACGGTCTTCAACCTGCTCGGGCCGCTGTGCAACCCGGCCGGCGTGAAGCGCCGCCTGCTCGGCACCTCCAAGCGCGCCAACGCGAAACTCCTGATGGAAACGCTGCGCGAACTGGGCGACGAACGGTCGCTGGTGGTGTGCGGCTGCGACGGCCTGGACGAAGTGACGGTGTGCGGACCGACCGCCGTGTTCGACGTGCAGGCGGGAACCCAGCGCGAGTTCAACCCGCGCGACATGGGGCTGGAGGAGCACTCGGCGGAGTCCCTGGAAGGCGGCGATGTCGCGGCCAACGCGGCCATCGCGCGACGCGTACTGGCGGGCGAAGGCACCCGGGCACAACGCGATCTGGTGCTGGCCAACGCCGCGCACGCCTTGTTGGCGGCGGGCGTCGCGAGCCTTCGCGTCGCGGCGGAAAGCGCGAAGAAAGCCTTGGATTCCGGCCAGGCACAGGCTTTACTCGAACGTTACACCCGCTTCACCCGCTCGCTCCCATGACCGTGCTCGACGACATCATCGCCCAGAAGAAGGAAGAAATCGCGGCCATGCCCGACACGCGGCCGGAGCCGACGGAACGCCGGTTCATCGCGGGGCTGCGCAAGCGTCTGCCGTGCGTCATCGCCGAAGTGAAACCCCGCTCGCCCTCGGCCGGCATGCTCATGCAGCCGCGCGACGTGCCCAGGACGGTGGGCGGCTACAACAAGTGCGCGCAGGCGATTTCGGTGCTGTGCGACCATGCGTTCTTCGGCGGCGGCTACGACCTGCTGGCCGGCGTGCGCCACATGACCGAGCTCCCGCTCTTGGCCAAGGAATTCATCCTGGATGCCAAGCAGATCCGCGCTGCCCGAACGGCCGGCGCGGACGCGGTGCTGCTGATCGCGGCGATCCTGGACAAGGAAACCCTTGCGGCGCTGGCCCGCGAAGCTGCGGCGCTGGGCATGGGCGTGCTGGTGGAACTCCACGACGCGGCCGAACTGGAAAAGGTCCCGGCTCTGGGCGCGGACGTCATGGCGATCGGCATCAACAACCGGAATCTGGCCACACTGGCGATCGACCTGGATACCGCGTCGCGCGTGGCGCCGGCCGTGCGCGAACGCTTCGCGAAACACCTGCTGATCGCCGAAAGCGGCGTGAAGACGAAAGCCGATTTCCAACGATTGCGGCCGTCTGTCGACGGTTTTCTCATCGGCACAGGGCTGCTGACGGGTACCATGCCGCCGCATTTCCCCCTTTAGACAGATGACGCGCATCAAGATCTGCGGCCTCACCCGGAAAGAAGACGTCGAGTTCTGCTCCGCCTTGGACATCGATGCCATCGGCTTCGTGTTCGTTCCGGACTCCCCGCGCTGCCTCACGGCCAAACAGGCCAAGGCATTGGCGGGCCTGACGAACAAGGAAACCATCGGCGTGTTCCTGGACACCCAGGAAGACATCGCCGACATCGTCAAGGAGGTCGGCCTGGACGCCGTGCAGGTGTACGGCGAGACCATGCCCCAGACCAAGGCTTCCCTCATCCGAGCGTTCCGTGAAGTGCCGTCGGCCGAGGAGATCGAGTCGCTGATCCTGGAAGAAACGATGGTGCTGCTGGACGGACCCAAGAACGGAAAGGAGGCCGACACGGACGCCATCGAGGCGCTTCCGGAAGGCATCCGCAGGAGCATCTGGCTGGCCGGCGGCCTTACGCCGAAGAACGTCGCCAAGCGCATCGAGGCCATCTGTCCGCTGGGCGTGGACGTGTGCAGCGGCGTGGAATCCAAGCCGGGCATCAAGGACCACAAGCTCGTGAAGGCGTTCGTGGACGCCATCCGTTTCCCCGACGCATGAAAACCCTGGGCCAATTCGGCGCGTTCGGCGGATGCTACGCCTCGGAACTGCTGATGCCGGTCCTGGAAGAGATGGAAACCGCCTACCTGGCCGCCAAGGCGGACCCGGGCTTCGACGCAGAACTCCAGCGGCTGTTAAAGGATTTCGCCGGACGTCCGACTCCCCTCACGCACGCCCAAGGCATGAGCGCCGACGTTGGGTGCACCGTGCTGCTGAAGCGCGAAGACCTGCTGCACGGCGGCGCGCACAAGACCAACAACGTGCTCGGACAGGGGCTCCTCGCCAAGCGCATGGGCAAAACGGAGCTGATCGCCGAGACCGGCGCCGGCCAGCACGGCACGGCGGTGGCCATGATCGGCGCCTTGTTTAAGATCCCGACCAAAATCTTCATGGGCGCCAAGGACATCGCCCGGCAAGAGCCCAACGTCCAGCGCATGAAGCTGTTCGGCGCCGAGGTCATCGCGGTGGAGGCCGGATCGCAGTCGCTGAAGGACGCGATCAACGAAGCCATGCGCTACTGGGTCGCACACGCCAAAGAGACGTTCTACGTCTTCGGAACCGTCGCGGGGCCGCATCCGTTCCCCACCATGGTGGCCGACTTCCAGCGCGTCATCGGCGACGAGGCGCGCGAGCAGTGTCTGACCGCTTTCGGCAGGTTGCCGCACACCGTCTGCGCCTGCGTCGGCGGGGGCAGCAACGCTATCGGCACGTTCAAGGCGTTCGTGCCCGACGCGGGGGTGAAGCTGGTCGGCGTGGAAGCCGGCGGCGAAGGCCTGGACACGGACAAGCACGGCGCGGCGCTGAACAAGGGCACGGTCGGCTGCCTGCACGGCGCGCTCAGTTATTGCCTGCAAGACGACGACGGGCAAATCACCGAGGCGCACAGCATCTCGGCCGGTCTGGACTACCCCGGAGTGGGACCCGAGCACAGCTTCCTGAAAGACAGCGGCCGCGCGGCATACGTGGCCGCCACGGATGACGAGGCGCTCGACGCGTTCGGATACCTCACCCGTACCGAGGGCATCATCCCGGCGCTGGAGTCGTCCCATGCCGTCGCGGCGGCCAGGAAATTGGCGAAGAAGCTGAAGAAGGACGACATCCTGCTCATCACCGTCTCCGGCCGCGGCGACAAGGACCTGGATCACGTCCTTCGCCTGCGTCCTTCCCTGCTGGACCGATGAATCCGTACGCCTCGCTCCGCACCGCGCTCAAACGACCCCTGTTCATCCCGTTCGCCGTGCTCGGCGACCAGGGCCGCGCCGGCAGCGAAAAGATCCTGCGGACGTACATCGAAGCCGGCGCCGACGCGCTGGAGCTGGGCATGCCCTTTTCGGATCCCACCGCCGACGGCCCGGTCATCCAGGCCGCAGACAAACGCGCGCTGGATGCCGGAGTGAGCATCGACGACTGCTTCGCGATCATCAAAGCCGTGCGGAAAGACCACGACCTGCCGGTCGGACTGCTGGTCTACTACAACATCATCTTCAAGCGCGGGGCCGGGAACTTCTACGCCGATTGCAAAGCGTCCGGCGTGACGTCGGTGCTGATCGCCGACCTGCCGCTGGAGCACGCTGCCGACGTGGCGGCCGACGCGAAGAAACACGGCATCCAGCCGGTGTTCATGGTCAGCGACGACACGCCGGAAGAGCGCCTGAAGCGCATCTGCAAGGCCGCCGACGGCTACCTGTACCTGGTCTCGTACCTGGGCGTGACGGGCAAGACCGGCGATATCGACACGAAGACACTGCGGGCGCTGATCGCGCGCTGCCGGGCGGAAACGGACCTGCCGCTGTGCGTGGGTTTCGGCATCCACACGCCGGAGCAGGTGCAAGCGGTTTCCGAGGCCGGGGCCGACGGCGTCATCGTGGGCAGCCGGCTGGTGAAGGAGCTGCCCGACAGAAAACGCCTGGCCGAAACGTGCCGCACGCTGCGCCACGCGCTAGACTGATCCTCATCTTCCTCATGACCATGAACCCCAAAGCCCTCAAGGACCTGTATGAATTGTTCGCTTCGCCCGGCTCGCCCAAAGAAAGCGAGATGCTCCTGCGTGACATCCTCACGCCCCAGGAGCTGGAGACCATCGCCGAGCGCTGGCAGCTCATCCAGGCGCTGGCGTCCGGCATGACGCAGCGCGACGTGGCCAAGAAGTGCGACGTGAGCATCAGCAAGATCACGCGCGGCGCGCACGAGCTGCAGTACGGCACGGGCGGCTTCAAGCACTTCCTGAAGAAGCTGAAGAAGCCGGTGGACGGATACCTGGTGCAATAAAAAACGCCCGTGCCTTTCGGCGACGGGCGTTCTTGGAAGCGTCTTACTTGCCGGCCAGCAGGTTCTTCAGGTCGGACTCGGTCGGGGCGGTGACCATACGGATCTTCTCGCCCTTGCCGTTGATCAGCACGAACGTGTGCTGGGTGCTCACGCCGTATTTCTGCTTCAAGGCGGTCTCCGTGTCGTAGTCCACTTTGTAGGTGGAGGCGGCGTACGGGGTGCCGGAGCCGTACCACTCGGTCAGCTTTGCATCCTCGGTCTTGCAGTGCGGGCACCACGGAGCGTGGAAGAACAACACCGACGTTTCGCCGTTGCCGATCACGCCCTGGCTGTAGGCCATGTAGGAGCGCTCGCCGAGGGACTGGGCCTGCGAGGGATCCTTGATGCACGCGTCGAGCGCGGCGGACTGGGTCCAGCCGCACTGACCGTCCTGCTGGCGCTCGCACTTGGCGGACTTGTAGCAGGCGTACTCGGGGCGGTACTCACAGGTGGTCATGCTCTCGTCGCCTTCCTGCACGCACAGCTGGCCGCTGCAGCCGGAAACCACGCATTCGGCGACCGCGTTATCGGTGACGCCGGGGTTCTTGATGCGGTAGATGATCTCGGCCATTTCGCCGCGGGTGAGGATGTGCGACGGATCCATGGCGGCGGCGGGCAAGGCGTCCTTCTGCTTCAGGACGTTGATGTACGGGCGGTACCACACGGTGTCCTGGGTGGCGACGGAGAAGCCGAAGGTCTTCACCACGATCTTGGCCGCTTCGGCGGTGTTGATCGGGTTGCCCGGGCGGAACGTGCCGTCCGGATTGCCGGAGATGATGCCGCGCTTGCGGGCGGTGCAGACGAAGTCGATGAACCAGCTGTTGGTCGGCACGTCGGACAAGGCCGGACCCTCGTCGTTCTTGCTGCAGCCCTCGATGTCGGGGGCGGTGACGATGCTGCCGATCACGATCTTGGTGAACTCGGCGCGGTTGATGCTGTCGTTCGGCCGGTACGTGCCGTCGGAATAGCCCGAGACGATGCGCTCGGACTGCACGTACGTGATCGCGTTCGCGTACGGATGGGTCTGAGGAACGTCACGGAACGCCGCCAAAGCGACGACCGGTGTAAGAAGGGCGACGGATGCCGCCAAAAGGTGAGAGGTGCGCATGCGGGCATTGTCCCCGCGCCGCTTCCTTATTGCAACGTGATGAACTTGAGCAGCTCGGTCACGGCGCTCTGCTCCTGGCGGAAGGTCATCTGCCCCTTTTGCTGCCTGTCGGCGATGATGAGTGCCAAGTGGTAGAAGAAAAATTCGTGCGGGAACTTGAACGCGTGCACCTCTTCCCAGCGCAGTTTCGGGAAAATGCGCCGCAGCTCCAGCCGCACGGCCTCCATGTTGTGGGCGTGGATCTTCATCTCGTTGATGATGAGGAAGTACGTCAGCAGCGTGACGGCCAGGCGCTTGTTGCCGTTGCTGAACGGATGCCCGTCGATCACCGACGTGAACAGGTATGCGGCCTTGGTGTGCAGGCTCTCGTAGTGTTCGGTCTGCATCAGCGAGAAGATGGACTCGAGCCGGTTGAGACCCGAGCGTTCGCTCGCGTAGTGGGGAGCCGGTTCGTTGTTCGCCATGGACTCCTTGATGAGCGGGAACAACAGCTTCCGGCAGGCCTGCAGGGTGGGATACTGGATGGCCATGGCTACTTCTTGCTGAGTTCTTTGAGTACGCCGCCGATGAGACCCTTCAATTGCTCGGCCGTGCGGTCGTCCTTCGCCGTGGCATCGGTGAGGGCGCGCTTGCGCAGCGCGTCGAGCATGCCGGACTCCATGAGGATGCGGCCGAGCGTGGGGTGCAGAACGAACGCCCGGTCATGACCGTGGCTCTGGATGACGGCGAAGTCCTTCACCTCGGCCAGCGCCTGCTTGGCGCGCCGCTGCAAATCAGACATCGGAATGATGGGGAGGATGGAGTCCATATATACATAATATTTTATATAAAATTATATGTCAAATAAAAACATCTTCCCACACTGACAAGCGTCGCCGACACCGCGCGGATGCCAAGGCAATCCGCTTGCGATGCACGATCGAGTCGGGAAGAATTGCCTCAATACCTTTCTTCACGGATTTCATGACCGAACGTCCGGCGACCTCGAGCTCTGCGAATCAACTGCCGTTCTCTCTTCCGGGTGCTCAGGCTCTTTCGACGGCGTCCGAGAAATCGCGTGAAAAACTGGGCTTCCTGGTGCCGCCGACGCCCAATCCGGGACCTTCCAGGTGGGGCGACAAGATCATGCACTGCGTGTTTTCGGGCATCGCCTGGATGACCGTCGCGCTGCTCGTCGGCATTTTCCTGTTCCTGGTGATCAACAGCTACCGCTTCTGGATGGAAGTTCCGTTCATGGAATTCCTCCTGGGCACGTCCTGGAACCCGGTGTCGGTCGTGCAGTTGCAGTGGGGCGTGTTGCCGCTGCTTGCGGGCACGGTGCTGGTGAGCATCGCCACGCTGATCATCGGCGTGCCGTTCGGTTTGGCGCTCGCGCTGTACCTGTCGCGCATCGCCTCCAAGCGCACGCGTGAAATCCTCAAGCCCGTGATCGAAATGATCGCCGGCATCCCATCGGTGGTCCTGGGCTTGCTCGGCCTGCTGTACCTGGCACCGTTCATCTCGTACGTCTTCAATCTGAGCAACGGCCTGAACGCGCTCACCGCGGCCATCCTGGTGGGTATCACGACGGTGCCGACCATCGCGTCGCTGTCCGAAGACGCCATCACCAGCGTGTCGGAGAACATCACCGAAGCCAGCCTCGCGCTGGGAGCCACGCATTGGACGACCATCCGCAAAGTCATCATGCCGGCGGCCAAATCGGGCATCGCCGGCGCCATCATGCTCGGTCTCGGGCGCGCGATCGGCGAAACGATGATCGTGCTCATGGTGGCAGGAAACAGCCTGAAAATGCCGACGTCGCTCTTAGACCCCGTCCGCCCGATGACCGCGACCATCGCGATCGAAGTGCGCGAAGTGGTCGTCGGCGACCTGCACTGGAGCTCCTTGTTCGCCATCGGACTGCTGCTGTTCGTGATCACGTTCCTCATCAACACGCTCACCGACTTGTTCCTCCACCGCTCCCGCCACTAAATGAACACCCTGCTCGAACAACGGCTGTTCTTCGGATTCTTCCGCTTGAGCGGGGCGCTGGGCGTGGGCGTGTTGGTGCTCGTGCTGGCGCTCCTGTTCCTGGCCGGCGGCGACGCGCTCAGCCTGGATTTCCTCACGTCGCCGTGGGTCCACAGCGACATCACCAAAGGCGGCATTTTCCCCGCCGTCGTCGGCTCGGTGTGGCTGGGGGTGGGCGTGACGGTGTTCAGCTTCCCGCTGGGCATCGGCACCGCCGTGTACCTGACCGAATACGGCAAAGACACGTTCCTGCGCCGCCTGGTGCAGCTGGCCATCCGCAACCTGGCGGGCGTGCCGTCCGTGGTCTACGGACTGTTCGGCCTGGCCGCGTTCGTGCACATGCTGAACTTCGGCATGACGCTGTTGTCCGCCATGCTCACGCTCTCGGTCATGACGCTGCCGTGGATCATCAGCGGCTCGGTGGAAGCGCTGGAAGCCGTGCCGCAGAAAATGCGCGACAGCAGCATGGCGCTGGGCGCGACGCAGTGGCAGACCATCTCCAAGGTCGTGCTCCCGGCGGCGCTGCCCGGCTGCATCACCGGCGGCATCCTCGGCATTTCCCGCGCGCTCGGCGAGACCGCCCCCATCATCCTGGTCGGCGCCACGTTCTACCTGGCCAACCTGCCGAGCAGCCCGATGGACAAGTACATGGCGCTCCCCTACCACGCGTTCATCCTGGCCACGCAGCACTCCAGCCCGTTCGCGAGGCAGTACGCCTCGGGCACGGCGCTGGTGCTCATCTTGCTCACGTTCGTGCTGAGCCTGGGCGCGATCCTGCTCCGCTACCGCTTCCGCTCCCAGAAGGTCTGGTAAGATTTCTCCCTTTTCCATGCCCATGCTGTCCATCCGCGAACTGAACGTCTGGTACAACCACCTCCACGCCGTGAAAAACGTGAGCATGGAGATCGAACCCAAGAAAATCACCGCGTTCATCGGCGCTTCCGGCAGCGGGAAAAGCACCCTCCTGCGCTGCCTGAACCGCATGCTCGACAACCTGCCCAAGGTGAAGGTGGAGGGCGCCGTGGCGCTGAACGGTTACAACATTTTGGACGACGGGACCGACGTGGTGTCGTTGCGCCGCAACGTGGGCATGGTGTTCCAGAACCCGACGCCGTTCCCCAAGTCCATCTACGACAACGTGGCGTACGGCCTGGAGATCCAGGGCATCAAGAACCGCCGCCGCTCGTGGGTGCGACGCCAGAGGATCGACGGCAAGGAAGTCGAGCGCAGCCACGACCCGTTGGACCAGGCCGTGGTCCGCAGCCTGAAAGAGGCCGCCCTGTGGGAAGAAGTCAGTCACCGCCTGCACCACTCCGCGTACCGGCTGTCGGGCGGACAGCAGCAGCGCCTGTGCATCGCGCGCGCCATCGCCGTGCAGCCCGACGTCCTGCTGTTGGACGAGCCGTGCTCGCAGCTCGACCCCATCTCCACCCGCCACATCGAGGAGCTCCTGCTGCTGCTGAAAAAGGACTACACGATCGTGATCGTCACGCACAACATGCACCAGGCCAAGCGCATCGCCGACAACGTTGGCTTCTTCCACACCGGCGAGCTGGTGGAGTTCGCGCCGATGAAGCGCCTGTTCGACCAGCCGGCCAAGCCGCTGACGAAGGAATACGTCATGGGCGCCTTCGGCTGAGCCGGAGCTGACGGTTTCACCGGCCCGGGACGTGCGTTTCGGGCGTTTTTCTGGTATACTCAAGAGATTTCTATGCCTTGGTATTCCGCCGAATCACAGATGAACGCGGCGCGCCGTTTCCCGGCGACGCTGCCCATCGCGCTTGGCACGGTGGCCATCGCGTCGTGCATCGGCGTGATCGGCGTGCTGTTTTTCGTGCGCGGGCAGGTGCTGATGCGCGAACAGCTCCGTGAACGCCTGCGCAGCACCGCGGCCGCGGCGGCCATGCAGTTCGACGGCGACGCGGTGGACTCCATCCGCGAAGAGGCGGACATGGAAACGCTGGCGTTCCACGACGTGGTGCAGCGGCTGCGGGCCATCCGCGAAGACGTGCCGGACATCCGCTACGCGTACATCATGCGCAAGACCGACGACCCGGACATCATGACCTTCGTGGCCGACGCCGACATGCTGCGCACTCCGGGCGAACTGGACGTGAACGGCAACGGCACCGTGGACGAAGACGAGGAGCCGTCGGGATTCGCCGAGGAGTATGACGTGAGCGAAATGCCCACGCTGAAGCTGTCGGCGTTTACGCTGCCGTCGGTGGACAAGGAAGTCACCGAAGACCGCTGGGGCAAACTGATTTCCGGCTATGCCCCCATCCGCGCGGCCAACGGCGTGGTGGTGGCGACGCTGGGTCTGGACATGGACGCCGACCAGTACGTGGCCCTGTCGCAAAGCATCTTCTCCCCCGTCGCGCTGCTGCTCATCGCGCTGGCGGTGGTCACCATCGGCTCCGCCATCGTGCTGATCGGATCGCGCAAGCAGGTGGAGAACATGCACCGCATCGAAGCCGAACGCTCGGGCCTGCTGCGCCTTGCCTTCCACCAGCTCGGCGGTCCCCTGTCGATCATCAAGTGGTCGCTGGAACTGCTGCACGAAGACGCCCCGCCCGCCGCGCGGCAGGTGCTCACCAACATGGACGAGGGGGTCAGCCGCCTCAACAACATCCTGCACACGCTCCACGAAGCGGACCTGGTCCATGAAGGAAAGGTCCAATACAAGGCCGAGGAAGCCACGCTGAACGACATTGCCAAGGGCGTACTGGAGGAATTCGCGCCGCACGCCGAACGGCGCAAGCAGAAGATTTCCGCCGAGTACGGACCGGGCATCACGATGAAGCTGGACCGCAAGCTCATCGCCGGCGTCATCCGCGAGCTTTTGAACAACGCCGTGGACTTCTCGTTCGACGGCGGGGAGATCACGGTGAAGACCAGCGCCCAAGACGGCTGGGCGCAGCTGGACGTGGTCGACCGCGGATGCGGCATCCCCAAGCAGGACGTGCCGCGCATTTTCTCGGAGTTCGAGCGCGGCAGCAACGCGGCCACCTACAAGCCCGACGGCAGCGGCCTGGGGCTCTACATCGTGCGCGGCATCATCGAGCGGGCCGGCGGCACGATTTGGGTGAAGAGCCGCGAAGGCCATGGAACGACCGTGTCGTTCCGGCTGCCGATCGCCCGCTGAAGCAACGCCGGTACACGAAAGCATCTTCGTGATTTTTGATTTGCGCCCGCGATCCGGCTGGTCTATCGTCGCGGCACGTGCTGCTTAGTCGCTTCGAATGACTGCAACGTTGCTCATCACCATGAGGGAGACGCTGGAGGCCTCGCTGGTCGTGGGGATCGTGCTGGCCTATTTGCACCGGACGCAAAACCTGCGCCATGTGAAATTCGTCTGGTTCGGCGTCACTGCGGGCATCGCGGCCAGCATCGCCCTCGCGCTCGCATTCACGCTCTACGCGGAAAAGCTGCAGGGAACGGCGGAGCAAATTTACGAGGGAACGACCATGTTGATCGCGGCCGGCCTGCTGACGTGGATGATCCTGTGGATGATCCGGCAGGGCCGCCTGATGCGCGCGCACATCGAGAGCGAAGTCGCGACCCACGTCCAGAATGACCGCGCGCTGGGCATGTTCATGCTGGCGTTCATCGGCACCGCCCGCGAAGGCTTCGAAACCGTGATTTTCCTGCAGGCCGCCATCCTGAATGCGCGCGCCGGCGCTCACCTGGTGGGATTCCTGCTGGGCATGGGTACGGCGCTGCTGCTCAGTTACTGCATGTTCAAAGGCCTCTCGGCCATACCGATCCGTAAATTTTTCGCCGCCAGCGGCGTGGCGCTGCTGCTGTTCGGAGCGGGCCTGGTCGCCCACGGCATCCATGAATTCGAAGAAGCCGGGCTGCTGCCGCCCATCATCGAGCACGTGTGGGACACCAACGGCGTGGTGAACGAAAACCGTCCGGTCGGCCAGTTCCTGAAAAGCATTTTCGGCTACAACGGCAATCCGTCGCTGCTCGAGCTCCTCGGCTACGGCACGTACGTTGCGTGCATCGCTGCGCTGTGGCGCAGGCAGAACGCCGTGCGCTAACGGAGTTCTTCGACCAGCAGTTCCGGCGCCGCGGCATGGACGATGGTTTCGGCGGCGGCCGGCCACTTGGCGACCAGCGACTTCGGGACGGCGTTGTAACGCGAAACCATGATTTCGTCGCTCACCGTGCCGTCCGCGCGGGTGACGGTGCGGGTCCACACGATCTCGTTGTTGCGGACGGCGCGTCCGTTCACCAGCAGGCCGGCCGGAGCGGTGGCCCCGAAGAACGGGCCGTCGATGGTCACGCTGCGCCCGTCGGGGCGGCCGAGGATATTCACGTAGGCGTCGTCACCTTCGTAGAACGACTGCAGCACCAAGGGAGAACCCGTGTCGTTGAGGAAGCGGAGATCCTGCTTGCCCGGGAAGATGGTGGCGTCCTGGCCCACGCCGTACGCCTCGTAGTACGAGACGTACAAGCTGTGACTCTTGTGCTCGACGATCGGCAGTCCGGCTTTCAGCGCCGCGCGGTACACGGTGGTGGAAGCCTGGCAGACGCCGCCTCCGGGAGCCATCTCCAGGCGGGAGCCGTCGAAAATGGTCAGCGCCATGCTCCAGCCGCGCGACAGCGTGACGGGGCCTCCGAGCACGTCGTTGAACGAGAACTCTGCGCCGGCCGGAACGACAACGTTGTTCACCTGCTGGCCAATGGCCTTGCGGACGTTGTTCTTGCGGCCTTCGCCGGAACCTTTGAAGTTGGACACGCCGGTGGAAATCATCGACACGTCACCGATGCCGAGCTTGCCGGCATCGACGATGCGGCCGGCGACCGGCTCCACCGCCAGCGCCGTTTCGGTCGCCTTGGCATCCAACGCCTGTTTCAGCGCTTTGGCGATGGCCTTGGCGTCGTAGCGGTAGCCGCTCTGCGCCAAACACGACGTGTCGGCGCGCAGCACGCCCTGGTCGTCGGTGCGCAGGTTGCTCAACTCGCAATCGACGGCCTGGGGCAGGCGGATCAATTGGCCTTCCACGATGGACTTCGCGATGGCGTCTTCATCGATCTTGGCCGTCGGCTTGGCGGCGTCCAGGTCGTAGCGCACCCACTCCGGATACTCGGCGACGGCGACGTTCCACGTGCCGGCGACTGCTCCATCGGGACGCAGGTAGGTGGCGGTGACGGTACGACGCAGGAGTTCCGATCGCTGTGCGACGGCCTTCCACATGCGCTTGGCGGTCTCGCGACGCGCCTGGCGGTCGGACTGCGGAGCAGGGATGTACGCGACGGACACGGCCGAACGCACCATGGCGGCCGGAATGGCGGCGCGGATCTGGCCGGGATCCTGCAACGTGCCAAGAGCCACCGCGAGCGACAAGCCGAAAGCGGCCGATCCTGCAAAGTGCATCACGGACGCGAACGGCGAAACGGTTTTGCGGGAGGTCGGCATGCGGATGGGTGTTGTTGTAGGAGGCTGCTGTGTTTTACATATTATAACATATTTTAAAAATTAAGCAAATACACGACGCATCACGACGAAAAAAGCCGGGGGTAGCCCGGCTTTTTCGTAGGGAAACGTGCGAGGTTAGAACAGTCCGCCTCCTCCCGCGAACTTGGCGGCGGCCGCCGATCCGACGGCGAACACGCCGGCAAGGGTGGCGAAGAAGATGAGGTTGAAGTTATCGGCGGGAGTCTCCTCGGGCTTGGCCGCGACCGGATCACTCAGGTACTGATCCGTGTTCTCGGGCGTGGCGTACAGGTCGTTCGTACCCGTCTGCGGGAAGATCGGCTTGTAGCTCGGCGGCGTGTAGACCGGGGGCTGGTACAGCGGCGGAGGGTTGTACGTGGGCGGCGGGTTGTAGATCGGCGGCTGGTAGCAGTTGTTGTTGCACGGCGGGTTGTAGATCGGCGGCGGGTTGTAGACCGTGCTGGAGTACACCGTGGTCGTGTCGTTGGCAGACAGGTTGCCGGTCAGGTTGGTACCGGACACGTTCACGTAGTTGGTGAGCGTCGTGCCGTTGCCGACGTTCTGCACCGTGCCGTTCACGGTCAGCGTGAGCTGTCCGTTGGCCGGGACCGTCTGGTTGTTCCAGGTGACCTGCGAGCCGTTCACGTTGCCACCGTTACCGGCGGAGACGTTGCTGAGGCCGGACGGCAGGCTGTCGGTGACGGTCACGTTGGTGGCGGCGACGTTCGAGCTGTTCGTGATCGTGATGGTATAGCTGATGCTGTCGTTCACGTTGGCGCTGGAGCGGCCGTCCGTCTTGGTGACGTTCAGGTTCGGCTGCGGGCAGTTGAGCGTGGTGGACGTGGTCTGGCTGGTGTTGTTCCCCGTGTTCGGGTCGTTGGTTACGGGGTTCGTGGCGATGGTGGCCGTGTTCGTCACGGTGGCGACGGTGCACGTGCCGGTGGACTGCTGGGTGGCGAACGTGATGGTGATCGGCACGATCTGGCCGGCTGCCATGCTGGCGATGGTGCAGGTCAGTTCATTGGTGGTCGTCAGGGAGCACTGTGCGCCGGAAGCCGAGACGTAGGTCAGGGTGCCGGTCGGATTGAAGGTGTCCTTGATGACGACGTTGTTGGCCGTGCCCGGACCGTTGTTGGTGGCGGTGACGAGGTACGTGATGTTCTCGCCGCGGTTCACCGAAGCCTGGCTCGTGGTCTTGGTGATCGAGAGATCCGGAATCTGGGTGGTGACGGTGCCGATGACGACGTTCACGCTGGCGCTGTTGTTGGCGGTCACCGGATCCGGGCTGTCGGACGTGATGGCGGCGGTGTTCGTCACCGTGCCGGCGGTCGCGGCCGTGGCCGTGATGGTCAGCGTGGCGGTGGCGCCGGCGTTCAAGGCGCCGATGGTCCACAGACCGGTGGTCTGGTTATACGTGCCGGTCGAGGCCGTGTTGCTGACGTAGGTCAGGCCGGCCGGGAGCTGATCGGTCACGCGGACGTTCTGCGCGGTGGCCGGACCGTTGTTGGTGGCCGTGATCGTGAAGATGACGTTGGTGCCGACCGTCGGGCTGGCGTTGTTCACGGTCTTGGTCACGCCGACGTCGGCATTGGTGACCGGACACGTGAGCGTGGTGGTGGCCGTGCTGGAGTTGTTGGCCTGGTTGGAGTCACCGTTCACGACCAGCGTGGCGGTGTTCTGCAGGGCGATCGGCTGACAGTTGTTCGTCGGAGGCTGCTGCGTGGAGAAGTTCAGCGTCACGGGGACGGACTGGCCGGCGGTCAGCGTGCCGATGGTGCAGTTCACGACGCCGTTGGCGGCGGCACACTGGGCGCCGGTGGCGTTCAGGTAGGTCAGACCGGTCGGGACCGGGTCATTGAACGAGATGTTCTGGGCGGCGCCGGGGCCGGCGTTGGTCACGGTGACCGTGTAGGCGATGTTCTGGCCCTGGAGCGAGGTGCCCGCGGCGGGACCCGTCTTCTGGATACCCACGTCATACGTGGCCTGGCACTGGACCGTGGTCATGGCCTTGTCCCAGTCGGCGAGATCCTGGCGGTTACCCGGCCAGACGTCGACCTGGTTGATGATGGTCTGTCCGCACAGGGCGGTGTTGTTCGCCGGGATGGCGAACGTGGCCGTGAAGGTCAGCTGCTGACCCGGAGCCATGGTGCCGATGGCACACACGATGCGGCGGTTCGGGGCGTCGTTGGTGCAGGTCGCGCCGGCCGACGACACGAATGTGAACGGCATGTCGATCTGGTTATTGTTCGCGTTGATGAAGAAGTCATAGACGTTCACGTTCTGCTGGGCGCTGGTGTTGTTGTTGCGCACCACGAACGTGTAGGTCACGGTCTGGCCGGCAGTGGACGTGGCCGGAGCGGTCTTGGTGATGTCGAGCTTGGCGGCACAGTCGATGTTCGTCTGCACGGCGTTGCTGGTGACGAAGGTCGTGCCGTTCTGCTGCAGCGCGGCGGTGTTGCTGATGGTGCCGTTGCACTGGGCGTTGTCGTTCAGGCGGAACTTGAGCGCGTAGACGAAGCTCTGGCCGGCGGTGAACGTCTGGACCGGGCAGGTCACCTGGTTGTTCTGCGAGGTGCATCCGGCGGTCGAACCGTTCGGCTCGAACGTGAGGCCGGCCGGGATATTGTCGATCAGGCGGATGTTCTGCTGGGCGACGTTGCCGGTGTTCTGGACGGCGATGAGGTACGTGATGATCTCACCCGGCGAAACGGAATCGCCCTCGGGACCGGACTTCACGATGGTGAACTGGGGCGGCACGGTGTTGCACTGCACGGTGGCAGAAGCGGTGTCGGCGTCCAACGAGGCCTGCAGGCCGGCCGAGATGGCCGTCACGCGGTTGTAGACCGTCGTGTTGCACAGGGCCTGGTTACCGGCGGGCACCGCGAAGGTCATGGAGAACGAGATGGTCTGCTGGGCCTGGAGCGTGCCGACGTTGCATTTCACGGACTGGCTCGGAGCGTCGTAGGCGCAGGTGAGACCCTGGGAAGACACGAAGGTCAGCGGCGGAGCGATCTTGTTGCCGTTGGCGTCTGTGTAGAAGTCGGCGACCTCGATGCTCTGGGCCGCGAAGCCGCTCGTGTTCTGGAGCGTGAAGGTGTAGGTGGCGTTCTGGCCTGCGACCAGCTGGGCCGGGGCCGTCTTCACGACGTAGAGCTGCGGAGCCTGACACTGGATGGCGGTCTGCGCGTGGTTGCTCCAAGCGAAGCTGACGCCGCCCTGCTGGATGTCGGCGACGTTATCGATGGTCGCGTTGCAGGCGACGGTCTGGTTGACGGTGAAGTACAGCGTGGCCGAGATGCTCTGGCCGGGCTGGACGGTCTGGGCCGGGCAGTACACCACGCCGTTGGTCACGGCGCAGCCCGGAGTCGAGTTCTGCGTGGTGAAGGTCAAGCCGGCCGGCACGACGTCCGCGATGCGGATGTCCTGCTGCGGGACGTTGCCGGTGTTGGTGGCGGTGATCGTGTAGAAGATGATGCCGTTCGGCGAGCCGACCGCGGAACCCGTCTTGTTCACGGTGAACGAGGGAGCCGGGCAGGAGACCTGGGAGGTCACCGAGCTGTTGTTGTTGCCGGTGTTCGGATCGGTGACGCCGTTCAGCGCGATGCTGGCGGAGTTCTGGATGGTCGTGTTGCCGCAGGTCATGTTGGCCGGAACCTGGAACTTGAGGACGACGTTGTTGGTGGTGCCCACGGCCTGCGTGACGTTGGCCAGGGTGCACACCACGTTGGCGCCCTGCACCGCACAGCCCGCGGTGGAGCCGTTCGGCACGAAGGTCGTGCCGGTGGGGATGGCGTCGGTGATCACGGCGCTGTAGGTGGTGCCGGGACCGTTGTTGGTGACGGCGAGGTTATACGTGACCACGGAACCGGGGAGAACCACGGCCGGATCGGTCTTGGTCTTCACGAGCGAGATATCCACGCCCTGCTGGTTGCCGTTCACGGTCACGCTGGCGGTGTTGTTGGCCGTGTTCGGATCCGGGGTCTGCGCGGTGGCGACGGCGGTGTTGGTCTTGGCGCCGGCCGTGGTGACGGTGGCGACGAGCGACAACGTGGCGGTCTGGCCGGCATTCAGCGTGCCGATGGTCCAAGCACCCGTGTTCGGGTTGTACGTGCCCTGGGCGGTGGCGTGCGTGACGTACGTCAGGCCGGCTGGCAACTGGTCGCTGACGACCACGCCGTTGGACACGGACGGGCCGTTGTTGATGACGGTGATGGTGAAGCTGACGTCGGAACCGACGTTCACCTGGGCGCTGTTGGCGGTCTTGGTGACGGCCAGATCAGCCTGATCGACCGGGCACTGCACCACGGTCGAGACCTGGTTGCTGACGGCGATGTCCAGGGTGCCCTGCTGCAGCACGGCGACGTTGTTGATCGGCGCGTTGCACGGGGCGTTCTGGTTCACGACGAACTTGAGGACGGCGGTGATGGTCTGGCCGGGGTTCACGGTCTGCGACTGACACTGAACGACGTTGCCGTTCAGGGTGCAGCCGGCGGTGGAACCGGCGGCCTGGAACGTCATGCCGGCCGGAACGGTGTCCGTGATGCGGATGTTGGGCTGGGCGACGTTGCCGTTGTTGACGAAGGTGATGGTGTACGTGACGACCTCGCCGCGCTGAGCCAGGGTCTTGTCCACGGACTTGGTGCCCGAGAACTGGGGGTTCGGCTGGATGCCGGTGACCGTGGCGCTGGCGCTGTTGTTGCCGAGGTTCGGGTCGGCGGTCAGGGCGGCGACGGTGGCCGTGTTCGTCTTCGGACCGACGCTGGTGACGGTGGCGGCGATGGTCAGCTGGACGGTCTGTCCGGCGGCCATGGTGCCGATGTTCCACACGCCCGTGTTGGGGTTGTAGGTACCGTTCGCGGTGGCGTGCGTGACGTACGTGAGGCCGGCCGGGAGCACGTCGTTGAGCAAGACCTGGTCGGACGGCGACGGGCCGTTGTTCGTGACGCTGACAGTGAACGAAACATCGGTGTTCACCGTGGCCTGGGCGGCGCTGACCGTCTTGGTGACGGACAGGTCGGCCTGGGCGACCGGGCACTGCACCTGCGTCTGGGTGTGGTTGGTGAAGGCGAAGCTGGCGTTGGCCTGCTGCAGGTCGGCGACGTTGTCGATGACCGCGTTACAGACGGCGTTCTGGCCGACCTGGAACTTGAGCGTGGCGGAAACCTGCTGGCCGGGCTGCACGGTCTGGGCCGGGCAGAAGACCACTCCGCCGTTCACGGCACAGCCGGCGGTGGAGCCGTTCGAGACGAAGGTCAGGCCCGCAGGCACGACGTCCGCGATGCGGATGTCCTGCTGAGCGGTCTGGCCGTTGTTCGTGAAGACGATGGTGTAGGTGAGGGTGTCACCGCGCAGGGCGACGGTCTTGTCGGCGGACTTGGTACCGGTGAACTGCGGAGCCGGGCAAGTGACGTTGGAAGTCACCTGGCTCTGGTTGTTGCCGGTGTTCGGGTCGGTGACGCCGTTCACGCTGAGCGTGGCGGTGTTCGTGATGGAAGCGTTCTGGCCGCAAGCCGCGTTGGCCGGGACCTGGAAGCGCAGCACGATGTTGTTCGTCGAACCGACGGGCTGGGTGATGTTCGTGAGCGTGCACACCACGTTGTTGCCCTGCTGGCTGCAACCGGCGGTGGAACCGTTGGTCACGAAGGTCGTGCCGGCCGGGATGGCGTCGGTGACCACGGCGCTGTAGGTGGTTCCGGGGCCGTTGTTCGTGATGCCGATGTTATAGGTGACGATGGAACCGGGCACGATGACGGCCGGATCTGCCTTGGTCTTCACCACCGACAGGTCGATGTTGGTGACCGGGCACTGGATGGTCGTCTGGGCATGGTTGGTCCACTGGAAGCTGTTGTTGTTCTGCTGGAGGTCGGCGGCGTTGTCGA
>CAYSWB010000013.1:19222-39072 GCA_964434575.1 uncultured Candidatus Peribacteria bacterium | reverse complement strand
ACCCTCCTCCGCCTCCGCCTCCCGCTGCAGAGCTGCTGCTACCGCCTCCGCCTCCGCCGCCTGCACCGCAAGTGCTGCCGATGGTCAGCGTCTGCTCGGCGGATTCCGTGCTCAGGCGCAGGCCCGTATCGAGCGTTTTCACCGCCCAGTAGTACGTTTGATTGCATGCCAGATCGCGGATGACGCGCTTACGGCTTTGCCCGTTGGGCAGTTGGCGGTCGACATAGTTCGGACTCGCGGTCATGCCGGGCACGATGTCGTCGCCGGATGCAACCGTGCCTACGCGGACTTGGTACTGCAGCTGGCGCAGGGGAGTGATCGCGTCCGAGCCGGAGCCCCAACGCAGCGTGATGTTCGCCCCGCTGGCGTAGTACACGGTGATCCTGGCGTGGTCCACGAGAGCTTGGCCTATGCTCACGGCGTTGCCGCGGACGGCGAGTGCGGCTCCGAAGTTACTGGCGTTGATTTGCGCGGCAGTCCATGTCTGACCCCAAAGGTCGCTGGTGCCGCCGTAGGAGGCGTATGTGTCCGTTCCCGGCCAAGCCGAAACGGAAGAGCGGTCCGCAGTGCCGATCACTCCGCCGTTGATGATGCGGATGGCTTCGTCGTTTCCGGGCGCAAGTGCGTAACGACGCTCCCATTCGACCTTGATGCCCGCCACGGTGGCGCCGGACGGAATGCTGAAGCCGAAGTCGGTGGCGGTGAGATAATTGCTGACCTCGTTCGCGGCCAACGTGAGGCTTGCCGAGCCGTCGTTGGACGTCGAGATGTTGAACGTGTTTGCCCATGCTTCCGTGCCGATTGCCGCGTCATTGCCGCTCGAAACAGGATTGTTCGGCCCCACGGTGACCGATCCGGTTTCCACCGTCACGCTGAAGCCCGATGCGGGAGCGGAAGGCGCGGCGTTGGCCAGCGTGGAGGCTTGATCGCTGGCGTACAGCCGGTTGACTGCTCCCGCCATGGCGCAACCGACATCGTCATTGCCTGCCACGTAGTCCGGGTCGCCGTCATTATCGATGTCGCCCACGGCGACAGACTTCGTGCAGTCCCCGCGTTCGGTGGTGGGGGATCCGCTGTCGCTGAACGAGCCTCCGCCGTTATTCAGCCAAATGCGCGTGCCGCCGATCGTCCCGAACGAATCCGCGGCGGACACGATGATGTCCACGTCGCCGTCGCTGTCCACGTCCGCAAGAGCGGTGGAGCGCACCTGCAACGGCCCGCTGAGCGCGCCAGGAGTTCCGAGTACGCCGGTGCCGTCATTCATGACGGGGTACACCTGTCCGCTTTCGCCCGACAACACGATGTCGATGTCGCCGTCGTTGTCGAGGTCGGCCGTCGACAGATGCTGGTTGTACGGCGTGGTGGCGATGGTGAATGTCGAGTGCGCGCTGAAGGAGCCCGTGCCGCTGCCCCTCAGGATGTCCACGGTGTGTCCGTTGGGACTCGTGTAGACGATATCCAGGTGCGAGTCGCTGTTGAAGTCCGCCATCGCCATCCTCCAGGCGATGGGCAGCGTGGACACCGCCGACGTGAAGTTTCCGTCGCCGTCGTTGAGTTCCACGGCGTTGCTCAGCACGTACGTGTCGCTCATCAGCACGCGGTCCAAGTCGCCGTCGTTGTCCACGTCCGCGAGCGTGATGACGTTGAACGACGCGTCCGCCATCGCGCACTCCGTCAGGTCATTCGGGTCGGTGAGCACGCCGTTGCCGTCGTTGAAGTACGTACGCAGACAGTTCGTGTCGTAGGCGCCAACCACGTCCAAATCGCCGTCACCGTCGATGTCACCGGCGTCGAAATCCTCGAATTGCGAGGAGCGTCCGAAGACGGAATGCGTGTAGCTGCCGGCGCCGTCGTTGATGTACATGTCCAGCTTCGCCGTTCCTCCGCCGTCGCGGTTTCCGGCGATGTAATCCACGTCGCCGTCGCCGTTGAAGTCGCCCATGATCACCACTTCGGTGTTCTTCGACTCGCTCGTGCTGGCGAACAACGTATACGCCATGGCGTAGACGATCGCCGAGAACTGCGTGCACATGATCACCAGTGCCAGCGTCAGAATGGCCGTATGGGCGATTTCCGTGTTGCGCGGCAGGTGCGAAACGCGCGCCTCCACCGTGGCCAGCGACAGTTTGTGAATGTTCCAGAGCCTCGCGATGGCGCGCCACTGCATCGCCACGGCGACCGCCACGGCCGCCATGCCGACGGCAAGCAGCGAATATCCGTCGGTTCCGCCGATCACCTGCATGATGAACGTCGCCATCCGCAAGGCGTCCGGCTGGCTTGCCAGCAACGCAAGTGCGCCTGCGCAGAGCAGGAGTGCGGACCCGGCAACCGTCACTGTTTTTTGATGTCGCATAATCCTCTTAGTGTAGCAGAAAAACGCCCTTTTTGAAAGAGCCTTGGACCCGCCGGGAGCCGGTGCCTACGCGGCTTTGTTCTTGAGCAGGCGCTCGACCATCTCCATCAGCGACTTGATGGTCATGTCCTTCTTCACGAAATAGTCATCCACCTGCAACGCGGCGCCGCGGTCGCGGTTGGCCTGGTCGGCGAAGTTCGTCAGGATGATCACCGGGAAGCCGCGCTGGTCTTTGGGGAGCTTTTCCAGCACGCCGAAACCGTCGAGGACCGGCATGTTGATGTCCAGCAGCATGAGATCGGGTTTCTTGGCTTGGATCAGGGCCAAAGCCTCCTGTCCGTTGCTGGCGGTGCGCACGGTGTAGGTTTCTTTGTTGAACTTGCGCAGGTACAAGTCGCGCAGGACGGTGTCGTCTTCGGCGATGAGTACGTCGTATGCAGCCATGAGGCACATTATACGGCAAAACGCGCGTCAAAGAAAGGTTTTCTCTACGAACAATCCGGAGAACCCCCGTTTGGAGGCCCTCCGGAGCGTGTTGGGAATCGATTAGACGGCGACCCGGACGTAGGCCGTGACGTTGGCCTTGCCGAGCATTTTGCCGACGGTCTGGTTTTGGTCCTTCACGAACGGCTGGGTGACGAGGGCATTCTCCTCGCGGAACTTCTTCTCCTTGCCGAGCATGATCTTCTCCATGATTTCGGCCGGCTTCTTGTCCTTGGCCATCTGCTCCTTCCAGATCTCGCGCTCCTTGGCGACGGAGTCAGCGGAAACCTCTTCGGGCTTCACGTAGGTCGGGTTCATGGCGGCGGCGTGCATGGCGGCGTCGGTGGCCTGCTCGACGGTGCCTCCGTCCAAGCCGACGACCACGCCGATCTTGCGGTTGCTGTGCACGTAGGTGCCGACCACGCCGGCCTCCACGAGCTTGCTGTCGCCCAGCGAGACGTTCTCACCCAGCTCCATGACGGCGCCGGACATCTTGTCCTTCACCATCGTGTCGAGCGCGCCCTGGCCCTTGTCGTGCAGCGTCTTGGCCAACTCCTGGCCGAGCTTCAGGAAGGGTTCGGAGCGGGCGACGAAGTCGGTCTCGCACTTCACGAAGACCACGGCGGCCTTCTTGTCGGACGCGGCAACGAAGATGCCGCCTTCGCGCTGGTCGCGGTCGGCCTTCTTCACGGCCTGGGCCTGGCCTTTCTTGCGCAGGATGTCGATCGCTTTGTCGGTGTCGCCGTTGGCCTCATCGAGGGCCTGCTTGGCGGCCAGGATGCCCGCGCCGGTGCGGGCGCGGAGTTCTGCTACTTGTGCGGGGGTGACTGCCATAGATGCAAAGGGGAAAAGCGGGTAGGGGAATGGTTGCAGATTACGCGTCCTTGTCTTCGACCTTGCCGGAGGACTTCTCCAGGGCCAGTTCGGCCTGGACGGTCTTGAGGATGAGGGCGATGGACTTCACGGCGTCGTCGTTGGCCGGGATGAACACCTTGAAGGCGTCCGGGTCGGCGTTGCTGTCGCAGATGCCGTAGATCGGCAGGCCGATCTTCTTGGCCTCCAGGACGGCCACGCGGTCGCGGACGGCGTCCACCACGAACATGGCGTCGGGCAGACCGGTCATGCCGGCGACACCGGCGAGTCCGGCATCGAGCTTGGCCAGCTCCTTGCGCAGCTGGGTCTGTTCCTTCTTGGTGTACTTCTCGACTTCACCCGTGCGGAACGAGTTCTGCAGGTCCAGGTAGTAGCGGATGCGGTGCTTGAGCGTGGTCCAGTTGGTCAGCAGTCCCGGAACCCACTTCTTGGTCACGACCGGCTGGCCGGTGGCGCGCGAAAGCTCCTCGATCGGCTGCAGCGACTGCAGCTTGGTGGAGACGAAGAGGATGGTCTTGCCGCTCTTCTGCAGGGCCTTCAGCTCGCTGCATGTCTTCTCCAGCGCCTTCTTGGTCTTGGCGATGTCGAAGATGTGGATGCCGCGGCGGACGCCGAACAAAAACGGCTTCATCTTGGGGTTCCACTTTTCCTTGCGGTGGCCGAAGTGGCAAGCGGCCTGAACGAGTTCTTTCTCCGACGGAATCGGCATGAGAGAAGGGGGAATGAGCGCGACATACGCTTGGTGTCGGCTGCTCGATGATGGGTGGTCCTTGGGGTCAAACTCCCGACGTCTTCTCGCCGAGCGCGGAGGATCCTCCTTTCGGAGTCAGGACCGCAGCGATCGATCGGGAGCGAGCCGCCACAGGGGCGGTAGACACTCTTATACAGGCCCGTGGAAAGCCTTGCAAGCGCGTTTACTCGTGTTTGCCGTTGCCGCCTCCCAGGTAGGCCATGATCGCGCGGACTTTGTCGCGCAGATACACGCCCAATTCACTCAGATGCTCGTCGCCGGTTTCCGGCGCGCCGTTGCGGTGTCCGCGTGCCTCGGGCTGTTCCCACGGCCGGGCCGGGGTTTCCTTCTGGCGGATCGCGTCGCCTTGGGCGACCGCGCCGTACATTCTCTTCATCTTCATGCGTGGGGTGGGGAAGATATGGAGCCGACTCTACGGCGTGTCCGGATACGGTCAAGAAAACCGGCGTCGTCGGGTTCCGAAGACGCCGGGCTGAGGTTCGTGGGGGCGTTATTTCAGTTTTGCGATCAGTTCGGCGATGCTCACGCGCTCCTGCTGGAGCGTGTCGCGGTCGCGGATGGTCACGGTGTCGGGTGCGCCCTGCGCCGGATCTTCTCCCAGCGTGCCGAAGTCGACCGTAATGCACTTGGGCGTGCCGACTTCGTCCTGGCGGCGGTAGCGTTTACCGATGCTGCCGGTCAGGTCGAAGTCGATGTTCAGGTCGGTCTCTTGAACAATTTTTTGATACACGGTTTGGGCCTTGGCGACGAGGTGTTCCTTCTTCGAAAGTGGCAAAATAGCGACATCGACCGGTGCGATCTTTTTTGCGAATTTCATGACGGTGCGGACGTCGTCTTCGGCGACCTTCTCCTCGGAGTAGGCTTCCAGCATCAGCGCCAGCACGGCGCGGGTCAGACCGAAGGTCGGCTCCACCACGTACGGCAGGAATTTCTTCTTCGGGTCGTCGGGGTCGGTGTACTTCAGGTCCTGGCCCGAGAACTTTTCGTGCTGCGTGAGATCGAAGTCCGAGCGGTTGGCCAAGCCGAAAAGCTCGCCCCAGCCCCACGGGTACATGTACTCGATGTCGATGGTGCGGCTGGAGTAGTGCGACAACTCTTCCTTGGTGTGCTCGCGGACGCGCAGGCGCTCGGGCGACAGGCCGATGTCCAAACACCACTGCCACATGCTGTCCTTCCACTTCTCGAAGTGTTCGCCTTCGCTGCCCGGCTCGATGAAGTACTCGATTTCCATCTGCTGGAACTCGCGGGTGCGGAACGTGAAGTTGCCCGGCGTGATCTCGTTGCGGAACACGGTGCCCACCTGCGCGATGCCGAACGGCAGGCGCTTGCGCATGGAACCGGCGATGTTCTTAAAATCCACGAACATGCCCTGGGCCGTCTCCGGACGCAGGTAGATGTCGTTTCCCTCGCCTTCCACCACGCCCTGTTCGGTCTTGAACATCAGGCTGAACTTCTTGGCCACGGTCCAATCCACGCTCTTGCAGTTCGGGCAGGCGATCTTCTCGGCCATCAGCATCGGCTGGACCTGGTCGAGCTTCAGGATGGCGGCGGCCTCCACGCCCATTTTCTCCTCGATGAGCTTGTCGCCGCGGAAGCGCTGCTTGCACTTCTTGCAGTCCACCAGCGGGTCGCCGAAGTTGCTGACGTGGCCGCTGGCTTCCCAGACTTTCGGGTTCATGAGGATGCCGCTCTCCAGGCCGACCATGTCTTGGCGGCTGCGGACGAAACGGTTCCACCAGTGGCGCTGCACGCGGTTTTTCAGTTCCAGTCCCAGCGGACCGTAGTCCCAGGTGTTGGCCAGGCCGCCGTAAATCTCGGAGCCCGGGAACACGAATCCGCGGCGCTTGGCGAGCGAGACGATCTGGTCGAGGGTGGTGGCGGGCAAGGGATGAAGTGGTGAAATGCGCAGCGAAGGATACAGGAAATCCCGGCTTTCAAGGAGTCAGGAGAAACAGGGGAGTCAGGGGAACAAAAAACGTCCCCTGTTTCTCCTGAATCCCCTGTTTCTCTGGTTTCCCGTTGTTGCTTTATCCCAAGCCAAAAATCTGCTATAATCCTAAGATTTTACCTCTATGACCATCCCGATCATCATCGGCGTCGCCGTGGTCGCGTTCATCCTCATCAGGATCTGGACGGGCGCCATGAACGTCACGGCCGTGGAAAGCCAGTCGCTGGCCGACGTGGAGAAGAAGCACCCGTATCTCCCCAGCGTGAAGGTCATGATCGGCGCGGCCGTGGCCACAGGGGTGGTCATCGCGCTGTCGATGTTCTACGGCAAAGGCACGTTGTTCAGCGGGCTGATCGACGAGAGCACCGCCTACCGCTCGCTGTTCGTGTTCCTGGCCATCATCGCGTTCGGCATTTTCGACCAGGCGCGCTGGCATGGCAGCAAGGATCGCTACCGCTACTTCTTCGCGTTCGTGCTCGGCACGGTTGTCACGTGGATCCTCATCGCTTTCAAGCGTGCCATCTTCGAGACCGGCGTGCAGCAAGACCCCTTCCTGGTCGCGCTCGGCGTGGTATGCGTGGTGATGTCGTGGCGGTTCCTGTTCGGCCCGTGGAGCGCGAGCATCAAGGCAACCGTGCTCGGCACGTTCGTGTTCTGGATCGCCTACGCCATCCTGCGCGGCAAGAGCGGCGAGGTGTTGTTCGCCACCGCGCTGGCCGCCTTAGTCGCGCTGGTCCCCGTCGTCATCTGGTGCAAGCTGTTCCTCTCGTATCACAAGCAACGCCTGAGCATCGTGTTCCTGGCGTTCTTCGCCGGCATGCTCTCCACCGCGCCCATCTTGTTCTACCACGAGATGATGACGCGCTCGCTGCAGCTGAACTTCTTCCTGTTCAAGGTCGTGCCGCTGAGCTTCGGCAGCAGCTCCAGCGCGTTCGTGAAGACGACCCTCCTGGACGGCGCGGCCTCCAAGACAACGCTTGCCGTGCTGCTGACCACGCTGGTGACGTACATGTGGGTCGGCATCATCGAGGAAGTGAGCAAATACTGGGTGCTGCGACACAGCAGCAAATCGTTCTTCCGGTCCATCGACGACGTCATGCAGCTGGCGATCATCGTGGCCATCGGCTTCGCGTTCGCCGAGAACCTGGTGAACCCCACGTACTTCGTGGGCTTCGTGCGCAATTACCTCATCCGGCCAGAAACCCCCATGTGGGGCGTGTTCATCGGCAACGTGGTCGGCCGCTCGGTCCTCACGAACATGGTGCATATCCTGTCCACCGGCGTGCTGGGCTACTACTTCGGATTGGCGTTCTTCGCGTCGCCGGTGCTGCGCGACCAGTTCGCCCAGGGTAACGTGCATCCGGTCATCAACTGGATCCGCAAGCTTCTGGACCTGCGCACGGAGGCGGTCTACGGCCGCTTCCAGATGATCCTGGGCATCATCGCCTCCATCGTCCTGCATGGCATTTTCGACTTCACCGTGTCGCTTCCCGACGTGCTGCCGGGCAACCCCACCAGCATCGGCGCGCTGCTGGGTCAGGATACGAATTCGTTCCTCAGCGGCATCGCCATCACGCTGGTGCCCGCCGTGCTGTACGTGGTGGGCGGTTTGTGGTTGCTGGTGTACCTCTTTGCCCGCAAGGAGGATATGAAGGATTTCGGCACGGTGGTCGAGTCCCAGGTCTTCGTCCAGTAGGTTAAGAATCGTTTAAGGGATCGTTCTTCCCGGTTGTCATGCCCCATGGCGGCGCGTACCATACGCGGTACTCCGTTCGTGTTTTTTGGATGCGAACTTTCCCTCCCAGCGTTATGTCCATGCGCAAGTCCCTGGCCGCCGTCTTCGTGGCCCTGCAAGTCCTCGCCCCGGCCGCCGCGTTCGCCGCCCGTCCGGTGAGCGACATCGTGAACGTGTCCGCCGACACGGTGTCCCGCATCGATTTCCTCACCTGGTCCGCCGAAATCACGGGTCTGCGCAAGTCCACCGAGTGCGAACTGCCCTATACGCGCTATCCCAAGGGCCGCAAGGCGACGCTGTGTCTGGCCAAGAACTCCGGCGCGCTGGAAGCGTTCGGACAGGCGACCATGACGTACAACTTGAACCAGGCCATCACCCGCGGCGAAGCTTTGGACGTGCTCACGCAGCTCATCGGCAAGCGTGAGGCAGCCGACGTATCCAAGTTCAAGGATGTGAAGACCAGCCGTCAGAAGCAGGCCGTCGCCAATGCCATCGCGCTGAACTGGATGAACCCGGTCCGCGCCGATTCGTTCGGTGTCATGGACAAGCTGACGGGTACGGAGGCGCTGTCGCTGCTGCAGGCAGCCACCAAGAACGTGCCGCTGCAGATCACCGTGAAGTTCAATACGAGCCCGTCCAGCCAGCTGCCCAAGCGCGAGCTCATCGAGGCCGTCTGGCAGCTCATCGAGCGCGACTACCTGAAGAACGACAAGATCGAAGACGAGGAGGCCGCGTACCAGGCCATCGAGGGCATGGTGAAGAGCTTGAACGACCCGTACTCCACGTTCTTCCGCCCGGTGAACGCCACCGAGTTCAGCAACGGCATCAAGGGCGAGATCAGCGGCATCGGCGCCCATGTCGAAGACAAGGGAGGCATGATCATCGTCGTCTCCCCGCTGCCCGGTTCGCCCGCCGAGAAAGCCGGCGTGATGTCCGGTGACCAAATCCTGGAGGCCGACGGCAACGTGCTCACGGGCATCGGCTTGGACAAGGCCGTCAGCTTCATCCGCGGCGAGAAGGGAACCTTCGTGGAACTCAAGATCATGCGCTCCGGCAGCACGATCACCGTCCGCGTCGAGCGCGCGGTCATTTCCATCCCGGAAGTCACCGTGAAGTGGCAGGGCGACATCGCCATCGTGCAGCTCCTGCAATTCGGCGAGACCACCGAGCGCGAAATCCGCAGGGTCTTCACCGATATTTCCACGAAGAAGCCCAAGGGTATCGTTCTCGACCTGCGCAACAACCCGGGCGGCCTGCTGAACGCGGCCGACATCGTGGTCAGCAACTTCATTCCGGCCGGCAGCGTCGTGGCCCAGGTGAAGAGCCGCAGCGAGACCCGCAGCGAGCGCACGGTAGAGGGTCCGACCGTTCCGGACACCGTGAAGGTCGTGGTGCTCGTGAACAAGGGTTCGGCCAGCGCCTCAGAGATCGTCGCCGGCGCCCTGCAGGACCACAAGCGCGCCACCATCGTCGGTGAGACCACCTTCGGCAAGGGCAGCGTTCAGGAGGTCATCTCGTTCGGCGGCGGCGAAGCACTCAAGCTGACCGTGGCCAACTACATGACCCCGAACGGCAATTTGGTCGACGGCATCGGCATCAAGCCCGACGTCATGGTGACCGCCGACGACCGCGACGCCCAGCTGCAGCGCGCGCTGGATATCCTTCGCTAATCCTCCGCCCCATGGCGGACTCAACCCGTCTGATCCTCGCCTCGGCCAGCCCGCAGCGCAAAACGCTGTTGGCCGGCCTTGGCCTGCGGTTCGACGTCATCCCCAGCACGGTCGATGAAGAGGCCTGCACCGTGAAGGATCCTGCCGAGCGTTCGGCGGTGCTGGCGCGGCTCAAGGCCGAGGACGTTGCGGCGCGCGAGCCCGGAGCGTTCGTCATCGGCTGCGACACGCTCGTCGTGGACGCCAAGAATCACCGCATGGAGAAGCCCGTGGACGAGGCCGATGCGCGCCGTATGCTCGCGCTCCATTCGGGCGCACGTTCCACCGTGCACTCGGGACTGTGCGTCATCGATCCGTTCGGCGATGTGGAGGAGGGCATCTCCAGTTCGCACGTCTGGTTCAAGGAATTGTCCCAGGCCGACATGGACTGGTGGATTTCCACCGGACAATGGAAAGACCGCTCCGGAGGGTTCCAGATCGACGGCCAGGGCCAGCTCATGATCGAGCGTATCGACGGAGACTGGACGTCTATCGTGGGCTTACCGGTCTTCCTACTGGGTACGCTGATGAAGCGGCTGAAGTTCGAGGACTTTTAAAGGATTTCAAGGAGATCAAAGACGTCAAAGACGACAAGGGTTCATCGCATTCCTTGTCATCTTGGTCGTCTTTGCCATCTGTCAAAAAAACCCTTGGTAACTCATCCCTCCGGGATACATTACATGTTCGAGTAGTACTGGTTCTTGCGGTTCTGGGCGCGGAAGCCTTCGCGCTTGAGGGCGCGGATGCGCTGGAGGCGGCGAGTGAGGGGCTTCTTGCGGTACTTGCGCTCGCGGAGGATCTTCACGAAGCGAGCCTCCTGCACCTGCTTCTTGAAGCGGGACTGCAGTCGGTCGTTGGATTCCTCGCCGCGTTTGATTGCGTAAACGGTCATAAAGCTGAGACAGCTTAGGGGAGAGAAGATGGGTCTGCAAGGGGTTTTCTCCGGGCTTAGGTGCGGTGCGCGTGCAGCACGTCCGGCCAGGCCACCAGCGGGAGGCTCTTGTTCTCCTCGAACATCTGCAGCGCTTCCACGATGCGCTTGGCCAGCTGCACGTTGGTCACGAGCGGGATGCCGCGGTCGGTGGCGATGCGGCGGATGAAGTATCCGTCGGTCTTCTCGGCGGACGAGGCGTGTTGCGGAATGTTGATGACCAGGTCCATGCGCTTGTTCTCCAGGTACTCGCGGATGTTGGGGCTGCGCGGCTCGGAGATTTTATAGAGGAGGGCGCTCTTCAGACCGCGCGAGGCCAAGAATTCGTGGGTGCGGCCGGTGCAGAACAGCGTGAAGCCCAGCTTCTCCATGGCCATGATGGCCGGCAGCATGTCCACTTTGTCCTCCAGCTTGCCGATGGTCAGCAGCACGTTTTTGCGCGGCATCTGGAAGCCGATGGCGCGCAGCGACAGCAGCAGCGCCTGCTCCACGTTCAGTCCGAAGCACGCCACCTCGCCGGTGGAAGCCATTTCCACGCCCAGGCGCGGGTCGGCGCCCTTCAGGCGGCTGAAGCTGAACTGGGCGGCCTTCACGCCGACGTGGTCTAAGTCCAGCGTCTGGTAGCGCTTGTTCGGGTCGGCGCGCTTGAGCAGGGCCTGCGTGGCGATCTTGGCGAAGTTGACGCCGGTCACCTTGCTGGCGAACGGGAAGGAGCGGCTGGCGCGCAGGTTGCACTCGATGACCAGCAGGCGGTTGTTTTTGGCCAGGAACTGGATGTTGAACGGGCCGGAAATCTGCAGGCCGGCGGCGATCTTCTTGGCGATGACTTTGATCTTGCGGAACGTCTCGATGTTCACGCGCTGGGGCGGCAGAACGATGGTCGCGTCGCCCGAGTGGACGCCGGCGTTCTCCACGTGCTCGCCGATGGCGTACAAGAGGAGCTTGCCGTTCTGGGCCACGCCGTCGAACTCGATTTCTTTGGCGCCTTCCTCGAACTTGGAGATGACCACCGGCGCTTCCTTGGACACTTTCGTCGCGTCCTCCAGGTAACCCTTCAGGTCGTCCTCGTCGTGCACCACGGCCATGGCGGCGCCGGACAGCACGTAACTGGGGCGCACGATCACCGGGAAGCCGACCTTGCGGGCGAATTGCTTGGCCGAGGCCAAGTCGGCGAATTCCTTCCACTCCGGCTGGCGCACGTCCAGCGTGTCCAAGAGCGCGGAGAACTTGTGGCGGTCTTCGGCCTGGTCGATGTTCTTGGGATCGGTTCCGAGGATGGCAACGCCGGCGGCGGCAAGCTTGGGAGCCAGCGAGTTGGGGATCTGTCCGCCCATCGACACCACCACGCCCACGGGCTTCAGCAACCGCAGGATGTCCATCACGCGCTCGAAGGTCAGTTCCTCGAAGAACAGCACGTCGCACTCGTCGTAGTCGGTGCTCACCGTTTCGGGGTTGCTGTTGATCATCGTCACCTCGTAGCCCTGTTCCTGCAGTTCGTGCACGGCCTGCACGCAGCACCAGTCGAACTCCACCGAGGAGCCGATGGAGTACGGTCCGCCGCCAAGCACCACCACCCTCTCGCGCACCGCGGTCTCGCCGGCTTTCGGCTTGCGGTCGTCGAAGTTCACGTCGTGCGTGTTGGCATTGTAGGTGGCGAACAGATAGTTGGTCTGGGCCGGGAATTCGCCGGCCAGGGTGTCGATCTGCTTGATGACCGGGCGGATGCCGGCTTCCAGGCGCTGCTCCATGACGTCCAACGCCTTGGCGTCGCGGATGGCGGCGATGCTGGAGTCCGAGAAGCCGGCTCGCTTGGCTTGCAGCAGGAGGTCGTTCGGGAGTGTCTTGGATTTGCCCTGGAAGATCTGGTTGCGGATGAGGGCGCAATGCTGGATGCGCTGCAGGAACCACCTGTCGATGCCCGTCTGCTTGTTGATCTCCTCGGGCGTCCATTCCTGGGCCAGCGCCTCGGCGATGGCGAAGATGCGCCTGGGGCTCGGGTTCTTCACTTCCTTGGGCAGGTCCTTCTTGGAGAGTTTGGCGGGAATCGGGTACAGGCCGTCGGCGCCGATGTTCAGCATGCGCATGGCCTTCTGCAGCGCTTCCTCGAAGTTGCGTCCGAGCGCCATGACTTCGCCCACCGACTTCATTTCGCTGGTGATCTCGTCGCTGACGAACGAAAATTTCTGCAGGTCCCAGCGGGGGACTTTCACCGCCACGTAGTCCAGCGACGGCTCGAAGTCGGCGCAGGTGACGCGGGTGATGGAGTTCTTGAGTTTCGGCAGCGTATAGCCCAGCGCCAGCTTGGCGGCGATGAATGCCAGCGGGTAGCCGGTGGCCTTGGACGCCAGGGCGGAGCTGCGGCTGAGGCGTGCGTTCACCTCGATGACGCGGTACGTGCGGCTGGTGGGGTGCAGGGCGTACTGGATGTTGCACTCGCCCACGATGCCCAGGTGCCGGATCACTTTCGTCGCGATGTTCCGCAGCATCTGGTACTCGTAGTTGTCCAGCGTCTGGCTGGGCGCGACCACGATGGATTCGCCGGTATGGATGCCCAGCGGGTCCACGTTCTCCATGTTGCAGACCGTGATGCAGTTGTCCGCCTTGTCGCGCACCACCTCGTACTCGATTTCCTTCCAGCCGGTGAGATCTTCTTCCACCAGCACCTGGTGCGATTCCACGAATGCCACCTTTAGAAGCTCCTTCAGTGACTCGGGGTCGTTTGCCCGGCCGCTACCCTTGCCGCCCAGTGCGAAGCCGGCGCGGATGATGAGCGGGAATCCTATTTTCTGCGACGCAGCAATGGCGGTTTCCATGCTTTCGCAGGCAAACGAACGCGGCACGTCCACGCCGATGCTCTTCAGCTCTGCGTTGAACAGCGCGCGGTCCTCGGTCTTGCGAATGGCGTCGGTGGAGGTGCCAAGCACGCGGATGCCGTACTTTTTCAAAATGCCGAGTTCCTGGAGTTTCAGTCCGCAGTTCAGCGCGGTCTGTCCGCCGAAGCTGAGTGCGATCGCCTGCGGCTTCTCGGTCTGGATGACCTGCTCGACGAACTCCGGCTGCACCGGAACGAAGTACACGCGGTCCGCGAGCTTCCAGCTGGTTTGGTTGGTGGCGATGTTGGGGTTGATGAGCACGACGCGCTTGTTTTCTTCCTTGAACGCTTTGATCGCCTGACTTCCCGAATAGTCGAATTCTCCGGCTTCACCGATCTTCAGGGCGCCGGAACCGAGCAACAGGATGGTTTCCCTGTCGTCATTTTTCGGGAAATCGCCACCCCTGTCCGTAGCGGACACCGGGGTGCCGGTGTGGGCGGCGTTCTTCATGTCGCGCGAGATCGTAGCTGCCCGGTCCGGATACCGCAACCCGGATTTCGAGGTTCTTTTCCGGATCGTCCAACCGAATATACATTTCCGGTTTTTACGAGATTATCTGCATATGGTCAATGCCTCGGGAGGGCCATTTTCTGCTAGAATACTCCGATACCCAAAACACACACCGCATGTACATCCAACTCTCCAAACTCCGCGTGTATCCGCTGACCGTCATCATGACGGTGCTGATGGGCAGTTTGTTTTCGCCCGTCTACGCGAATCAAGAAGTGTACGAACAGGATTTCGTCGTCACGGCCTACTACTCGCCGCTACCGGACCAGTGCTGCTATTTCCGCGGCAGCTATGAAGAGGAGAAGATGTTCAACGGCGAAGGCATCCGCGGCGCAGACGGCACCGGCGTGTACGCCGGCATGCTGGCCGGACCGCCCAGCTACTCTTTCGGCACCGTCATCGAACTCGACGGCGTCGGCGTCGGCACCATCCATGATCGCGGCGGCCGCATCATCGAATGGGATAACGGCCTGCACCGCATCGACATCTGGATGGGTTACGGCGAAGAAGGTTTGGCCCGCGCCATGGAGTGGGGCGTGCGCCGCGTGAAAGGCAAGGTCTATCCGCTGGGCGTGAAAGCGCCGGCCGAATCCATCGTGCTCGGGAATTTCCCGTCCGATCCCAAGTCCATGGCGGGCCTGGCGAAATCCGACGTGCTTACGCTCATGGCCGGTCTGAAGGCCGATGAAGCCCGCTACGGCGTGCGCGTCCTGCAGCAGCATCTTGCCGATCTTGGCTACCTGAAAACCGCTCCGACCGGCAATTTCGGTCCCGCGACCAAAGAAGCACTGGGCGCGTTCCAGAAGGACATGGGGCTGCCGGGTGACGGAACGGTCTCCGATGACCGCACGGCATCCGCCCTGGTTGCCGCGCTCCAGGTGCAACGCGGACGCGTGCCCGCCTTGGCGGTCGGCATCGAGCCGGGCGCCACCGGTAACGACGTGAGGCTCGCCCAGAAAGTCCTGCGCTATGTGGGCATGTACCGCGGACGCACCGACGGCGTCTTCGACGACGACCTCCGCGCGGCCGTGGTGAAGTTCCAGCGCGAGCAGGGACTCATCGCAAACGAGAACGCCGACGGCGCCGGCCGCATCGGTCCCGGCACGCAGGCGGCGCTCATCGAGGCGTGGCGGCTGAAGCAGTCCAGGCTCAAGACCAATGTCGTGCTGCTGAAACTCAAGGTCGCCGAACGCGTGAAGTCCGAGGCCATGCCGTCGGGCACGCTGACGCAGGGCAGCAAGGGCAAGTCCGTCAAGCAGCTGCAGGTCCTGCTCGGCAAGCTCGGGTTCTTCGACCCTTCGGCGGCGAACGCCAACTTCGGTGTCATGACAAAGCAGGCGCTGCTCAAGTACCAGCTGGAAAAGAGCATCGTCACGTCGGCCGATGCGCACGGTGCCGGCGTGTACGGGCCGGCCACCAAGCAGTCGCTGTGGAACGATGCCATCGAGGTGACCTGGCGTGAGGTGCGCGGAAGCGGCTTGTAGAAGCCATATTAAGGTCTTAAGCGCGCGGCTTCTTGCCCATGCTATACTTCGCGTCCATTATGCGAAGATTCGTTTCCGCGATGGTCATCATCGGTGTGGTTTGCGCGTCCGCCCCGGTTTCCGCCGCAGGTTCGCCCATCAATCGCCGCGACGGTTTCCTGCTGGTCTGGTCGAGCATCCGGCGTCCGGCCGAGAGCGTGCGCGAGACGCCGTACCTGGACGTGCCGAAGGGTTCACCCGGTTTCTTGGAAATCACGTACGCCAAGTCGCGCGGCTTCACCATCGACGGCGAACATTTTTCCCCGGAAGATCCGCTGGTCGCGCGCGACGCGGTCATCTGGCTGCTGCGCACGCGCAACTTAGAGCCCATCGATGCCGAGGGGAACAAGGATTTCATGGAGATCGTGGAACCCGAGGAAGCCGGTCTGCTGGCCGATAAATACGGCATCAACATCTACGAGCCCGACCACATGCTGACGCAGGAAGAGTTGCTGGAACTCATGCGGAAGCTGGACGCCGCGCTGGCGACCGAGGTCCACGAGGCCAGCCTGTACTCGGAGAAATTCCACGGCAAAGGCACCGCGTTCGGCGAGACGTTCGACATGCACGCGATGACCGCCGCGCACCGCTCGTATCCGGCGAACACGCTGGTGAAGGTGACGAACATCGAGAACAAGAAGAGTGTGGTCGTGCGGATCAACGACCGCGGTCCGTTCGTGCAGGGGCGCGACATGGACCTAAGCCTGGGCGCGTTTTTGCGCATTGCCGAGCGGTCAAAGGGCCGCATCGACGCCACGTTCGAGCGTCTGGGCGACTCCACGCTCGTCGACCGCTGCAACGATGGTCGCATGCAGCGCCGCGTGAGCAGGGATGTCATTCTGGAGCCGGGCATCCCGCATCTGTTCCCGGTCAACGAGACACTCGCGTTGTCGGCAAAAAAGTTCTTCGTCATCCGGGGCATCCGGTATCCCGACGGCACCATGCAGGACATGCAGGATTGGGTGGGTCCCGGCGACAGGTTTGATTTCACGCCGAGCGCCGAAGGCGACTACCAGTTCGTCATCGGCACCACCGCCGGACGGCTGAGGACCATGTCCATGACCGTCTCGGACTGCGGAAATTAGCCAAAAAATCGGCTTCCAGGCCGCAAACCGCACTTGACGGCAAGGCGGACTTTTGAAGTCGAATGTATGGCTTTCCTCTGCCCAAAACGCTGTCTTTTCGCGCGATTTTATGATACAATGCTTGGATTTCTGTCTATAAGATAGAAACCACGCCATGATCTTCATTCTGCGACTGCTGTTCTGGCCCATTATCTTCGCCGCCTCGGCGGTGTTTTCCTTCGTATTCAACCTGGGTATTTGGTCGGGCTTGTGGAACTGGATCACCGAGGATTTCGGCATCATGACCACGGGCAGCAAGGTGCTCATCCTCCTCACGGTGTATTTCGGCGTGAACTACGTCATTTACTGGTCGCGCTTCTGGTACGCCTGGTACGCCGCCAAGCACCTGGTGTGCGTGAAGGTCGTGTTGCCGCGCAGTGACTCCAAGATCGACCAGGAGAAGCGCACGGAGAAGGACTTCAAGGAAAAAATCGCCATCATGGAACAGCTGTTCCGAGCGTTGTACGAAGTGAAGGACCTTACGGTGTGGTCGGTGATCCACTACTGGATCACCCGCTTCATCACCATCAGCTTCGAGCTGTTCGTCGAGGATGCGCTGATCTCGTTCTACGTCCTGTGTCCGAAGAATCTGCAGTCCATCGTGGAGAAGCAGATCACGTCGTTCTACCCGAACGCCGAGGTGATTCCGAAGAAGACGCCCGAAATCTGGCCCAAGGGCCACAAACTGGTCGGCTATAACCTGCTGTGCCGCAAGTCGTACGAATATCCGCTGCGCTTTTACGACCACATGCAGGATGACCCGCTGAACGATTTGGTCAACGTGTTGTCCAAGCTCAGCCCCGAGGAAACGGCCACCATCCAGCTCATCATCACGCCGACGTTCACGGAGCATTGGTCCAAGCACATCAAGGGCATCGCCAGCCAGAGCTTCAAGGGCAAGAAGAAGTCGCGATTCGAGGAGATTCCGGGCCTCAAGTTCGTCGGCACGTTCATCAACATGCTCACCAGCGATGACGCGGCCAAGAACTTCGCGCCGGGCTCCAAGGGAGGCGACTCGTTCGTGCGTATGATCCAGCCCGAGGAAGAGCTCTACAAGCGCATGGGCGAGAAGGCCGGCATGTCCGGCTACCACACCACCGTGCGCGTGCTGGCTTCCGCCAAGACGTGGGAGCGCGCGCTCGACATCACCAACAACCTGCAGGTCGCCTTCAACGTGTTCAAGGACATGTACGGCAACTACTTCAGGAACCGCCGCATGATGACGGACTTCATGCCGCTGGAGCTGAACCAGAAGATGATTTACCCGCTGTGGCAGCGCCGCATCAACGGGTATGCCCACCCGCGCAACCTGCTCGTCGAAAAGGAACTGGCGTCCATCTACCACTTCCCGGACAGCCGTTACAACACCGTCCCGAACATCGACTGGGTCAAGTACAAGATCCTCCCGCCGCCGCCGGTGGAGTTCAAGTCCGGCATCCAGCTGGGCATCAACCGCTTCCGCGGCCTGGAGACCATGATCCGCTTCATGGACAAAGACCGCACGCGTCACCAGTACATCATCGGAAAATCCGGATCAGGAAAGTCCGCGTTGCTCAACTGGCAGTCGCGCCAGGACATCGCGGGAGGAGCGGGTCTGTGCATCGTCGATCCGCACGGAGACCTGATCGAAGACGCCCTCGCCCACACGCCGAAAGAGCGCGCCAAGGACGTGATCGTGTTCGATCCCGCCGACACCGAGCGCCCCATGGGACTGAACATGCTCGAGGCCAAAACCTCCGAGGAGAAAGACCGCGCGTCGCTCGACGCGATGGAAATCTTCATCAAGATGTTCGGTAACGAAATCTTCGGACCGCGCATCCAGCACTACTTCCGCAACGGCTGTCTTACGCTCATGGATGACGAGGAAGAGGGCGCCACGCTCATCGACGTGCCCCGCCTGTTCGTGGACGACGAGTTCCAGCGCTACAAGGTCAGCAAGTGCCGCAACAACGTCGTTCGCGGCTTCTGGAACAATGAAATGGCCAAGACCGGCGCGCGCGAAAAAGAAGAAATGATCCCGTACTTCTCAGCCAAGTTCGGTCCGTTCGTGACGAACGCCACCATGCGCAACATCATCGGACAGCCGAAATCCGCATTCAACGTCCGCGAAGTCATGGACAGCGGCAAGGTGCTGCTGGTCAACCTGTCCAAAGGAAAGATCGGCGACACCAACGCCCAGCTGCTGGGCCTCATCTTCGTCAACAAGGTCAACATGGCGGCCATGAGCCGCGCCGACATCCCGCAGAAGGACCGCCGCCGTTTCTACCTGTACGTCGACGAGTTCCAGAACTTCATCACCGACGCGTTCGCGACCATCCTCTCCGAGGCTCGTAAGTACGAGCTGGGCCTGATCATGGCTCACCAGTACATCGGCCAGCTGGTCGGCAAGACCGAAGGTTACGGCCAAGCCAGCTCAAAAATGCGCGACGCCGTGTTCGGTAACGTGGGTACCATCATGAGCTTCAAGATCGGCGCAGAAGACGCCGAGTACATGGCCAAAGAAATGGCGCCGGTCGTGTCGGAGCAGGACGTCATCGGTATCCCGAACTTCAACTGCTACGTGAAGCTGAACATCAACAACACCACGTCGCGTCCGTTCTCGCTGGCCACCATCTACGACGAGTCCGAGCGCAACGAGAAGCTGGGCGCTTTGATCAAGGAATACAGCCGCATGAAGTACGGCCGCAAGAAGGTGTTCGTGGACCAGGAAATCGAGGATCGGATTGGAATCCAGAAGTAGGGATTCAGGGGAGTCATGCGATGCAGGAGAAGCAGGGGATCCCCTGACTCCTCTGTTTCCCCTGACTCCCCTGAATCCTTATGATGTGCACATGACCCGCCAGGAACACATCCGCATCTTCGTCGAGGAAATCTGGTCGTGGTACTCGCGCCATAAGCGCACGCTTCCTTGGCGCGACTTGAAGGTGGCCGACGACACCCAGCGCGCGTACATGGTGCTGGTGTCCGAAATCATGCTGCAGCAGACGCAGGTCCCGCGCGTGATTCCGGCCTTCAAGGCCTTCTTGGAGCGGTTTCC